>CAYOXS010000241.1:0-9382 GCA_964407935.1 uncultured Caldilineaceae bacterium
CTTTTCTCCCCCTTCTCCCAATGGGAGAAGGGGGCCGGGGGGATGAGGGTAAAAAAAGGATCATAGAATTTTTGGGGAGCAAAAATGACCACCATTGACCAGCAACTGGCCGAGTTGCGCGAACAGATCAACTATCACAGCTATCGCTACCACACCCTCGATGACCCGCTCATCAGCGATGCCGAATACGATCGGCTGGTGCAGCAACTCCGCCAGCTTGAGCAGGAATACCCGGAGCTGATTACCCCGGATTCGCCCACCCGGCGCGTTGGGGCCGAACCGCTCGATGCTTTTGAAAAGGT
The DNA here is from genome assembly GCA_964407935.1 of uncultured Caldilineaceae bacterium. GTDB lineage: Bacteria > Chloroflexota > Anaerolineae > 4572-78 > J111 > J095. Next base: position 303 of record CAYOXS010000241.1, read on the forward strand.
GACGCATCCCATCCCTATGACCAGCCTGGGCAACGCCTTTGACGACGACGATATGCGCGCCTGGCTGGCCCGCATCGAGCGGCTGCTGCCCGACAACCTGCCGGCAAACGAGCTGGCCTTTGTGGTTGAACCCAAAATCGATGGGCTGGCCATGGCCCTCACCTACGAAAACGGCCTGCTGGTGCGCGGCGCAACCCGCGGCAACGGCGTTGAAGGCGAAAATGTTACCGCCAACGTGCGCACCGTCAACAGCATCCCGCTGCGCATCCCCACCCGCAGCGATGGCCCGCCCGCCCCGGCCCGCATCGAGGTGCGCGGTGAGGTTTACATGCCCATCGCCGATTTCAACCGCTTTAATCAGCAGCAGCTTGACCGGGGCGAAAAAGTTTACGCCAACCCGCGCAACTTTGCCGCCGGCTCGCTGCGCCAGCTTGATAGCCGCATCACCGCCCAGCGGCCGCTGGCCTTCTTTGCCTACGCCATCGGCTACGTTGAGGGCGCGGAGATTGGCAGCCAGCAGCAGGCGCTCGATTATCTCAAAGCGCTGGGCTTTCCCGTCAATCCCGATATTTTGCACACCAGCAGCTTTGCCGCCGCCATCGATTTTATCCATAAATGGATGGAACGGCGCAACGACCTGCCCTACGACGCCGACGGGGCGGTAGTTAAAATCGACAGCTTTGCCCTGCAGCGCGAGCTGGGCGTGGTGGGCAACGCGCCGCGCTGGGCCATCGCCTACAAATTTCCGGCCCGCGAGGCGACGACCAAAGTGCTGGCCATTAAAGGCAACGTGGGCCGCACCGGCCAGATTACGCCCTACGCCGAGCTGGAGCCGGTAAATATTGGCGGCGTGATTGTGCGCAACGCCACCCTGCACAACTACGATGACCTGGCCAAAAAGGACATCCGCGAAGGCGACACGGTGGTCATCAAACGCGCTGGCGACGTCATTCCGCAGGTGGTCAAACCGATTTTGGATTTGCGCCCGGCCGATTCGCAGCCGGCCCAGCCGCCGGCAGCCTGCCCGGTGTGCGGCCAACCCACCAGCCGCCTGGGCGATGACGTGGCCCTGTTTTGCATAAATTCGGCCTGCCCGGCCCAATTGGTGCGGCAGGTGGAATATTTTGTCTCGCGCGGGGCAATGGATATTGAGGGCTTTGGCATTAAAATTGGCGAGCAACTGGTGGCCGAAGGCTTTATCAAAGACATTGCCGATATTTACTTTTTGCAGCGCGATGACCTGCTCAAACTGGAAGGTTTTGCCGAAAAGAAAGTTGACAACCTGCTCAGCGCCATCGAAGCCAGCAAACAGCAGCCGTTTGACCGCTTTTTAACCGCGCTCGGCATCCGCTACGTGGGCAACGTGGTGGCCGGGCTGGTGGTGGGCCACTTTCCCGCCATCGACCAGCTCAGCCGGGCCACGCAGGAAGAGCTGCAAGCCATCGAGGGCGTAGGGCCGCGCATCGCCGAATCGCTGGCGGCCTGGTTTAGCGGGCCAGCCAACCAGGCCCTCATCGACAAATTCCGCCGGGCCGGCGTCACCCTGCAAGTCCGCCGCGCCGGCCCGGAACAGCCGCAAACGCTGGCCGGCCTCACCTTTGTGATTACCGGCACGCTGCCCACCTGGAGCCGCGAACAGGCCCAGGCGTTTATTGAGCAGCATGGCGGCAAAGTGACCGGCAGCGTTTCCAAAAAAACAAATTATCTGGTTCTGGGCGAAAACCCAGGCAGCAAATTGTCCAAAGCGCAGTCATTGGGCGTCCCTACTTTGGGTGAACAGGAGTTGCAGAATCTGGCTCAGGCGTAACTTTCCCGGTTCAAAAGTGTTCAAATAGCAGTGGGAACTCAAAAAAAGGGCGGGATTGACCACTGACTTTAAAAGTCAAAAATAATCTGGATTTGCCTGATTTTTTGAGACCCGTAAAATTTAACCAAATTTTTTGAGAGGGATTTACATGACGCGAGTAGTAATTACCGGCCTGGGCGTTGTTTCTCCAATTGGCAACACGGTGCAGGCCTTTTGGGACAATTTAAAAGGCGGCGTGTCTGGCGCGGGCCTCATTGAAGCGTTTGACGCCTCTGACTACGACATCCGCATCGCCTGCGAAGTAAAAGATTTTGACCCGCAAGTCTGGATGGACCGCAAACTGGCGCGGCGGCTGGACCGCAGCATTCAATTTTCCCTGGCCACCGCCCGGCAAGCGCTTGATGACTCCGGCTTTCAGATTACGCCGGATAACGCTCCGCGGGTGGGCGTGGTGTTTAACAGCGGCGGCGGCGGGGTCAGCGGGATGGAAGATGCCACCCACAAACTGGATGTCGATGGCCCGCGCAGCGTTTCGCCGTTTTTGATCACCAACATCATGCTCAACGCGGTTTCGTCGATTGTGTCGATTGAATTGGGCACAATGGGGCCGCTCAACAGCTCGGCGCTGGCCTGCGCCAGCGGCCTGCATGCCATTGTTGACGCCTATCATATGCTCAACCGCGATGAAGCCGACGTGATTATCACCGGTGGTTCCGAAGCCGCTATTTCGCCGGTGATCTTTGCCTCGTTCAACCGGATGGGCGCGCTCTCTACCCGCAACGACAACCCCGCCGGAGCCAGCCGCCCGTTTGATAAAAACCGCGATGGTTTTGTGTTTGGCGAGGGCGCGGTGGCCCTGATTTTGGAACGGGAAGAACACGCCAAAGCGCGGGGCGCAAAAATCTACGCCGAAGTGCTCGGCGGGCGGCTCACCTCTGATGGCTACCATGTTACTGCCCCCCGGCCCGACGCCCGCGGCACAACCAACGCCATCATCGGCGCGCTGGCCGCCAGCGGCAAAACCGCCGATGATGTGGACGCCGTGTTTGCTCACGCCACCAGCACCCCGCTGGGGGACAAAGCCGAAGTGCTCAGCCTGAAAAACGCCTTTGGCGAACGCGCTTACCAGATTCCGGTAACGGCCACCAAATCGATGGTGGGGCATATGCTGGGCGCAGCCGGCACAATCAGCGCGCTGGCCGCCATCAAAGCCATCGAAGAGAACGTGCTGCCGCCGACCATCAACTACGAAACCCCCGACCCCGAGTGCGATTTGGACTTTGTGCCGAATCAGGCTCGGCCGCACCCCACCAATCTGGCGCTGATCAACGCCTTTGGCTTTGGCGGGCACAACGTTGCCGCGCTCATTAGCCGCTACAACGGTAACGGCGCAAATTAGGAATCAGGAGTCAGGAGATTCCCGATCCATTTCTTAAAAATTGTGACAGGAGTCCAAAACTGTAGTTTTGGACTCCGCTTTAAGCGAGACCACCAAACAAAAACGCCCCGCCGGACAACTAACCGGCGGGGCGTTTGGCTTTCTGTGATACTCACTCCAAAAAGTCGCGCAGGCGGCGGCTGCGGCGGGGATGGCGCAATTTGCTCAGCGCTTTGGCTTCAATTTGCCGGATGCGCTCGCGGGTGACGCCAAACTTTTTGCCCACCTCTTCCAGTGTGTACGAGCGCCCATCCTGCAACCCAAACCGGAGCTGCAATACCCGGTGCTCGCGGGCAGAAAGCGAGGCCAGTACATCGCTCATTCGTTCGGATAACAGTTGCTCAATCGCCGTGTCGTCCGGGTGGGGATTGCTTTTATCCTCGATAAAATCGCCCAGGGTGCTGTCCTGCTCTTCGCCCACTTCCATTTCCAGCGACAGCGGGTACTGCGCGGCCTGCCGGATGCGCTCCAGCAAGCGCATACTGATGCCCATTTCAACCGCGATTTCTTCTTCGGTGGGCAGGTGACCGTTCCGCTGCACCAGTTCGCGCGACACCCGCGAAAGCTGGGTAATTCGTTCGCCCATATGCACCGGCACCCGAATCGTCCGGCCCTGGTCTGATAAGGCCCGGCTCACCGCCTGCCGAATCCACCACGTGGCATAGGTGCTGAATTTAAAGCCGCGCTGGTACTCAAATTTCTCCACGGCTTTGATCAGGCCAATATTGCCTTCCTGAATCAAATCCATAAAAGAGACGCCGTGGCCCACGTATTTTTTGGCAATACTGACCACCAGCCGAAAATTGGCTTCGATGAGCTTGCAGCGAGCATTTTGGCCCAATTGAACTTTCTTTTTAAGTTTTGCTTTGGTGTTGGGATCAATATCAACCGCAGAGCGAGTCAATTGCACCGCCGATTCTTTGCCCTGTTCGATGGCTTTGGCCAGTCGCACTTCTTCTTTTGCAGTTAAAAGGGGGATTCGGCTAATTTCCTTGAGGTACAGCGCCACCGAGTCTTCCACACTCATGCCGGTCTCGGTTTCTTCAAACCAGCCGGTGTCATGAGCTGCGTCGTCACCATCCATTTCGGCAGCGTGAGAGTCGTCCAGGTCAGAAAAGCCCCACAGGTCAACCTTTTCTGCTTCTGATTTGGAACCATTGCGATATGCTTTACTACTTAACCCGCCGTTGTCCCGTTTGGAGCGGACCAGGTGGTTTGGCTGCCCGTTACCATCAGTTTGCGTGTGGCTGACAAACATTTTTTTGACTCCCTCTTCCTTGCCAGGGCAATTTTAGCGTCGTTGCTACTGCATCTGTTTTGCCGCAGTTTAAGTAGATGAATTATTCGTTGCAATTAAAGTACTGATTTTGTTGGAACTTTTGGGCAAAGCACGGTCTTTTAGAGGTAAAATTCCAATTATGTCAAGTTGACACCTCGGAATATGTCAAGTAGTATAACATACTTTATGTAATTATGCAAGCGTTTTTTAAGATTGTTAAAAGGAATTTTTAAAAATCGTAATCAAAATCAGGCCAGAACGCTCCGTAATTTGGCCAGATTGCGCTGATTGTCGCCCGGATCATCCTCAACCGGCGTTTCCAGCAAAAATGGAACCTCTCGCAGCCGGGAATCGTTTAAGAAATAACCAAACGGTTCTAACCCAATGCAGCCATCGCCAATGTGATCATGGCGGTCAACATGGCTACCCAAATCCTTTTGCGAGTCATTCACGTGAATAACTTTGAGCCGCTCCAGACCAATCACCTGCTCAAACTTGCTGATAACGGCCTGATAGCTCTCCGGCGTGCGGAATTCGTAGCCGGCGGCCAGGGCGTGGCAGGTATCAAAGCAAACCGCCAGCCGCTCGTTTTGCTGGCAGGCATTAATAATGGCGGCGATTTCTTCAAATGTGGAGCCGAGCGTGGTCCCCTGCCCGGCGGTGATTTCTAACGCGACTTTCACCTGCACATCCGGCAGGCGGTTGTGGACAATGTCCAGCCCGGCGGCAACCCGGGCCAAACCGGCCTCGACGCCGCTTTTTACGTGCGCACCGGGATGCAGCACCAGCTGCGGAATTTTGAGCAGTTCACAGCGCTCCAGTTCCTGCACCAGTGCGTCGATGGATTTGTGCCACAGGGCGTCGTCCGGGGTGCCCAGATTGAGCAGGTAGCTGGCGTGGCAAACCACCGGCGCGATGCCGGTTTCCTGTTGCCGCTGGTGGTAGCGCGCCACTTCATCTGCTGGCAGGGGTTTGGCATTCCACTGCCGGTTAGATTTAGTAAAAATCTGAAAAGCGGTGCAGTCCAGTTCAATGGCGCGGTCAAAAGATTTATCGACCCCGCCGGCAGTTGAAACATGAGCGCCAAGTAACATAAAATTCCTCCTGAGTTTTTATATTTTAGCCGTATCTTTGCTGATTCTTAAGAGACATGGTTAATAAGTACTATTTGCGAGTTGCCCCATGACCGAAAATTTATGGCCCGACGAACTGAAAATCCTGGTTGTTGATGACGAGCAGGACATTTTAAACCTGATCCGGCTGTCTCTGGAACCGGCGGGATTTCGGGTGCTGCGCGCCCGCCGCCCGGAAGAGGGGCTGGATTTGGCCCTGCGCGAACTCCCCGACCTGCTGGTACTGGATATTGCTCTGCCCGGTTTTGATGGTTTGGAATTACTCAAGCGGCTGCGGCGTCACCCCAAATTGCGGCAGGTGCCGGCCATTGTGCTGTCGGCGCGGGCCAACACGGTAGATCAGCGCCGCATGCTGCGCATCGCCGAAAGCGACGACGCCCACGTGGATGTTTATCTGGGCAAACCGTTTGACCCGCGGCTGCTGCTGCAAACCGTTAAAAATGTGCTGGAAGCCCACAAAGATTTCTTGCTGGAAAAACAACACGCCGGGGCAAAACACCGCGAGCCGCAACAACTGCTCATCTAATTTTCGGGCCGATTCCCATCGCGGCGCAGGGCGGCAATAATTTGCTGGTCGGTACGAGGAAAGGCAAATTCATCCAGCTCGGCCAATGAAACCCAGCGCCAATCGGCCACACCGATGGCCCGCGGCGCGCCGGCCTCCAGCGCGCAATAAAACGCGTGCAGCGTAATTTTAAAGTGGGTGTAGCTGTGTTTTACCACGGTAACCGGCGCACCCACTTCTATTTTTAGCCCCAACTCCTCTTCAATTTCCCGCCGCAAACAATCCGGCAACGATTCGCCCGGCTCGGTTTTGCCGCCAGGGAATTCCCACAGCCCGCCCAGCATGCCCTCCAGCGGGCGCTGGGCAATGAGAATTTTGCCCTCGTGTTGAATTACCGCCGCAGTCACATCAAAATGGGGCAGCGCCCGGCGCGCCGGTTTCAGCGGCAGTTCCGGCTCGATGCCCTGCCGGCGGGCCTGGCACTGTGCCGCCACCGGGCAAACCGGGCAGCGCGGCGCTTTCGGCAAACAGACCGTCGCGCCCAGTTCCATCAGCGCCTGTGTCCAGTCGCCGGGATGGGTGGGATCAACCAGCTCCGCGGCGATGGTGCGCACCTGTCGCGCCCCGGCCCCGCGAGTGACATCGGTTTGGATGGCAAACAGCCGGGCCAGCACCCGCTTCACGTTGCCATCGACGGCAGGCACGGACTGGCCAAAGGCGATGGCGGCCACCGCCCCGGCGGTGTAATCACCAAAGCCGGGCAGCGAGCGCAGTTCGGCATAATCAGTGGGGATTTGGCCGCCCAACTCGGCCACAATTTTTTGGGCGGCGCGGTGCATATTGCGGGCGCGAGCGTAGTAGCCCAACCCCTCCCACAGTTTGAGCACGTCGGCCAGCGGCGCGGCGGCCAGCGCGGCCACGGTCGGGAATCGAGCCAGAAAGCGCGGGTAGTAGGGCAGCACGGTGACCACCTGCGTTTGTTGCAGCATCACCTCAGACACCCACACCCGGTAGGGGTCGGTTTCATCGCGCCAGGGCAGATTGCGCCGGTGAGCGGCGTACCAGGCCAAAATAGCGGAACGCAGCGCGGCAAACTCAGGCAAAGCTCTGCTGCCGGATACGATATTTGGCCAGCCGGTCCGCCGCCACTTCAACGCCGATGCCGGGGCCGGATGGCACGGTGATGGTTGAGTCATCGGTATTGAGCACAAACGGCGGTTCGGCGATGTCTTCAATGTAGTAACGGTCGGTGGCGGAGATGTCGCCGGGCAGGGTAAAATTGGGCATGGCCGCCAGATGCAGGTTGGCGGCGCGGCCCACGCCGGTTTCCAGCATGCCGCCGCACCACAGCGGGATACCCGCCGCCTGGCACATATTATGAATTTCGATGGCGTTGCTGAAGCCGCCCACGCGGGCCACTTTCATGTTGATGATTTTGCACGCGCCAATTTCAATAGCCCAGCGGGCGTGCAGCGGCGAGTGAATGCTTTCATCAAGGCAGATGGGCGTGGTGAGCTGCGCCTGCAATTTGGCGTGATCGGCAATGTCGTCGTAGTGCAGCGGCTGCTCAATCATCAGCAGGTTGAACTGGTCCATCTGGCGGAACAGGTCGGCATCCGCCAGCGAAAAGGCCGAGTTGGCATCGGCCATCAATTTGATGGTGGGGTGCTGCGCCCGCACCGCGGCGATGGGTTCCAGCTCCCAGCCGGGTTCGATTTTCATTTTAATGCGGCGGTAACCCTGCGCCACAAAATTATTGACAACTTCCACCAGCCGGGCCACGCTGGGCTGGATACCAATGCTAACGCCAACCTCGACGCGGCCACGCACGCCGCCGAGCAGTTGGCTGAGCGGCACGCCCTGCGCTTTGGCGTGCAAATCCCACACGGCGTTTTCCAGCGCGGCTTTGGCAATGGGATGGCCGCGCACCCAGCCGTATTTGGCCGGCACATCCTGCGGCGCGGCGATGTTTTGCCCCAGCACGGCCGGCACCAGAAAATCGCGCAGAATGTGCCAGGCGGTCTCGATGGTTTCGTAGGAGTAGCCGGGGTCGTCGCTGGCCACGCACTCGGCCCAGCCGGTTAGCCCCTGGCTGTGGACGGCCACCAAAATACACGGGCGCGCTACCTGGGTGCCAAAGCTGGTGCGAAAAGGGCTGACCAGATTTTGCGAGATGTGATGGAGTTCGATGCGTTCTATTTTCACCAATAGTCTCCGACGATTTACGATTTTGGATTTACGATTTACGATTTATGAATGGCGAGCGAACGAGTCAGCCTTCATCCTTCAGCTTTCATTCTTCCCTCGCTCGCCTGCGGCTAAAACGGCTGCCAATTGTGCTGAAGCAGGATGAATGTTTGCCCGCCGTAATGCAGCAAATCGATGGCGGTGTGGCCGCGGGCAAAGAGCGCTTCAAAAACTTGCCGGGTGTCCAGCTGCCAGCGCCGAGCCAGGGCCGGGTCATCGGTTTTGAGCTGGGGCAGGCTGGCCGGAATTTCGACCAGACAGACGGGGCCGGCCAACGATTCCAGAAACTCGGCGGGGTTGGCCGGCGACGAAAAGCGCGGCACAGCCGGCAGCGCCGGCTCCGAGAGCGAGTCCTCGCCGGCCAGCCGGGCGGCCACGTGGCCAGACTCAAGCCACCAGTCCACCCGAAAGCGGTCGCTGGGCAGGCCCTCGTTGAGCAGGTCGGCCATATCGCCGTACAGGTTGCGGTAGTAGGTGCGGCAGACCGCGCCCAATTTGTGCAGGTTGAGCCGGGCGTTGGCGCTTTGCAGCGGGTCAAACGTCCACGTGATGAGCGACAGGCCGAGCGCCAGCGCCGCCTCGCGCTGGGCCAGTTTGAGCTGGTAGCCCAACCCCTGGCCGCGATAGGCCGCCCGCACGCCGGCCTGATGCGAGGCCAGCTTGAGCAGGCC
>CAYOXS010000242.1:0-4235 GCA_964407935.1 uncultured Caldilineaceae bacterium
TCGGCCATCGCCCCAAAGAAGGGGTTTTCGTGCGGCGGGGTGATCACTACAATCAGATTGCTGGCCGCCGGCGCTTCGGCCGGGGCTTCGGCTTCGGCCGGCGCTTCGGTGGGAGCGGCTTGTTCCTGCGGCGCTTCGGCGGCGGGCTTCTCTTCTGCCGGAGCGGGTTGAGGAGCCGGCTGGCCGCCACATGCGGCAATGATTAACGCCATTGTAATCAACAGAATAGTTAGCCATCTTCGGCTGGTCATATCTTCCTCCTTGATAGTACTAAATGTTTGAATGAATGGTCCTGCTGTTTACTACGGAAAAGGGTTTTATCCGGCGGGACCTCACCTCCTTTCGTTGGTGGAGTTGGGTTTATTTAACCGTATTGCGTGTTCCGTACTGGTTAAAATACGCAACACGCAATACGCAATATTGTGTCAATTCCCTGAAACCCCAATGAACCGGTTTTGGGCCAGCCTCTCTCTATTCCTGGGTGGACAGTTCCAGCCGCTGTTGCTGCTGCAAGGCCACCCGCTCCTGCATGCGGGCCTGAATCTGGTCTACAATAACGGCCAGCACAATCACGCTGCCTTTGATCACCTGCTGCCAGAACGATGACACGCCGACCATCACCATGCCCGCGCTCAGCGCGCCAATAATGAACGCGCCAATGATGGTACCGCCAATATTGCCCCGTCCGCCCATCAGCGAGGTACCGCCCAGCACCACCACCGCAATGGCGTTCAGCTCAAAAAATACGCCGGTAGCCGGGTGGGCCGCAACCAGCTTAGAGGCAATCAGCAGCCCAACCATCGCCGCGCACATGCCGGAAATCATGTAAACCACCACCTTGATCCGGCCTACGCGGATGCCCGATAATTTGGCCGCGCGCTCGTTGCCGCCGATGGCGTACACCTGCCGGCCAAACGGGGTTTTGGTCAACACCACCGCCGCCACCAGCGTGAAGGCGATCATAATCCACACCGAGTAGGGCAGCGCCAAAAACGTCAGCGAGTCAACCAGCAGTTTGGGCATTGAGTCCGCCATGCTGTGCATCCAGCCGTTCACCAGATCCGACGGCAGAAAGGTACCCGAACCAAGCGCCGGGAAGCCTTCGTTGCCAAATTCCGGTTTGCCGACCAGATTGGGGTAGGTGTTGCCGTTAGAGCGCAGCAGGGCCAGCCCGCGCGCCACGTACAACATCCCCAGCGTGGCAATAAAGGGAGTCACGTTAAAACGGGTGATGATGACGCCGTTCACCGCGCCCACCAGCGCGCCCACCGCCAGCGAGATGAGAATGACCGCCCACACCTGAAAATAGACGATGACGCCGAACATCGGCAGCACCAGTCCCTCGTTGATCAGCCCGCCGGCCACCATCGCCACCAGCCCCGCCACCGACCCCACCGACAGGTCGATGCCGCCGGTGAGGATGACAAAGGTCATTCCAATGCCCAGAATGGCGTTGATGGCGACCTGGCTGGCCACAATAATAATGTTGGCCGGCGTCAGGAAGGCTTGCGATAAAAAGGAAAAGACGGAAATGACCAGCACCAGGGCAATGTAAGCCCGCGCCTGCAACAAAAGTTGCTGCACATCGGTAACGGTAAATTTTTGGGTGTTTTTCATAGGTGTAACTGTTTCAGCTTGGCTCACGTTCTACCTCCAGATTTTTAATGCCGTGTCCCACGGCAGATGCCGACACCAGCGCTTCTTCCGTGGCCTCGGCCCGGCTAAACTCGCCGGTAATTTTGCCTTTCGACATAACCAGAATCCGGTCGGCCATGCCCAGCACTTCCAGCAGCTCAGAGGAGACAAAAACCACCCCCAGCCCCTGCTCGGCCAGCCGGCCCATGATTTCAAATATTTCAGACTTGGCCCCCACGTCGATGCCGCGGGTTGGCTCGTCCATCAGCAAAATTTTGGGGTTGGTTAGCAGCCCTTTGGCCACCACCACCTTTTGCTGGTTGCCGCCGCTTAACGAGGTGATGATTTGCTGCGGGTTGGCCACTTTCAGCGACAACTCGTCAATCAACCGCTCCACGTGAACGGCCTCTTTCTTTTTAGAGAGCAAAAAGCCCGACAGATACTTTTTCAGGCTGGCCAGCAGCATGTTATCCGCCACCGACATCGTTTGCACCAGTCCTTCGCGCTGCCGGTCCTCCGGGATCAGCGACACGCCCAGATCGATGCGCTCTTTAACGTCCTTAGCCTTTATTTCCTGCCCTTCCAGCCACACCCGCCCGCTGGCTTCCGGCCGCAGCCCGGCCAGGCACTCCAGCAGCTCCGAGCGCCCCGCGCCCATCAGCCCGTAAATGCCCAAAATCTCGCCGCGCCGCAGCGCAAAAGAAACGTGATCGACGGTGTAGCCGCCGCCCACGCGGGCCAGAGTCATTTTTTCTACCCGCAGCAGCTCTTCGCCCAACGCCTGCTGGTGTGCGGCAAACAACGATGCCGGATTCTTGCCCACCATCTCCTCAATAATCCACGAGAGGTCAATAGCCGGCACCGGCCGCTCGGCCCGCAGCCGGCCATCGCGCAGTACGGTGATGTAATCGCCAATTTGCATCAGCTCTTCCAGCTTGTGCGAAATGTAAATAATGGCCACGCCCTGCGCTTTTAGCTCGTTGATCACCTCAAACAGCACCGCCACTTCAGAGGCGCTCAGGGCGCTGGTTGGTTCATCCATAATCAAAATCTGGATATCCTGGGCCAGCGCTTTGGCAATTTCCACAATTTGCTGGTGGCCAATGCGCAAATCGCTCACCATGTCATCCGGCTCAATGGGCTGCCGTAGCCGCTCAATCAACTGCCGGGTCTGCTCTTTTTGAGCCTCTTTGTTGATCAGCACCCCGTTCTTTTTGATTTCGTGAGCCATAAAAATGTTCTCGGTCACGCTCAAGTTGGGGAATAAGTTCAACTCCTGGTAAATAATGCCGATGCCGTGCCGGGCCGCATCCAGCGGTGATTTAACCTTAATCGGCTGGCCGTTGAGCAGCAGCCGCCCGTGGGTGGCCTGTTCTACCCCGGCGATGATCTTCATCAGCGTTGATTTGCCCGCGCCGTTTTCACCGACCAGCACATTCACTTTGCCGCGGTACACATTAAAATTAACGTTGTCCAGCGCCACCGTGCCGGGGAAAACTTTGGTAATCTGCTCGGCGCGGAGAACAATCTCGGGGGGATCACCGACGGCGGCTGGAGCAGCCGCGCCGGCTGTAGTTACAGTCATAGGGCTAGCCTCCCACGGTTAACTGAACCGGCGTCACCACAATTTCGCTCACGTTAATGTCGCCCGGTTCATTAAAGGTTCTGATCAAAAACGCGCCGTAAAATGAAATCTGCTGGCCGGCCAGGTTGTCTTTGTTCAGGCTGCCCAGCACGTCGTTGAGCACCCGCTTGTTCAACTCGCGGGATACCTTGCCGTATTCGGTCTGTTCGCGGAAATCGCCAAACTGAATAAAGCCCACGGCATCGCGCACGGCTGTTTCATCGCTGGGGATGCGCGGCCCCAGGTAAAACTTTACCTTGATGGGGCCATCGTAGCCGTCTACGCTGATGGTCATGGTGCCGGTGCGCGACTCCGCGTCAACCTCGCTAACCACGCCGCTGCCTTTCACCATAAAGCCGTGCGCTTCGCCCACGGTGGTCAGGCCAAATTGACTGGCTACTTCGTTGAGGTTGTCTTTTTTGGCCAGCCCGTTGCCGTCAATCTGAATGGCCGACAGCACTTCGGCCAGGTCAACGCTGTTGTTTTCAATGGCCCCCAGCACCTCCGACCATTTGGCCGCGGCAAAGGTTTCGGCGTCAAACGCGCCGCCCTGGGCAATCGCCGTGGCCTCGGCGGTGGTGATAACCGTGCAGCCGGCCAGCCACACCAGCGCCAGCGCCCCAAACATCATCGTTATAAAACTTTGTTTCTTCCTCATTAAACACCTTCCTGAATATTCGTCATTCGTCATGGGTGGGTCATTCGTCGTTCGTCATTTGTCATTCGTCTTTGGTCATTCGTCATTCGTCTTTGGTGAATCAGTGACAAGTGGCTAATGACAAATGGCAAGTGACCAATAACTAACCCTCCACCAACCGTTCCGCAGTGCAGCGGTCGGTAATTAATACGTTAATCCAGCCGCCCAGCAGCGCCCCACGGATGGCCTCAAATTTGCGCGCACCGCCGGCAATGCCCACCGCGCGTTTTACCCGGTGCAGTTGCTCCAGCTTCATGCCGATAACCCGCTCGTTGAGCG
>CAYOXS010000242.1:4335-9211 GCA_964407935.1 uncultured Caldilineaceae bacterium
CGTTTTACCCGGTGCAGTTGCTCCAGCTTCATGCCGATAACCCGCTCGTTGAGCGAGGTGCTGACCGGCGCGCCCGCGGCGTTAAAAAAGCGCAGGCACACATCGCCCACCGCCCCCTGCTGGCGGAGCAAATCCAGCTCTTCCGGCGAAAAAATGTTGCCGCTGCTGGCCAGCAGTTTAGATGGCTCAACCGTGCCAATGCCGACCAACGCCAGCGTTACCTGCTCAAACAGCTCCAGCGCCTCGCGCACAAACTGGTCTTCCAGCAAAATCCGCAAACTCTCCGCCGAGCCAACCACGCCCGGCGCGGGCAGGTGCGTTACCCGCCCGTAAATCAAATCGGCCAGCCGGCCGGTGAGCCGCGCCGCGTGAACCTCGGCGGTGGGGTTGCCCACGCCGCCCAAAATCTGCACCACCCGCGCTTCGGTTTGGCGGGTAATGGGGTGCATGGCGTCGACCATCGCCAGCAATGTTTCGCTCCACGAGGAGATGCCGACCACTTCGCCCTGGTTGAGCGTGGTTTCCAGGTAGTAGGCCGCCGCCGCGCCCAACTCGCGCACAATAATCGGCTCGCTGTCATCGCTGCAATCCACCACAATGGCCTGCTGCAAGTTGTACCGGCTTTGCAACGTGTCTTCCAACTGCGGGTAAATACCGGAGGGCACGCTGATAATCATGCGCACAATTTTTTCCTGCCGGGCGCGTTTGAGCAGCCGTGAAACCGTAGATTGAGACAGCGACAACCGGGCCGCAATATCGGTTTGGCCCAATTCCTGCTCGTAGTACAGGCGGGCCACTTTGGTCATCAGGCGCAATTCATCAAGGCGGGGCATAAGTATTCTCCCTCAGAATATTTATTCAAATAAATCTAATTATGCGCCCGAATCGAAAATTGCGCGAGCCACCGCCGCCTGCCAGCCGGCGTACAGGCCGGCCCGGTCAACGGCGGCGTCCGGCTCAAAGCGGTCATGGGGACGCGGCAGGGCGGCGATGGCGGCCTGGGTGGACCACACTCCCGCCGCCAGCCCGGCCAGGTAGGCCGCGCCGAGCGCCGAAACATCGGTAGACAAATTGCGCTGCACCGGGCAGGCCAGCATATCAGCCTGAAACTGCATCAGGAAATTATTCTGGCTGGCCCCGCCATCGGCCAGCAGCACGGTCAGGTTGACCCCGGCCTCAGCCTGCATCACGTCGAACACGTCGCGCACCTGGTAGGCAATCGATTCCAGCGTGGCCCGGGCCAGGTGCGCCGGGCCGGCGCCGCGGGTTAGCCCGGTAATCAGCCCGCGGGCGAGGTTGTTCCAGTGCGGCGCGCCCAGCCCTACAAAGGCCGGCACCAGATACACGCCGCCGGTATCGGCCACGCTGGCGGCCAGAGTTTCTATATTTTGCTGCCGGCCGGTGAGGTCAAGGAGTTGGTCAAGCCACTGCACCGCCGCGCCGGTGGCGTAAATGTTGCCTTCAAGGGCGTAGGTAACTTTTTCTGGTGTGGCCCAGGCAATGGTGGTAGACAGGCCGTGCTGGGAAATAACGGGCGTGGGGGTAACGGTCATCAGCGAAGAGCCGGTGCCGTAGGTGGCTTTGATGGCCCCCGGCTGAAAACCGGCGTGGCCAAACAGCGCCGCGTGGGAGTCGCCAATGAGGCTGGCAATGGGAATGCCGGCGGGCAGCGCGCCCACCGCCGCCGATTGGCCGTAAATGGTGCTGGAGGGGTTCACCTGCGGCAGCGCCGCGGCGGGAATGTTAAACAGGGCCAGCAGTTCATCGTCCCACTGCAAGGTGTGCAGGTTGAGCAGTTGGGTGCGCGAGGCGTTGGTGAGGTCACAGGCGTGCAGCCGCCCGCCGCTCAGGTTAAACAGCACCCAGCTATCGATGGTGCCCAGGCACAACTCGCCGGCCTCGGCCCGTTGATGGCCGTTGGGGGTGTTATCCAGCAGCCAGCGCATTTTGCTGGCGGAAAACATCGGGTCGATGGTGAGGCCGGTGCGCTGGCGCAGCATCGGCTCCAGCCCCTGGCCGGCCAATTGCTGGCACAATGCCGCGCCGCGCTGGCACTGCCAGATAACGCACGGTCCCAGCGGCTGGCCGGTGGCCCTTTCCCACAGCACCACCGACTCGCGCTGGTTGGTAATGGCGATGGCCGCCAGCTCGGTTTGCGGCGCGGCTTGCAAGCACTCGTCTATTGCTTCTTGCACGCTGCGCCACAGTGCGGCGGGGTCTTGTTCCACCCAGGCAGGTTGGGGATAGGTGACGGTTAACGGACGGGCGGCGCGGGTAACAATCTGCCCGTTTTGGTCAACCAACAGAACCTTTGTATTGGTCGTGCCCTGATCAATCGCTAAGATAGTTGGTTTCTGCATTGCCACAACTGCTCCTTTGAAGTGTGATGTCCTTTGTCACTGACCCGTGACGAATAGCCTACAGTTAATCTGCCAACAACCCTTTCGCGGTTTCAGCCAGATTTTCCGGGGTAAGGCCGTAATGAGCAAAAATTTCGGACTGGCTGCCGGTTACGGTGTACTCATCGGGAATGCCGATGATTTTGAAGGGCACCCAGGCCCGGTTTTGGATCAGTAGTTCGGCGCAGGCGCTGCCCAGTCCGCCAAAAACGCTGTGCTCTTCTACGGTGATGATGGCCCGGGTTTGGCGGGCGGCTTGCAGCACCACCTCGGAATCCAGCGGTTTGAGGGTGTGCATGCTGATTACCCGGCAGCTAATGCCCTCTACCGCCAGCAGTTGGACGGCCTGTACCGCTTCCAGCAGCGGCTCGCCGGTGGCGATAATCGTCACATCGGAGCCGTCGGTTACGGTGATGGCTTTGCCCACCTCAAATTTGGCGTCCGGCTGGTGCAGGTGGGGGCGCGCCCGTTTGCCAAAGCGAATGTAAATGGGGCGCGGGTGATCGACGGCGGCCTTGATGGCTTCCCGCGTTTCAAAATTATCGGCGGGCGTTACAATGTCAACATTATTAATGGCCCGCAGCGCGGCAAAATCGTGCAGCGAGTGATGGGTGGTGCCCAGCGCGCCGTAGCTTACCCCGGCGCTGATGCCAATGAGCTTCACCGGCTGGTCAGAGTAGGCCACATCGTTTTTAATTTGTTCCAGGGCGCGGGTGGTTAAAAAGCAGGCCGGCGATACGGCAAACACTTTTTTGCCCGCCGCCGCCAATCCCGCCGACACCCCCACCAGGTTTTGCTCGGCGATGCCCATTTCCACAATCTGGTTGGGCAGTTGTTCGCCAAACGGCCCCAGCTTGCCAGAGCCGCGGGAGTCGCTGGTAACCACCAGCAGGTTGGGGTTTTGCTGCCCCAAAGCGACCAGCGTCGCCCCAAATTCGTCAAGATTTGCGCGTCCAAGTTCCATTAGAGTACCCTCGCTGTTTCTGTGGCTGCCAGTGGCGATACATTCAGCGCCGCGGCGTCCAGTTCGCGCAGGGCCTGCGCAAATTCTTCGTCGCTGGGCACTTTGTGGTGCCATTTGACCTGGTCTTCCATAAAGCTGATGCCGCAGCCCTTAACGGTGCGGGCCAGCACCAGGTTGGGTTTGCCGGGCACAAACGGCAGTTCATCAAATATTTGCACCAGGTCGGTCACGTCATTGCCGTTAATTCTTTTAACGGCGTAACCAAAAGCGGTAAATTTGTCCGCCAGCGCCTCCAGTTGCATCACCTTTTCAGTTTGGCCCGTGATTTGCAGCCCGTTGCGGTCGATAATTACGACCAGATTGTCCAGCTTGTAGTGGGCCGCGCTCAGCGAGGCCTCCCAACTGGAACCTTCGGCCAGTTCGCCATCACCCAGCAGGGTAAACACGCGGTCGGCGCGGCCGTCCATTTTTGCCGCCAGCGCCAGCCCCACCGCCACCGACAGCCCGTGGCCCAGCGCGCCGGTGTTTTGTTCAATGCCGGGCACTTTGCGGGTGGGGTGCCCCACCAGATGAGACTGGTAGCGGCTAAAGGTTTCTAGCTGCTCGGCGGGGAAAAAGCCCCGGTCGGCCAGCACGGTGTACAGCGCCTCCACCGAATGGCCCTTGCTGTGGATGTAGTGGTCACGGTGGGGAGAGGCAAAATTTTGAGGGGAGATGTTCATCACCCGGTTGTAGAGCACGTTCAAAATATCAACACAGGAGAGGCTGCCGGCGGTGTGGCCGGTGCCGCTGCGTTTAATCATTGTTAAAATTGTTTTGCGATAATCAATAGATTTTTGCCGGAGTTCCTGGCTGGATATCATCAATCTAACCCCTCTGATCAAGTTTACTGAAAGGAGATGAATAAATATTCAGATATTTTTGTTTATTCTACTGGTTAGTATACAAGTAAATAGGGATATTTATCAATAAGCGAATATTTATTCAATTTAGTGTAGTAAACAGTTGATCAGACTTTGGGCCAATCGCAAAAGTTGGCCAGCATAACGCCTCTCTGCTAAAAAACCACCCCGGCCGACAGAATGATGTTGGCATAGGGGGTGAACTCGCCGGTGCGGATGACCGCCCGCGCGGCGGCGGTGCGGGCTTTAAAATCCTGATGCGGCACGGTCTCTACCGGCACATCACCCAGCAGTTGTTGTATTTGGGCCAGAAACGCCGGGCTGGCCGCGGCCAGCTCGCTGGCAACAATGGCTTTTTCCACCTGCATTTCACTGAGCACGGTTTGCAGCGCAGTCAAAAACGAGGGCACGCCGGCGGTCAGCGCCAAATCGATGCGTTGCGGTTGGGGTGGAATAGGCAGGCCGGCATCGGCGATGACCAGCGTATCGGTGTGGCCCAATCCCGCAATTACCGCCGAGATGGGCTGGTTGAGCAGGGTTGTTTTTTTCATTAGCGTCTCCTTTGAAAATAGCGCCGCAGGCCGGGGGGCTTGGGGGGTAGCTCCCCCCAA
>CAYOXS010000243.1:0-9198 GCA_964407935.1 uncultured Caldilineaceae bacterium
CCGCGATCAGGCGCTCCAGCGGCAAATGGAAACCGATCTGCGCTGGAAAAACCAGCCTCGCACCAAAACCGATCTGTGGCGCATTACCCAACAGCTTTTGGCCGGCTCCAGCCACACCCTCAGCCAAACCGAAATTGAAAGTTTGGAGGCATTGCAGCAAAGCAAAGACCTGTACGGCTCGCTCCGTTCTGTGGTGCTGGCAGCACACCAGCGCACCGGCGCGTTGAGCGGCTGCCTTGGCGTTCATTGCCGCATTTCCGCCGAAACCGACGCCAACGCCGCCACCAACATCGAAGCGGTGATGCAGGTGTTGAGCCGGGTTCAGCCCGGCAACCGCCTCAGTGTGATGGACCAGGTGAAGGCCACCGCCGATGACGGCAAGCTCCGCGCCCCCGATATTTTTGAAACCGATGTGTACGGCCAGCACCGCAACGGGCTGGTTGATAATCACGCCTGGAATTTGCAGCGGCTGGTGCGGGCCATCCGCGACCGGGGCTACCAGGACCGGCTGATTTTGATTATTCGCATCGATGGCCCGGACAACGGCGCAAATGTCAATCCGTTCAGCGCCACCAGCCTCACCCGCTACGAGTTGGCCATCGGCAAGATAATCCGTTATTTGGAAACCATGCTGCCGGCCGTGCCTTTTAAAATTGCGCTGGGCAACGAACCCGATCTGGCCAAAGAACGGCAATGGAGCGACCCCAACCTCGACCCGCGCACGTTCACCATCAATCAGTTTGCGCCGGCCACGGGTACTTTTATGAAAAAACTGGCCCGCCAGCGCCCGGATGTCACCTTTATTTGTCCGGCGTTGTCGGCCAATATGAAGCACGATTATCTGGCCTATTATTCGGCGTTGTTTGGCAACGACCGGCCCGAAAACCTGACGCCGGCCATGCACGGCTACTCGGTGGATGTGGCTACCCTGCCCGGCGACCAGCGCAATTTGCTGCACCAACAGGCCGAGTCGCTGCGGCAGTGGGGCGGCTTTAAACGCGTCTCCGGCACCGAAATCGGCTCCGGCAACCCCTTTGGCGATGTCGAATCGTTGAGTGACAAAGCCCGGTTTGACGACGTGGTGGCCTGGCTTTTGCTCAGCCGCTACCACCAGACTCCGCCGGGGCAGGATAACAACTGGAGCTTTCACATCGACCCGGCGCTTAACGACCCCACCGCGCAGCATCTGGCCGACGTGATCAACCGCAGCAAACCGCGCGTGCTGCGCAACATCCGCGAGCGAAGCGGCGGCGGGCTGCAAATTTTGCAGGGCCAACTCCCCAACCGGCCGGCCTACGGCGTGGAATATCTCAGCCACAACACGCCGGCCACAATGGTTGCCGGCCAAACCAACGCGGTGCAGGTAACCCTGCGCAACACCAGTTACCGCACCTGGCCTGCCGCCGGCCCCAACCCCATCCGGCTGGGGTATCACTGGCACCAGGTCGATGGGGCCGCGGTGCCGCCGTCTTTGTGGGACGACAACCGCACCGGCCTGCCGTACGATGTGCCGCCGGGCGATTCGGTGACGCTCAACTGCAATCTGAATGCGCCGCGCACGCCGGGCCGCTGTCAAGTGCGCTGGGATGTGGTGGAGGAGCTGGTCACCTGGTTTGCCTGGCAGGGCGTGGCCACCCTCAATATCGAGGTTAACGCCGTGGCCGAGCAACCCCCGCAACCCCTGCCCGAAACGCCGGCCCCGGCCCGGCTCAGCGTTAGCGCCAGCCACAACAACCGCTCGCAGGGCGAAGATAATTTGCTGTACGCCATCGATAACAACCCCTACACCCGCTGGAGTTCGCGGGCGCTGCAAACGCCGGGCATGTGGTTTCAAATTGATCTCGGCGCGATGCAAACCGTGGGCCAGGTGCAGTTGATCAACGACCCCTCCCCCCGCGACTACCCGCGCGGCTTTGTGCTGAAACTCTCGTCCGATGGCCAAAGCTGGGCCAGCGTGGCCGAAAACCGGCTCAACGACGGGCCGGTGAATGTGACCTTCAGCCCCCGGCCGGCCCGCTACATCCGCATTGAGCAGACCGGCAGCGACCCTACGTTTTGGTGGTCCATTCACGACATCAAAATTTCCGGCCGGGCTGTTATCACCGCCCGCGCCAGCCACAACAACGTGCTGTCCGGGGCAGACAACGTGGCCCAGGCGCTGGACGGTAACCCCGCCACTCGCTGGAGTTCGCGGGCGCTGCAAACGCCGGGCATGTGGTTTGAGATCGACTTGAATGAAATCCGTTCGGTGCGGGGGCTGGCGCTGGACAACGCCGGTTCGGCCAATGATTACCCGCGCGGTTACGCCGTCAGCGTGGCGGCTGACCGCAGCAACTGGCAGGAGGTGGCCCGCAACGGGGCAAACACCGGTCCGCTGAATATCACCTTCAGCCCGCGCCCGGCGCGCTACCTGTACATCGAACTGACCAGCCGGACCGAGCAGTGGTGGTGGTCCATCCACGCCATTGCAGTGAAGTTTGCCGCGGACAACAGTGATCCCGGCAGCGGCGATGAAGAGGCAAAGCCGGTTCCGCCCGTGCCCACGCCTGAAACGCCGCTCAAATTGAGCGTTCGGGCCAGCCACAACAGCGTGCAATCCGGGGCCGATAACCTTTTGCAGGCCATCGATGCCAACGCGGCCACCCGCTGGAGTTCGCGGGCGCTGCAAACGCCGGGCATGTGGTTTGAGATCGATTTGAATGAAACGCGGCTCGTGAGCGGGGTGGCGCTGGATAACGCCGGTTCGCCGCAGGATTATCCGCGCGGCTACGCCGTCGGCCTGTCCACCGACCGCAGCCAGTGGCGCGAGGTGGCCCGGGCGAATCAAAATGACCGCCCGCTCGACGTTCGCTTTGGGGCGCAGCCGGCCCGCTATATTCGCATTGAGCAGACCGGCCGGGATGTGGTGTACTGGTGGTCAATTCACGGGATTACGCTGATTTCCAGCCCGGCTGAAAAACTGCCGCCAACGGCCAGCGCCAGCCACAATAATGTGTTGTCCGGGGCGGATAACCTTTTGCAGGCGCTCGATGGGGACGCGGCCACCCGCTGGAGCAGCCGGGCCGCCCAGCAGCCGGGCATGTGGTTTGAAATTGATCTGAATGAAACGCGGCCGGTGAGTGGGCTGGCGCTCGATAGCGCGAACTCGCCCAACGATTACCCGCGCGGCTACGTGGTGCGCCTGTCCACCGATCACAGCCAGTGGGCCGAAGTGGCTCGCAACGAGGGCAACACCGTCGCGCTGGATGTTAATTTTGGGGTGCGGTCCGCCCGCTATATTCGCATTGAGCAGACCGGAACGACCAGTTGGTGGTGGTCTATCCACCGGGTGACGGTTAAACCGTAGATTCTTCACTCCAGTTGCAGCAACGGTGCGGGCGCGGCCCACCTGCCCGGCTGTCAAAAAATAGATGGCGTAATGGCAATGATGAAATAAACGGGTTCATCCCCCGCGGCAATCAACCGCCGCAGAAAAACACCCTCAAAATAAATGCTGTCACCGCAGCCAAGCCGGTAAATCTTTTCTCCCAATTTGATTTCAAGCTGTCCCCGTATAACGTGAATACATTCTTCGGTGGCCCGCGGCGCCAGTAAGGTGGCCAGGTTGCCGTCTTCCGGGTTCAGTTCAACCATAAAAACATCCATTGGCTGCTTCAAATCCGATGTGAGCAATTCAAACGCAATATCTGAGCCGGGCAGGGTTAACTTTAACCGTTTGTTTCGCCGCACCACCGGACTCCTGGCATCCGTTTCAACCAGAAAACCGGAGTCAGACAGGGGGACATCCAGCACCTCGCTAATCTCCCGCAGCGAGTCAATGGACGGGGTAATCAAATCATGCTCAATCTGGCTCAGAAAACCGGGGGTAAGGCCAACCCGTTCTGCCAATTCACGCTGGCTCAACTTTAATTCTTTCCGTCGTTGCCTGATGCGTTGACCTAATTCCATTGCAAATAACCTGCTTTATTCTGCCGCTATCTTTTCAAAGTGGTGGGGTACATTTAAATTTTAACAAATCTTTGATAACTTGCAACCAATCATTACTCGACGAAATTTATAAATACTTTAGCGATATTTTTTGCGGCTGTTTTGTTATTTAATTAAAACTAATTTATGTTCACCGAAAGTCACAATAAACGCCGGAAGTTTATAAATACTTGACAACTCTGAGATTGTATGTTATCGTATTTTTCAGTAAAAATCAACCCTTTTGTTCTTCGCAGTACCATCGTCCGTTTGCAATAGATTTATTCTGGCAAGTTCTTTCGCAGTGTTCTTTGTTTACTTGGAGGTAAACAATGGACCCAAAAGGTAAAACCGCTTTTGTTACTGCCAGCGCTCGCCGCATAGGCCGAGCCACCACCCTTGCCCTGGCGCAAGCGGGGGCAAATGTTGTTATCAACTATCGCACCTCAGCAGATGAAGCCGAGGCAACCGCCGCTGAGGCGCGCGCGCTGGGGGTAAAAGCCTTAACCGTTCAGTTTGATATGGCCGATTACCGCGGCGCAGCAGCGGTAATCGAGCAGATCGCCGCCCAACTCGGCCCCATCGATATCCTGGTTAATAACGCCTCGCTCTTCAAACAAGCTCCCGTTCCTACCCAAGATTTTACCATCTGGCACAACACAATTGACGTTATCGTACATACCCCTTTTTACTGCGCCAACGCCGTGGCCCCGCGTATGCTGGAAAAAGGCGAAGGGGTCATTATTAATATTGTCGATCTTTCGGCCTGGGAAGCGTGGCCCGGTTACGCCGCCCACAGCGTGGCCAAAGCGGCCCTGCTGGCCCAAACCCGGCAGTTGGCCCTGGAACTGGCGCCCGCGGTGCGGGTGAATGCCGTTGCGCCCGGCCCGGTTCTGCGGCCACTTCATTACACCGATGAAATGGTTGCCAGCGTTGCCGATAAAACGCTGCTCAATCGCTGGGGGACGCCGGAAAATGTGGCCGAAACCGTGCTGTTTCTGGTCAAAAACGATTACATTACCGGCGAATATATTACGGTTGATGGCGGTGAACGATATGGCCATCGCAAATATGAAGCGGGGTAAGGTATGATTAAGACTGGCATTCATATTATACCAACTATGCCGGTCAATCAGATTATTGACCTGGCCCTGGAAGCCGAGAATCTTGGCTACGATTACTGCCTGATTGCTGACGAGGGCTTTATGCCCGATGTTTACGTGAACCTGGGGGTCATTGCCCGGCAGACCCGCCGCATTAAACTTGGCCCGGTAACCAACGGTTACACCCGCCATCCGGCGGTTACGGCCGCGGCGCTGGCAACGTTGAACGAGCTATCTGTTGGGCGGGCGCTGGTTACTCTTGTCGCCGGCGGTTCAATGGTGCTGCCGCCAATGGGCATTGCCCGGGAAGCGCCGTTGACGGTGGTCAAGGAAACCATAGAAATTTTGCGCCAGTTATGGACGGGCGCCAGCATATCCTGGCAGGGCCAACGCTACCGGCTCGATGGAGCACGGTTGGCGCTGGGGCCGCAGGACATCCCCATCTGGCTGGCGGGCAGAGGCCCCAAAATGCTGGCGCTGGCCGGCACGCTGGCCGATGGCGTAGTAATGACGGTCAAATCAGACCTGGCCGACGCGCTGGAGATTGTTGAGCAGGGCCTTGAGCCGGGTAAGCCCTCCCCGCACAAAATTTACCTCAGTAATCTGGCCTACACGCCTGAAATGTTGGCTGAAGTTGTTGATATGCTGGTTTTTATTATGAAAGATGCGCCGCCACGGGTGTTAAAAGGATTTGGTTTAACAGACCCGGAAATTGCCAACATCAGACACGTGGCAGAGACAAGCGGCCCACCGGCCACGGCCAGATTCATCACCACCGATATCCTCAAAAAATACCAGATTGCCGGCACCCCGGACGAATGTCGCCAGGATTTTCAGGAGACGGTGAAAAAACATAACCTGGATGTTTTCCTGCTGGATGTTGTTTCACCTGATTTTAAGACCAACCTTGAGCTGGTGCGCACCACTCACTCTCTCATTGCACAACCGTAAAGACTGGAGAAAAAATGTCAATTACTCGCCGCATGAACCGCATTTTCCGGCCCGATGGACGCGCCCTGATTGTTGCGCTGGACCACGGCTTGCTCGATGGCCCTTGCCCCGGGCTGGAAGACCCCACCGAAACCATCGCCAAAATAGTTGCCGGCGGGGCCGACGCGGTTCTCACTTCGTATGGCATTGCCCAACGGTTTGCCAAAGAACTGGCGTCACTTGGGCTTATCCTCCGCGGTGACGGCGCCGCCACCAACCTGGGCAAGCACAGCGACGGCCCCAGCTCATCCCTCTTTTTTAATATGGAAGAGGCGCTGCGCTTGGGCGTAGATGCGGTGGTAGTGACCGCCCTGCCCGGTTCGGCCAAAGAAGAAAGCTCGCTGAAAAATCTGGCCACAATGGTGAGTAACGCGCATCGCTGGGGGGTGCCGGTGCTGGGCGAGATGGTTCCCGGCGGCTTCAACAGCGGCCCGGAATATCGCACGCAGGAAAACATCGCAATGTCGGCCCGGATTGGGGTTGAGTTGGGGGCAGATTTCATCAAAACACCCTACACGCCCGGTTTTGAGGCGGTTACCCGTACCTGTTTCCGGCCGGTGGTGATTTTGGGCGGCTCCAAACGCGGCAGCGAGCGTGACATGCTGGTTGACATCAAAGCCGCCATTGATGCGGGCGGGGCCGGCGTGGCCATTGGCCGCAACATTTTCCAGGCCGACGACCCGGTGGCTATGACCGCCGCCGTAGCTGCCATTTTGCACCAGGGCGCGTCGGTTGATGAGGCCATGACCATCCTTGAAAAAGGACTGTAATTGCTGGCTGAAGCGGTCTGGACCTGCTCTGGTTTAACAGGATTGGCGAATGGAAAACGGACAACCTACCAAACTGGGCCGTCGAATCCAGGAAAGACGGGAGCAAATGGGCTTGAGCCTGCGCGAGTTAGCCACCCAGGCCGATGTAACGGCCAGTTTCCTGAGCCAACTGGAACGCGGGCAGAGTAATCCCTCACTTAAATCACTTCAGGCCATTGCCAAAACCCTGAATGTGTCTATCTTCTATTTGCTGGTAGAAGATAGTTCTGACAACCACTACCTGGTTCGCAGTGGGCAGGGGCCTCGCTTTACGCTATCAGACTCAAACGTTGCCCTGGAAACATTGTCCCCTGCCCCTGAAATGGACCAGAAAATATTGGCCTTTATTGGGCGTTTTCAAGTGGGGTACGATCATGAGGTTGTGCCGTCGCGGCTCCCTACCGAGGAGTGCATTTATGTTTTGCACGGTTGCCTGATGGTAAAACTGGAGTTGGCCAGTTACATCCTTGATAGCGGTGACAGTATCACTTTTGACGGGATGACCCTGCGCCGGTTGGCAGTAGTTGGTGATCAGGAAACGGTTTATCTCTCTTTTAGCACTCCGCCATGTGTTTAAGGTCGGCAGAATGAAAATTGGGTAGGTCACGCTTGTATCGTGACTGTCGGGCTGCAAGCCCGACCTGCTATTTTCAGAGGAGTGTGATAGTTCCCGCGGCGTAGCAACGGGTAATGCCTGTACCCGGCACGGGTGAAAATTAACGTTAACCGGTCGGGAGACCCTTCGCTGCGCTCAGGGTGATACAATTTTACGCACCCTACCTGATCCCTGACTCCCGACTCATGAATCCTATTTTCAAGGGAGAACAGAGTGATGAAAACCCGGAGACTGGGACGGATTTTTCGGCCGAATGGCCGCACGTTGATTGTTGCTATGGAACATACCGTTATTTTTGGCCCCGGCAAAGGACTGGAGCGGCCAGGCGAAACCATTGCCCAGGTCATCGCCGGCGGCGCAGATGCCATTATGACGTCATTTGGCATTGCCAGCCACTTTGCCCGCGAGTTGGTGCCGGTTGGGTTGATTTTACGATCTGACGGGGCCACCACCAAACTGGGCCAGGATGTGCCGGCCCCGGTCTGGTTTGGTGTTGAGGAGGCTCTGCGCCTGGGAGCGGACGCCCTGTGTATTTCCGCCTATCCGGGCGACCACAAAGAGCAGGCAACGTTTGAGAATCTGGCGTCGGTTGCCCGCCAGGCGCAAAGCTGGGGACTGGCCGTCCAGGCTGAAATGGTGCCCGGCGGTATGGGCAGCGGCCCGGAATTCCGCACGGCGGAAAACGTTGCGCTGGCGGCCCGGGTTGGTATCGAACTGGGCGCAGATTGGGTTAAGGTTCCTTACACGCCCAATTTTGAGCAGGTAACGGGCGTTTGCTTTAAGCCGGTGGTTATTATGGGGGGTG
Organism: uncultured Caldilineaceae bacterium; assembly: GCA_964407935.1. Classification (GTDB taxonomy): domain Bacteria; phylum Chloroflexota; class Anaerolineae; order 4572-78; family J111; genus J095. The sequence goes on from CAYOXS010000243.1 coordinate 8,290, forward strand.
CTCAGCGCGGCAGCGAGTTTGAGTTCCTGAGCGAACTTAAGGCGGCAATGGACAGCGGCGCGGCCGGCGGTACCATTGGCCGCAACATCTTTGAGTCTGATAACCCCCAGGCAATGACGGCGGCCATTGCCGCCATCATTCATAATGATGCATCGGTAGAGGAGGCAATGGCCATTCTCAAGCGCAAGTCACCCCCAGTGCCGGCGTAAAATTATGAAAATTCTTGTTGAGGAGCGAGACTCAGACCACCGGAATCCTCATTGACTTTTTATATTTTTTATGCCAGAATGCATTTCCAGTAAAAGGCACCATCTTTTCGCCATTCGCAGATTCGCTTATTTTCATAGGGAGGACGCCTATGATTTGAGAACTGAACAAAAAAGAAGCTTTTTGGCTAACTGGTTGCGATTTATCCGCGTAAGGAGAGGAAGATGAACAAGATACGATTGACAGTACTATTACTGCTATTAGCCCTGATAGTGGTGGCTTGTGGCGGCGCTGCGCCGGTTGCAGAACCAACTCAGGCCCCCCAAAGTGCCGAACCAACGGCTGTTGTTGAACAGGCGCAGCCGGCTGAACCAACAGCGGCCCCCGCTGCTGCCGAACCCACCGCCGCTCCTGCCGAGGAAGCCCCGGCTGAAGAGGCTGCGGCCCCGGCTGAGGAAGCCATGCCGGCGCTGGGCGATGTGTGCCCCAATCCGGTAGTCATCCAAACCGACTGGTTCCCGGAAGCCGAACATGGCGCGCTGTATGAAATGGTGGGTGATGACTACACCGTTGATGTAAGCAAGAAGGTTGTGCGCGGCTCACTGGTAAGCTCGGGTAACGATACCGGGATTGATGTTGAGATTCGGACCGGCGGGCCGGCCATTGGCTTCCAGCAGCCAATTCAGCAGATGTACGTTGAAA
>CAYOXS010000244.1:0-9139 GCA_964407935.1 uncultured Caldilineaceae bacterium
TCCACTGGCACGGTATTCTGGTGCCCAACGCTATGGACGGCGTGCCGGGGGTAACGCAGGACCCCATCGAGCCGGGCGATACCTTTACCCACGAATTTACTGCCGCGCCCGCCGGCACCTTTATGTACCACTCTCACTTTGAAAGCGACACGCAGGTGATGCTGGGGCTGTATGCTCCCTTCATCATCGACCCCAAAACCCCACCGGCTGACCCGCCCGATGTGGACGTGATGTTAATGCTATCCGAGTGGCGAATAGTCGGCGACCAGACTTTTGCCGCCATGCCCATGACCGACATGGACGCCAACTACTTTACCATCAACGGCAAAGCCTTCCCCAACACCGAAACCATCACCGTGAAAAAAGGGCAGCGGGTGCGGCTGCGGCTGGCAGCCATTGGCCAATCGGTGCACCCGATGCACCTGCACGGCCTGCCCTTTAAAGTGGTAGCCACCGACGGCTATCCGGTGCCGGCGGCGGCCCAACTGACCAAAGACACGCTCAATGTGGCTCCCGGCGAGCGCTATGACATCGAGTTTATGGCCAGCGAGGCGGGCCAGTGGATGTTGCACTGCCACATTCTGCATCACACCACCAACGATGGCGCGGAGCCGGGCGGCCTGATGCTGATGGTCAACGTGACTGAATAGGTATAATTGCCAACATCCCAAACAGTGCCCCATCCCGGTGTACAAAACCAAATAGTTGGATATAAATACAGATGGCCGGGAAAGTGTCCCGGCCATCTGTGCAATTGTTGCAGCTCGGTATGGCTGGCTACGCCAGGGCAACCGGTGCAGGCGTCTGTGGCGCTACCACCGCCGTTTCAGCGTGGGGCAGACCGGCCCATTTCAACGCCAGTGCGTTGATGGTGACGGTGATGGTGCTGGCGGCCATCGCCAGCGCGGCCCATTCCGGCCGCAGCAAAATCCCCAGGCTGTTATACAGAATACCCGCCGCAATGGGAATAGCGATTATGTTGTAAACGGCAGCCCAAAACAGGTTTTGCTTGATTTTGCTCCGCACTTTACGGGCCAGACTGATGGCCTTCACAATGTCAAATGGATCGCTGCGCATCAGCACCACATCGGCGGTATCGATGGCCACGTCTGTCCCCGCACCGATGGCAATGCCTACATCGGCGGTGGCCAGCGCCGGGGCGTCGTTCACGCCGTCACCGACCATAGCCACCCGTTGCTGCTGCGTTTGCAGTTCGGCCACCTTGTCAGCCTTTTGCTCCGGCAGCACTTCGGCAATAACGGTGTCAATCCCCAGCGTGGCGGCCACAGCTTCGGCGGTGCGGCGGGCGTCGCCGGTGAGCATAGCCACCTGCAAACCCAAACCGTGCAGGGCGCGCACGGTTTCGGCAGCGGTTGCCTTGGGTTTGTCGGCCAGGGCGATCAACCCGGCCAGCTTGCCATCAGCGGCCACGTACGTTACGGTTTTACCCTCGCTTGACAGCCGGTTTACCTCAGGCTGCACCTCGGCTACCGCCGCGCCTTCGCGGGCCATCATTTTGGCGTTGCCAATGGCCAGCCGGTTGCCATCAATCCGGGCCAACGCGCCATGCCCCGGCACCGTTTCAAAACCGGTAATGTTGCGGGCCGGCGACAATCCTCGTTCTGCCACGCTGCGCACAATAGCCTGCGCCAATGGGTGCTCGGAATCTTTTTCCAGCGCGGCTACGCGGGCCAGCAACACCTCTTCGGTAAGCTGGGCGGTGGTGATGACATCGGTCACAGACGGTTTACCTTCGGTCAGTGTGCCGGTTTTGTCCATCACGATGGTATCCAGCGTGGCTACACCTTCCAGCGCGGTGGCGTCTTTAATGAGCACGCCGTTGCCGGCACCCATACCCATCCCCACAGTGATGGCGGTGGGAGTGGCCAGGGCCAGCGCATCCGGGCAGGCAATAACCACGGTCGATACGGCCACTGTCAGGGCAAAGATGGGGTCTGCGCCCAATACCAGCCACACAAACAGGGCCAGCGCCCCGGAGCCAAGCGCCACAAAAACCAGGTACTTGCCGGCCTCGTCGGCCAGCCGCTGGGCCGGAGCCTTGCTGCCCTGCGCCGATTGCACCATTTGCACAATTCGAGCCAGGGCGGTATCGGCGCCCACATGTTCGGCCTTAAAGCGGAACGCGCCCGTCGTATTCAGCGTGGCCCCGGTCACTTTGGCCCCGGCCTTCTTTTCCACCGGAACCGGCTCGCCGGTAATCATCGATTCATCCACGTAACTCTGGCCTTCGATGACTTCGCCGTCAACCGGCACCTTTTCGCCGGGGCGCACGGCGATGATGTCGCCGGGCTGCACCTCTTCCACCGATACTTCCACCTCTACACCCTCGCGGAGGACGCGGGCGGTGGCCGGCGCCAGTTTGAGCAGCGAGGAGATGGCTTCGCCGGTGGCGTTGCGGGCGGCCATTTCCATCCAGTGGCCCAGCAAGCTAAAAGTGGTGAGCATGGCTGCGGCCTCGTAAAAGACATCGCCGCTAAAAACAAAGGTTGCGCCCACACTGTAAAGGTAGGCCGTGAGAATACCGGTAGCGATCAGCGTAGCCATATTGAGCTGCCCCTTGAGCAGCGCCTTCCAGGCGACGGACAGGAATGGTCGTCCGCCGATGAAAACCACCGGCGTGGTCAGCAGAAACTGCCATAACTCGGTGGATATGCCCAACGGCGTGGGCAGGTTTAGCCCCAGCAGGCGTACGCCCAGCGGCGAATAGAGAATAACGACCACGGAAATTGCGACGGAAACAATGAACAAATTGCGCATGATAGTGGCCATGTGCGCTCCGTGGCCGGCGTGGGCATCGTGGCCTTCGTGTTCGGCATGGCCACCGTGGTCTGTATGTTCGGCGTGAACATGGCCGGCCTGATGCACCGGCCCGCCCTCCTGGCATACAAAACCGCATTGTTTTACCGCCTCAATAATTGCGTCGGGCGAAGTTTGTACCGGGTTGTAGCCGACCTCGATGACGCCGGAGGTGCGGTTGAGCGCGGCGTGATGCACGCCCGGAGTTTGGCCCAGGTGTTGCTCCACGTGGGGGCAGGCCGAGGCCATCATATAATTGGTGATTTGCAATTCCAGCATGGCGTGAGGGCCGGCCAATGTACCGTCGTGCCCCGCCGAATGTGAATGGTTTTGATGATGTTGGTGTGTCATTTGATGTCTCCTTGCCGTACCTGGCGGCGTACAATAAGCGTTTACAGTTCTGAAAACGGAACAACCTCAAGCTCGGGGTTCTGGCCCAGGGCCGGGCGCAGGTGATGGCAGTGACGCACATTGACCACTACCAGGATGCGCCGGCCCGGATCGCGTTGGGCCAGTTGCCGCACCTGCTCGATCATATGCTGCTGGTGAGCGTGCCACTGATGTTCCACGCCGCCCCCGGCCAGCCGGGCAATGACACCGTAGAGCATATTGGCCCAATCATGCCGCCAGCCCTCGTTCATGGCGGCCGCATTGGGGGCGCTGCGCACAATCAGCGCCAGCCCGCCGCGCAGTCGCTCGATGAGCCAGCCGCGCCAGCCGGTAGCCGCCGGTTCTGCCGGCGGATCGGCTTCGGCGATGGGCACCACCACCATATCAGTCTGGTAGGCCAGCGGTAGCAGCGCCTCGCCAAACTCCGGCGGCAGGTCGCTGAAATCCTGCTGCTGCCAGCGCCGCGGGGTCAGCTCCAGGCACAGAAAGTCCGGGGCCAGGTCATCTACCATCTGCACCAGCGCCGCCAGATCAAAGGGGATCGGCTCACGGTGAAACTCGGCCAGCGTGCCCAGCACGGCAATCCGGCTTTTTTCTGTGTCAGAATGCCCGGTCATTTGAACAACGACTCCTTCTTGAATGATTGTTACAATTTCAGTGTACCGCAGCCCGCTCGTTTGCTTAACGGCGGAACTACAGCACTCCGTCTAGGTGGAATCACCTAATGGTCCGGCCCGTACCCGTGGCGGGTGGCCCACAGCGCCGCCTCGGTGCGGGAGGTGACGTTCAGCTTGCCAAAGATGTTGCGCAGGTGGGCTTCAACCGTGCGCACGCTTAAAATGAGGGTTTGGGCGATGTCTTTGTTGGTGAGGCCCTGCGCCAGCAGCCGCAACACGTCGGTTTCACGGTCGGTCAGTGGCTCGATGAGTTGGTCGCCGCCGGGTGTTTCGCCGCGAGCCAGCGCCGCCAGCGCCCGCCCGGCAATAACCGGCGGCAGCCAGAATTCGCCCCGACCCACGGCAATGATAGCCCGGGCCAGGTCGGCCACGGACTCATCGCGGGAGATGCAGCCGGTGGCCCCGGCTTGCAGCAGCAGCAAAATCTGGTCGAGGTCGTAGTCATCGACCAAAACCAGCAGGCCGGCGGCGGGATAGTTTGTGTGCAATTGTTGAATGAGGGGCGGCAGCGGCGGGGGAAAGTCAATCAGGATGGTCAGGGGAGAGGTTTCGGTTGCAGTGGCCAACTCCGCAATGGTTTGCGCCACACCGGTTATTTCGATATCCGGCTGGTTGGCCAGCAGCGCCGACCAGGCCGCCCGGTAGAGAGCGGCCTGAGCGATGATCATCAGTTGTGTCGGCGGATGGCTTGGCATCGAACGGGTCTCCCAAACCGGATGAAGCTATCTGTTTATCGTAAAACGTACGCGGAGGATGTCAAGTTTCAAGTACCCAAAATTTCTCCGGGGCAGCCAAAAACTCATCCTTGCACCCCTGAGCGCAGAAGTAGAAGACTTGGCCATTGTGTTCCACACGGGCCGGCGCGCCTTCTCGATCGACGGACATCCTGCATACCGGATCAACGGCCAGCTCGACCGTGTCTTTGAACTCCCCATCCTCCAGCCACAGCACCCGGTCGGCAATTTCCTTGATGCGCTGGTCGTGGCTAACAATAATGACGCTGCGCTGTTCTTCTTTGGCAATCCGGCGCAGCAGGCGCATGATTTCAAACCCGTGGTGACTGTCTAAATTGGCGGTCGGCTCATCGGCCAGGATCAGATCGGGCTGGTTGACCAGCGCCCGGGCGATAGCCACCCGCTGCTTTTCGCCGCCGGACAGCTTTTCCGGCAAAAAGCTGAGCCGATGGCTCAACCCCAATTGTTCCAGCAAATCGCGAGCGCGCTGCCGGGCGGCTTTGCGAGACAGGCCAGCCAGTTGGCTAACAATCGCCACGTTGTCCAGTACCGGCAGCGCCGACAACAGGTTGAAATCCTGAAAGACAAAGCCGATGCGCCGCAGCCGGATGTCCGGCAGCCGCCCTTCGTCGAGGGCGCTGATGTCATCGGAACCCAGCCGGATTTGCCCGCTGGATGGTTTCAGCAGGCCGCCCAACATCGACAGCAGCGTGGTTTTGCCGCTGCCCGATGGCCCCATAATCAGCACGACCTCGCCCTGGGCCACGGTCAGTGAAATATTTTTGATGGCGGTCACGGTGGTCGAGCCACTCCCAAAGCGGCGAGTCACCTGCGCTACCTGCATTACCGGTTGCATAGTTATCTCCTTTAACCTCTAAACACCTGGGCCGGGTCCAGCCGTGCCACCTGTCGGGCCGGTATCAATGCCGAGATGACGCCAATCAGCAACGTGGCCAGCAACACCCGCAGCACACTGGGCCAGACCAGGGCCAGATTGACTCCCGGCACCAGCCAGGGCAACACAAGGCTCAATCCCCAAATCAGGCCGAGGGCAAAGCCCAGTCCCAGCCCCATACTCAAAATAGTCTGGGCCACCACCACAACATACATGTGACGATTTTTAGCGCCAATGGCCTTCAGCACACCATACTCGCGCCGTTTGCTGAGGACGCCGGTGTAAAGAGTGAGTGCCGTAGCGGCCAGGCCAATCAGCAGACCGGCGGTGTTCATCAGGTTCAGCACCTCCACACTCATATCTTTGATGATCTGCCGCTCCTCGCGGGCAAATGCAGCTTGAGACAGCGCAGTCACATCCTCGTTGCGGGCGTTGATGGCCGCGGCAACCGTCTCGGGATTGACGCCGGGCTGCACCTTGAGCAGGGCGTAACTGATGGCTGTATCGCCGCGCAGCGCGGCAAAATCCTGCAACCGAATGAAGGTGACGCTGTTGATGATGTTAGTCAAACCGCGAGACAGCCCCACAACGGTAAATTCCTCGCCAAAAATTTTGACGGTATCCCCCAGCCCTAACTGCTGGCTGCCGGCCACGGCCGCATCGATGACTGCTTCCTTCTCGTGCAAGTCAGCCGTGCCGGCCTGCAAGCGGCGCGGTCTGCCCAGCGGCTTGGCCGGGTCAAAGCCGATGATGTACGACAGCACGTCGCCGCGCCTGGTATCAACCACGGTCGTGGTGTACAGGATAGGGCTGGCGCTGGCAACCCCCTCGGCGTGGGAAGCGATGCGCAAATCGCGCCAGGTAATGGCCGAGGCGGCCATGTGCATATTCTGCACGCCATCCTGGGCCACAAAAACATCGGCCCCGGACTGGATAATGTAGGCGGTCAGATCATCTTCGGAGCCGGTCAGCAGGGCATCCAGAGCCAGCATCAGTAGCAGGGCCAGGGCCACCCCACCGATGCCCAGCAGAAAGTGGGTTTTACTTTGCGCCAGATTGCGCCAGGCCAGATAAATCATCGCGTTACCGCCTGAAGACCTGGGCCGGATCGAGCCGCCCCACGTAACGAGCTGGCAGCAGCGCCGCCAGCAAGCCCATCAGCAGCCCGACCACGGCGGTGGTGGTTGTTGTTGCCGGCTGAATGACGACCAGAAATTTGGGCCAGTGGGCCGTAATCCAGCCGCTTATCAGCCAGGCCAGGCCGATGCCCAATGTAACCCCAACCAGTGCTATGACCAGTGCCTGCTGCGAAACCAGCAGATAAAGCTGCCAGTTATTGGCCCCGACCGCTTTTAACACCCCATACTCGCGCACCCGCTCCACGGTGGCGGTGTAGATGATCATCCCCAAAATAGCCGTACCCACGGCAAAGGCAATGGCGACCATCATTTGCAGCGGCACCGCAAAAATCTGGGCCAGCAGGTTGAGATCGTTTTGTTTCATCACCGCGGCGGGCACAATTTCGGCGTCGTGCAGGCGGCGACGCAGCCGGGTTTCCACCGCGGCGGCATCGGCCTGAGGAGTCAAATTGACGAGCACAAAGCTGGTGGTGTCGGGGGCCAGCAGCACCCGCTCGGCGGCCCGTTTCTCAATGAAAAAGAAACTGGTCATCCAGGAATTGGTTCCCTCGCTCAGCCCAACCACGGTAAAATCCCGGTCTAAAATTTCGATGGTGCTGCCCAGGTCAAAGCCGTGCCGGGCAGCCATTTGCCAATCCAGCACCACCTCGTCGTCATCGGCCGGCGAACGGCCGGCCCGCAGCGCCCACGGCCCGCCGCCGGCATCCGGCTCGTAACCGACCATATAGGCCACCACTTTTTCATCGTGGATGTCCAGAATAACAAACTGGGAAATGATGGGGATGACTTTTTCAACGCCGGGCACGCCGCGAACCTGTTCGGTGGCGCTGGCCGGCAGCAGCGATGTGGCGCTGAGCAGGTTGGTAACGCCATCCTGGGCGATAACCAAGTCCGCAGGGGTATTGTCGAGATAAGCCGTGATTTGCATATAAATGCCGGACAGAAAGCCGTTGAGCAACACAATCAGGGTCATCGCCAGAGTGACGCCGCCAATACTCAGCGCCAGCCTGAATTTTTGTTGGAACAGGTTTTTGTAAGCCAGGTGGGTCATAATCCTTGTGCCCGCTGTTTACACCCAGTGTATCCGCTGTCGGTAGAATTAGCCACGGTAAAACCACGTGACAGGTTGTAGGTGAAATCACCTATCAGAATTACTTGCATCACGGTTGACTCTTTGATATACTCACTCTTATTCTTACAAAACGTAAGAAAAAAAGAGGAGGTTTCTATGAAAAAAGTGATGGGTGCGATGACGCTGGTATCATTATTGTGGTTAGGCGGCGGCCAGGCAGCGCTGGCCAACCACGGCCAGCCGGTGGCGGGCTGCGCGCCGGGGTTTGAACTGCATCACATGCATGATGGCGAGCACATGCACGACCACATCGGCTCGGATTATGACAAAAACGATGATGGTTACTTGTGCGTCAAGCACCCGGCTAACAAGCATCATCTTCATATTGATAACAACGTGCGGAAAAAGTAGTTCAACTTAAAAAATACGGGTAGAAAGGACGGTTTTGCTACCGTCCTTTCTATGACCCAAAATTTTAGCTCAACGGTTCGCCAACGCCGTTAACGCAGTTGGCTTGCGGTTCCGGGGTGAGGGGACCGCGTTGGTATTTGGCAACAAAAGCGGCCAGCCGTTCATCATCGGCGCTGTCAAGTTCAAGCTGCACGCGCCAGGCGGTGGCCATAATCGGCGACTCCAGTACCGGTTTGGGAGCCAGCACAATCAATGGCTCTGCCTGGCGGTTACGCTCACTGCGAACCAGTTGGCGCAGGGTTTCAACCTGACTATCCGACAGGTCGGGCCGGTAGGCAATCCAGACCGCGCCGTGTTCCAGCGAGTGGACCACGTTCTCTTCACGGATAGGTTCGTTGTAAATGCCGCAGTTTTGCCAGGCCGAGTTATGTACGCCGCCGGCCGGCACTTCGTTATCAGTGTGCAGATCGCCTTCCTGATGCCCCCGCGCCTGTTCGGGCAGAATAATCACGCCGTCGATGTCGCTGGCCAGAGCCGGCGGCTGCATATTGCCCAGGTAAAACAGGCCGCCGACCAGCAAGACCAGCAGTACGCCACCGCCGACCAGCCAAACCCACATCGGCGGCCCAGATTTTGCTGATAGAGTTGTTTTACGGGCAACACTGATAGTTTTTTGTTTCTTTTGTTTGGCCATATCCTCTCCTCAATCAAAAATTTTTAAGCCCAGATCATTAGATATACCACTTGAATTCACACAATGGCCGGAGTTAGCAAGACTCGTTACCATTTCAGACGATACTGCCAGCCCGATAGCTGCAAAATGCGCTGCCAGGTCATTTGTGTGCAATAATTTGATAGGCGGCCCGTGTTGTGTGATAATGTAGTCTATCAGTCGTACAACTTGCTTGTTTCCACCAATATGCCCGGATCAAGGCAGTGTTGCTTGTGCGACCAGCGCCGCGCCGCAATATGGGCAGGTTATCCAATCGGTGTCTACAGGGCGT
>CAYOXS010000245.1:0-4922 GCA_964407935.1 uncultured Caldilineaceae bacterium
AGCCGGTGGTGAGCGGCGGCAAGGTGGTGGGGCAAATTCCGTATCTGAAATACACCTTCCCGCCCGACCCCCACTGGAGTTTGCGCGTTGTCAATGTGGCCGATGGCTCGTTTGAAGATATGGACGGCGGCACGTATGCTTTTCGGCCGGCGTGGGATCCGGCTCGGCCGTGGCGGATTGTATCCGATGGCGGGCGCGGGCTGGTGCAGGTAGATGTGAACCGCAACGCCAGCCAGCCCATCACTGATAATTTGGGTGATGGCTCGCCGGTGTTTTCACCGGATGGCCGCTATCTGGCGGTGTCGGTGGGCAAGCCGGGCGGCGGCGACGGCTACGATATTTACCGGCTGAATGCTGATGGCAGCGGCCGGGTGCAGCTCACCAAAACGCCGCTGTACGCGCCCCTGCTGCCGGGCGGCGACAACAAACAGTGGAATAATGTTGCGCCGGCGTGGTCGCCGGATGGCACGCAGCTTGCCTTTCTCACCGACCGCACCGGGCGGTGGGAGGTGTGGGTAATGGCCGCAGACGGCTCTAACCAACGCCCCATGTTTGCTCCGGCGGTTGGCGAGCAACTGGCTATTCAGTACAATTTTGTCGATGAAAAGATATTAAGCTGGCGGTAGGCTGCGCCGATAATCAAAAGAGGATAAGCGTGAAAATAATGGAGTCCAAAACTACAGTTTTGGACTCCTGCTGTAACGCCAATGAAAATCGGGTAGGGGCGCTTTGCGAAGCGCACCTACCTTCGCTGATTCGTAGGTTACGCTTGTAGCGCAACTGTCGGGCTGCAAGCCCGACTTATGATTTTTACCCCAAACTCCTGATTTCTGACTTCTGGATCCTATTTTCAAAGGAGCGCACCAATGACTTCACTGCCGAAAAATGGTCACAATGAACGGTTGAATGGCAACCTGAATTTTATTAACGGGTCGCTGGCGGATTTGGAGGCGCGTTTTTTGCAGCAGCGTTTGTGCGCCATCCAGAGTTACATGGATGACCACCTGCCCGACTCTGATACGGTGTGGAATCCGTTGAGCTGGTGTCGCTGTTTGCAACTGGAGCCGGCGCGCTGTGAGGCCGAGGTTTTGGAGCGGTTGCTGTATAGCCCCGCCCGCCAGACAACGCATCTGGAAGAGATGTTGGGCGACCGGCTGCACCAACTCGATGCCCAACTGGTGCGGCTCACATATACACATAATTACGAGGAAACTTATTGGCAAACGGAAACTGAACGGCGGGTTATCACCAAAATCCTGCACGATTGGTGGCACTGGTTACAGGCTGGTGATCATGGTTAATGCTCAAATGAGAAATTTGAGCTGAGTTACATCATCGGTAGAAATTTTTTTTGTTGATAATCGCAAACTTGTCGGTGCCGCGGCGCATTTTTTCGGTGTACACCAATTTGCTGCCCAGCGGCCGGGCGTGGCGCAGATTAAAAGCGCCAACTTCAGCAGTTGGATGGCCAACGCTTTCAAGCTCTTTTACCACTGCTTCAATGTCAAAATAAACCCGGCGCAGATCGATGTGGTATTTACCGCCCGGGCGCAGAGTGATCACCGCGTAACTGGCCCGCGGGTCGCCATCAAAGGGCAGCCCCACGCTGCCCACATTGACAAACCTGCGCCCGTTAACCATTCGGTCAAACGGCAAATGGGTGTGAGCGCATAACAACAAATTGTGCGCCGGGGTGCTTGCCGTCATGTCCAGCAATTCCGCGGCGGAGCTGTCGGGTTTCATATTTTCTTCGTCGCTGCGCGGTGAGCCGTGAACTGCCAGAATGGCGTGTTCGGCTGAAAGCTGCAGGTATTGGCGGGCGGGCAGCTTTTCTAAATAGGCGAGTCCGGCTGGCCCCAATTGATCGGCGGTCCATGGAAAGCTGGCCAGCACTTGCGACTGCCAGTCGGTGCCGCCTGGTTCGCCGGGATATTGTTTCTCAACCAGATACCGGTCGGTATTGCCCATAATTGTTAGCATTGAAGGGTAGTGTTGCAGCAGTGTAAGCACGCCCTGGGGATCGGGGCCAAAAACAGCCAGATCGCCCAGGTTTAACAGATAATCCACCTGGCCCAGTTTATCTATATCCGAGAGCACCGCTTCGAGAGCGGTGCGATTGCCGTGAATATCGGAAATAACCACAAGTTTTGTCATAAACAATATCCTTAGTCATCCAGCGTAAATTGGACTCCTCTGAAAATAGCGAATTGTGAACACTTGCGCCTGTGCGGAGTGCAGGTGTAGCGAAGGTAGGGGCGGTTCGCGAACCGCCCCTACCATATTTTCATTCTCACAGGCTGAGTCCATCTCTTCTGTGTAACAAAATACCAGCTCTGGCCCTTGCCGCCAGAGCTGGTAAAATGCGGGGCTTTGGTTTAGGTTACCGGTGAGCTGGTTGTTAAAGTTGAGGTCGCTAATAGTTAGAAAGGTACAGGCGTAGTATAACACACTTTCGCTAGGTTTGAGCTATTTAATTGATCGGCAGACATTAAGTTTGCATTAAAAATTGATGTTTTAAGGTTCCTGGCCGGTTATATAAAAAAAAGCCCCACCAATGCTGGCGGGGCGCTTTATTGATTTACCGGGTATCAGGCAGATTTGATGGAGATTTTCTTAATCTGGGCCGGGCCAGCTTTGGGTAAAAAGACCCGCAGCACGCCATCTTTAATGGTTGCTTCAATGTTGTCCCGGTCAATGTCGTCCGAGAGGGTGAAAGTGCGTTCAAAGTCGCCAACTTCGTACTCGGCGTAGGCCAGGCCAAAGCTCTCGGGCGGGGTGAAATCGACAAACCCTTTCAAACTCAGCACGTTCTTTTCGAGCGTAATTTCCACCGAGTTGTCATCAACGCCGGGCATATCGGCCACAATAACCAGGGAATTGTCGGTTTCGTAAATGTCGGCGCGGGGCACGTAGGCTTTGCCGGGGCGAGTGCGTTCGGCGCCTTCTACCACATCAACTTCCTGTTTTTCAACTGTTTGAGCTTCTAATTCTTTGGTTTCGCTTGCCATTGTTACACCTCTTTGTCTTATTTAATCTCAATTAGTTTCCACTTTTTACGCTGATTTTGCGCGGTTTTTCGGCCTCGGCTCGGGGCAGAGAAATGTGCAAAACACCTTTTTCAAACACGGCATCCACTTGATCGGCCTCTACTGTGAACGGCAGTTCAAACGTGCGGGTAAACTTGCCCTGCCGGCGCTCGCGGCGATGATACTTGTCGCCGTCATTCAGTTCGTTGGTCTGGCGGGAACCGCTCAGCGTTAAGGTTTTGCCAACCACGGCAATGTTGATGTCATCCGGGTTTACGCCGGGCAGTTCGGCTGTAAGCACAATGCCTTCATCGTTGGTCCAAACGTTAATGGCCGGATAACTGGGCGCAACTCTGGTTTGCCACGCCGGGCTCATTGCGCTGAAAACGCGGTTCATCTCACGTTGCAGTTGCTCAATTTCTCGCCACGGGTTGGCAGACTGATAAAATCCAAAAGGTCGATATCTGTACATTTTTGCCTCCACTTATTTCACTAATAATTTTCTACAGCAGGTAGGGGTGTGTTTAAATTTCTACCCGTATCATAAAAGCCGACTGTTAGATTTTTGCTAGAGCAGTGTAAGAGCTGTATTAGAAAATCCATTATTGACGGGCCTGGTTTGGTTATGCTAGATTATCAACTACAATACAGCCAAGTCATACTCAACAGGATGCGTTGTGTCGACCGAAACATTAACCCGCGAAGAGATTCTGGAGGCTGTGCGGCTGGCTCGCGAGCAGGGAGAATCGCCGGATTTTAGCGATGCCAATCTCAGCCAGATTGATCTGAGCCAGGTTGACCTGGCCCGGGCCAACCTGATGTGGGCTAATTTGAGCGGCGCTAATCTCAACCAAGCCAGCCTGAAAGGGGCCGATTTGAGCGGCGCCAACCTCGAAACCCCCGCCGCCGACCGAGACGCCGCGCCGTCGCCAACCAGCCTGCACCACGCCGATTTGCAAGGCGCTAACCTCAGCGGCGCAATTTTTACCGGTGCTTATCTGGCCGAGGCCGATCTGAGCAGCGCGAATTTAATGTGGGCCAATCTGGGCGAATGTAATCTCAACCGGGCGCGGCTGCGAATGGCCAATTGTCGCCGGGCCAATCTGAGCGAGGCCGATCTGCGCAGCGCCGATCTTGGCCAGGCCAACCTGCAACTGGCTCATCTAACCGGGGCCAATCTGGATCGGGCCGATTTGCGCAGCGCCAATTTAAAGGATGCGCTCGTAGACCACGCCGTTCTCACCGATGCGGTGTTGGTGCAGGCAAATCTGCACGGCGCTAATCTGGTTGGGGCCAACCTGACCGGGGCCAATTTGCGCGGGGTAAATCTCAACGGCGCGCGACTGGATAGCACCACGCAAATCAGCGAAAAATGGCATTTGGTCTGGGAAATTGTCAATTCGGGCGGGGTTGGCCGGGATTTGCAGGGCCAGGATTTGCAGCGGGCGCAGTTGAGCCGCACCAATCTCAGCCGGGCCGATTTGCGCCATGTTGACCTGCGCAAAGCCGATCTTTTTTGCGCCGATCTGAGCCGGGCTAATTTACGCAACGCCAATCTGCGTGAAACCGACTTTTTTAAAGCCAACCTGCGCGGCGCAGATTTGCGTGGCGCCGATCTGACCGGAGCTAATTTTTCACGGGCCAATCTGGAAGATGTGGACCTGCGCGGCGCTCGTTACAGCGAGAGCACGCGCTGGCCGGCAGATTTTGACCGGCTGCAATCCGGCGCAGAAGGGGCAGGGGAGGAGTGAAGGATGAAGGATGAAGAAGTTGGGTGAGTTCGGTGGGTTGGGGGAGTTTAAGTTTTGAGTTTTAAGTTTTGAGTGTGTGTTGCGTAAAACGTCATTGGTCATTGGTCATTGGTCATTGGTCATTGGTCATTGGTCATTGGTCATT
>CAYOXS010000245.1:5022-9138 GCA_964407935.1 uncultured Caldilineaceae bacterium
GTCATTGGTCATTGGTCATTGGTCATTGGTCATTGGTCATTGGTCATTGGTCATTCGTGTTGCGTAATTAATTTTGTAAATCAAAAATCCAAAATCCAAAATCGATTGGCAAGCCGGCGGCTGCAACGGCCTGAAATTGTGGTATACTGAGGGTAATCCGCCGGTTTACCGGCGCAAATTTGCAACTGACAAAGGAGTCTTGCAATGAAAACCTATAAACATATTTTGGTGCCCCTCGATACCTCCGAACTCGCTGAGTTGGCTCTGGAAGATGCCTTTAGCCTGGCCAAACTCAACCAGGCGAAGTTAACCCTTCTCCACGTTATCCCGCCCATTGAAACCGTATTGGCTGCCGAAACCGGCCATCCTATTTTTGTTGATCAGCAGTGGGATAACCACAGAATGCTGGCCACGCGCTATTTAAAGGACATTTGCAAGCGCTACAGTTGCCCCGATGTAAAGACCGAACTTGTGGTCGAAATGGGGCTGGCCGCCGAAACAATTATTGAACATGCGCGTGAGCACCCCATCGATTTAATTGTGATGGCCACTCACGGCCGCTCCGGGTTGCAGCGGTGGGTGTATGGCAGCGTGGCCGATAAAGTGCTGCGCGGGGCCGGTGTTCCGGTTTTGCTGGTGCGGGCGCACGACAAAGAGCATTTTTCACCGGCTAAATCAGAGACGGCGGCTTCGGTGGAAACATATCACCAAAATTGACGCCTCTCTGGAGAAGGGGATTTGATTTTTGGGGGCAGTTTGGAGCGGCTTAGCCGCTCCAAACTGCCCCTGTATTATTTTTCCTGATAATTCGGGTTGGGCCAGACAATGAACGCGGCTTTGTTATCGCAGCTTGGATCATCCACATAATCGTAAATGATGCCGTAAATCTCAAACCCCTGCCGCATCTGCACGCTGACCGTCGGATCAAACAGTTCACCGGCTTTTACTTTGGCCGCGTACTCCTCAATTGACATCCGCTCTTTGACGTTGCCGTAACCCTTGAACATCCCGCCGGCTACGTGTCCCCGCAAATTGAGCCGCCGAATCAAATCGCGGCGTGCCCGGTACAGCAGTTTGGCAATTCCGCGGCGGCGATATTCCGGCAGCACCCCGATGTCGGCCCCGTACAGCCAGTCGCCGTACGGGTTGTGGCGGCCCAGCCACATATTGTCCATTATGTCAATAAAGCGGTGCTCAATGTGGTCAAAATCAACCGTGGTGATAAAGTCGGTGGAGCTGGCCACAACCTGCCCGGCCGAATTGAGCACCATAAATTGCCCCTCTGGGAAGCGTTGGATGTGGGCGGCGTAGTGCCGGGCGGTAATAATTTCATACTCCGCCAGCGACGGGAAACATGCCCGCTGCACCCGCTCCAATTCATCAACTTTGTCCAGGCTGCTGTTGACAACAATAAACTCGTCGCTCATTGCATTTCTGCCGCCGTGGCTGTAATCGATTCAGTAATAATAGACAGCCCCTCGCGCAACTGGTCTTCTGGAATTTGCAGTTGCGGCAGCAGCCGGATGCAGTTGCTGTACAACCCCGCCCGCAGCAGAATGACGCCCCGCGCCGTACATTTTTGAATCACGCTGAGCACAAAATCGGGCCACGGCTCTTTGCTGGCCGGGTCTTTCACAAATTCCAGGGCCATCATCGCCCCGCAGCCGCGCACATCGCCCAAAACCGGCTGTTGGGCCTGGAGCGGTTCAAATGTTTGCCGCACCAGCGCCTCGATGCGGTTGGCCGCGGCCAGCGTTTCGGGTCGGTTGATCAGATCGATGGCGGCCAGCGCGGCGGCGCAGGCCAGCGGGTTGCCGCCGTAAGTGCTGCCCACCCCGCCCAGATGCGGCGCGTCCAGAATTTCGGCGCGGCCGGTAACCGCGCTCAACGGCGTGCCCGCCGCCAGCGATTTGGCGGTAATCATCAAATCCGGCACGACGCCGCTGTGCTCAATGGCAAACAGCCGGCCGCTGCGGCCAAAACCACTCTGTACTTCGTCGGCGATCATCACAATCTTGTGCTGGTCGCAAATCTGCCGGATTTTGCGTAAAAACGGGGCCGGCACCGGGATAAAGCCGCCCTCGCCGATAATCGGTTCGATGATGATGGCCGCCACCGCGCCGGGGTCTACGTGAGCCACCAGCGCGTTATCCAGATTCCACATTGTCCATTCCAGATACTCCTGCGGCGACATGCCCGGCGGGGTGCGGTACATATTGGGCACGGGCAGGCGGTAAATTTCCGGGGCAAAGGGGCCAAATCCTTTTTTAAACAGCGCGTACTTGCTGGTAAGCGCCATTGTCAGGTTGCTGCGGCCGTGATACGCGCCCTCAAAACAGATGACGGCGCTTTTTTTGGTGTAGGCCCGGGCCAGTTTGATGGCGTTTTCTACGGCTTCCGCGCCGCCGTTGGCCAGCAGCGTCTTTTTGGGAAAATCGCCGGGGGTGATGGCGTTGAGCTGTTCGCACACGGCCACGTAAGGTTCGTAGTTGCCCACAATGGCGCAAAAATGGAGGTACTTGTCGGCCTGGGTTTTGATGGCCTCCGTTACCGCGGCGGGAGCGTGGCCCACAGCCAGCGCGCCGATGCCGCCCACCAGATCGAGCAAAATGTTGCCGTCAACATCTTCCACCAGTGAGCCGGCGGCCCGCGCCACCGCAATCGGCACCGACTGGTACAGGGCGGCGCTCACGGCGGCTGCGCGCCGGGCCAGCAGTTGTTGGCTTTTTGGGCCGGGAATCGCGGTTTTTAATTTGATATGAGACATGCATCACCTCCACGTTTTTTCCCAATGATAGTATGGAAGCGGAAAATGTCCATTTTGCGCGGGCAAATTTGCAGGGGCGCAGCCCGCAGAATACAGCAAATGTTGTATTGTACCTCCCCTCAAAAAATAGTATAGTGGGTTTAAGCTTATTAAATTCATTATTTTATTGACGGAAGGAGAGACCGATGCAATCAAAACTTAAATCTAAAACTAACCCAATGTTGATGGGTGCGGCAGTGCTGGTGATCATCGCCCTGATTCTGGCCGGCCTGTTTCTTTTTACGCGGGGCCAGCCGCCGGCCGAACCATCGCCGCCAGCGCAGGCTGACGTTGCCGCTGAACCCGCCGCGCCCATCGCCACACCTACTGTCAGCAGCATCCAAAACGCCGCCGCCGAGCCGGTTGCCGCAACTCAGGAAGAACCGGCCGCTGCGGAACCGACCGCCGCGGCCCCGGCTGAAGTGACCGCCATCACCCGGACTGCGGTCAACGGCCGCGAGGGGCCGAGTACCAGTTATCCCAAAATTGGCAGCCTGCCGGAAAAAACCGAGGTGGTGGTCACCGGTAAAAACGATGATGGCGAGTGGTTACTGGTGAAAAATGGGCCGGACGAGCTGTGGGTGAGCGGCGACCCGGAGTTGATCGATGTTGACCGCGGCCTGCTGGCCAACCTGCCGGTGGTGCCGGCCCCGTTTTTGGCCTACGATGCCGCCAATCCCAAAGTGCAGGAAGTACTCGACAAAATCCCGCTGGTGGTTCATCACGAAGCCTCCAACACCTGCGCCTCTAACGGCGGGCTGAATCACCTGCTGCCGGGGGTGGTCGCGGGCAATGTGCTTGGCCCGCACGCCGGTGATTTTGTGCTGGGCAGCGACAATGTGCTGTTTAAGGTTGATGGTGGCACCTTTGTGCTGATCCGGGAAAATCCGGTGGCCCGGTTTGATGGCGGTAAAGAGTCTCTGCCGCTGGCCGAGGCGCTCAATCTGTTTGCTCGCGGTGATATTGTGTGGACCGGCTCATTTGGCGAGTGGCCGGCTCGCGGCGTGCCGGGGTGTGATCCCGCCGCCCAACCGTAAAGATATTAGTGAGGGGCTGGACAGTTGCGCCGTCCAGCCCCTTACTATATTTTGGGGGACTTACGCCGGCACAGAATAGGCCGGCACAGCATCGGTGCGGGAGCGGTGGCCATCGTTGTAGGTAATGAGCCACGATGGCACCCAGGCCAGCGCCACCAGCCGCACGTTAACATCGGTGCGGCGCGGGGTGATCTCCTCGGTGGTCAGGCTTTCCAGCGCGCTTTCCCATTTGCGGGTGATTTCTTCGCTGGCCTCTTTCAGTTCCGTTTCCAA
>CAYOXS010000246.1:0-9106 GCA_964407935.1 uncultured Caldilineaceae bacterium
TGATTTGCCTATTGACAACGACGCTAAAGAATGTTACACTCAACCTATGACATAGGTCATAGTGACATAGGTCAATTCATTTCATTCTACCACGCAGATAACCGCCATGCAATTTGAACCGATTAACCGCAAACGAACTACGGAAGTTGTGATTGAAAATCTGGAAGCAAGAATCCTGGATGGAACCTTTGGCGACGGTGAAAAACTGCCATCGGAGGAGCAGTTGGCTACTCAGCTGGGGGTGGGCCGGCGGGCAGTGCGCGAGGCGCTAAAAGTGCTGGAAGCAAAGGGACTGGTAGAAATTCAAATGGGTGTGGGCGCTATCATTAAGCGCAACGATCTGGATAGTTTTTTAGAAACTTTAACCCGCAATGTGCGCTCTTACCTCAGCGTTAACCGCGCCGACCTGGAACATGTAATGGAACTGCGCAAACTGCTGGAGGGCGCCGCTCTGGAACGGCTGATGACCCAACCCGATCCCCAGAAATTACAGAAACTGGCTGATGCAGTAAACCGACAACGAAACGCCTTTGCCGCAAAAGATTTTGTTGCTTATCAGGAGTGGCATTTTGAATTTCACAACGGAATTGTCGATGTGTTGGCTAACCCGGTGATTAGTATGATTTACCAGCAAATGTTACTGTTGATTCGCGGCCCAATGGAAAAAACTGGCAGCCACCCCGATGTTACGGCCCGGGCAATTGAGGATCACGCCCAAATGGTAGAGGCCTTGCAACGAGGGGCGCTGGCCGACCTGCGGCAGGTGCTGGAACGGCACCTGGCCAACTTTATTACCGATTTAACCACTTACAACGTGTAGCGACATTTGTTAAGATCACAGACAGTCTAAAGGACAACTACCAGTAGAATTTGCTTGGAGAATTGAAGTGAACAAGCGCAAAATAAAAGACAGGAACCCAGTGGTTTGGCGACCCCCAACGGTTCCTGTCTCGCTACAGGCTTGTAAACTGCCTTCCGGTACAATGCTGCCGAAAGCGTTCTTACCTGTTTTTTTATTTTAACATAAAAGGGTAAGAACGGCGAACCAAGAAATTCAAGCTGGAGAAAGGAGTACGGTTGGTTAAAAATTAAGATACAACCTGATTCATGCCCTGCCTGCGGGCGGGCGTTTGGTTAAAACTGTATTTTAGCCCAATTTTGTTTAGATACCTACTCAAAGAGGAGAATAAAAAATGCACAACAAAAAAATGTGGTTCAGCCTGATTATTGGGGTGCTGTTCAGCAGTTTGTTCCTGGCCGCGTGCCAATCGGCGGCTACGCCGGAAGCGGCGGTTGTGGCAGAAGAAAAAGCGGCCGAACCGGCCGCGGCGGAACAGCAGCCCGCGGCAGAAGCCAAAGCTCCAGCGCAAGTGGAAGCTCCGGCGGCAGCCGAACAGGTTTTGCGAATTCTTCACCCCGCCTTTGATCAAAATTGGTCCCCCATGCTCGGCGGCGGTCACGTCAGCCGGCTCTACTCACTATGGTGGGCGGCCCCCATGTACTTTGACGCCGCCGGCGAAATCCATCCTATGGTTTTCACCGAATGGTCCTCTAATGACGATTTTACCCAATGGACATTTAAAATCGACCCCAAAGCCGTTTTTTCTGACGGCAGCCCGATTACAGCGGAAGATGTAAAGGGCACCTGGGATCTATCGGCGCACCCGGCCACCGGCCACGCCCGTGTCGATTTGTTCCTGTCCGGCGTTGAAGGCTTCAGCGCGGTGGCCAAGGGCGAAGCCAAAGAAATGACCGGCCTGGTAGCCAAAGATGCCCAAACCGTGGAAGTTACCCTCAGCGCGCCCGACCCCATTTTCTACCAGAAAATTGCAACGAATCTGATTGCGCCGGTGAAAATTTCGCAGGCTATGGGCGATGACGGCGAGCAAAAGCAGGAATGGTGGCGGCCCGAAAATGGCGTGGTGGTCAGCGGCCCGTTCATGCCAGAATCGATGGATTTGGACCGGGGTGTGATTAACTTTGTGCGCAACCCCAACTGGTTTGGTCCGGCTCCCAAACTGGACAAAATTGTCATCACCTCGGTAGAAGACAGCCAAACCGCCATCACCATGTTAGAAAATGGCGAAGCCGATCTCCACACTTACATTGAAACCCCTACCCTGGTAAAAGACCTGGGCCTGGAGTTTGTGGCCGGGCCGGATATGCCCAAAGCCCAGCACTTCTGGTTCAACGTTAACGCCGAGCCAACCAACGATATCAATGTTCGCAAAGCTTTGATTATGGCCATCAACCCCGAGGATCTGATCAAAGCCTCTCACCCCGATGGCCCGGATAAACTGGCCATCCAAATTCCCAATGCCGTGCCCGGCGCGGATGACCCGGAATATGTCCCCTTCTCTTATGACCCCGAAGGGGCCAAAGCAGCGCTGGCGGCCTCAAAATATGGCGGCCCGGAAAATCTGCCCAAATTGATGATGGTTGGTATCAGCTACCCCGCCGCTGAAGCCGCCGCCCAGTACATTGCCGAACAGTGGCGGCAGGTGTTGGGCATTCAAATCATCGATATGAAACCGCAGTTTGATGATTACAGCGGGCCGGATAAAGCCAACCTCCAGATTTATCGTGATGATGTGGGCACCCGCGTTCCCGATATTGTCTCTTACCTGCAAGGCTCAATTTACTCCACCTGTGGCAACGCCGTCAACAAAATGGGCGGCTACAACAACCCCGAAGTTGACCGCCTGCTGGATGAAGCCAGTGTTAAAGGCGTGGATGACCCTGACCGCATCAAATTAGCCCAACAGGCCAACCGCCTGTTCCGCGACGACTGGGCCTTTATCCCCTGGGATGTTACGCCTACCTCTGCCTTTGCCATGCCGTGGGTTAAGAATGCCGGCAGAAATATCGACTGGCAAATTGTTGAACCCTGGAACCTGACCATCGAGCAGCAATCAACACCCTAATCCCAAGAGCCAGGGACAGCACTTACTACTGTGCTGTCCCTGGCCGGTTCACCAGTAACAGCCCCTTTGGTTAATAATTGAGGAGTAATGAATGTTTAGACATATCCTCTTTCAACTTTTGCGCTGGATTCCCAGTGTGTTAATCGTCCTTTTGGTTGTGTATGCGCTCCTCTATTATGGGGCCGGTGATCCCATCAGGTTGATGTTCTTAAGAATGCCCGGCGACGTGGCCTGGAACCCGGAACGTATCGAGGCCATGCGCCATGAGTTGGGCCTGGATCGCTCTTTTATGGAGCAATTTACCGAGTACGTTTGGAATGTGCTGCACGGCAACCTGGGCAATTCGCTGATTTACCAGCGTTCGGTCAATGACATGATTAAAGTCGCGGCCCCGGTTTCCATTCAACTGGCGCTGGCCGCGATGGTCATCATGGCCGTGCTGGGCATCCCATTGGGTGTACTGGCAGCCGTATACAAAAACTCCTGGGTAGACCACACCATCTTGGGGACTGCGCTGGCCTTTTGGGCCATGCCAACTTATGTGGCCGGCCCTTTATTAGTGATTTTGCTGGTGCGGGGCTTAAATCTGATGTCTGTGCCCTACGGCTGGGAAGGACTGTTAAGCCCCAAGGCCATCATCCCGCTCATTGTGTTGTCTTTCAGGCCGGTGGCTATCATTATCCGGCAATCGCGTTCAGCCGTTTTGGAGGTCATCGGTGAGGATTACATTCGCACCGCGCGGGCCAAAGGCATCTCCAATTATCTGGTAGTGACCCGCCACATTTTGCGGCCGGTGCTGACTCCGGTGATGACGGCCCTGGGCCTGGTGATTGCCTATATGATTCAGGGCAATATTTTGCTTGAAGTTGTGTTTGGCATCCCCGGCCTGGGCCGTTTGGTGGCCGAAAGCACCATCGACGCCGATTACCCGGTGGTGCTGGCGGTGGTACTCATCGGCTCGTTTTTGGTAATGGCCACCAACCTGGCCGTGGATATTATTTATCCCATTTTGGATCCGCGGGTCAGGCAGGCCCAGGTGGGAGGTGAATAACAATGGAAAAAGATTTTGCTCTGAACGCTGCTTCCAACTCACTGAATGCCGAGGGGTTGTCTGAAGACAGAAAGTACAGCCTGTGGAGCGACGCCATTGCCCGGTTGATGGCCAACAAACTGGCAGTCATCAGTGTGGCGCTGGTTCTCCTGCTGATTCTGATTGCGTTGATTGGCCCGTACATAACGCCGTATGATTTTCTTTCTCAGGATTTGGATGCGCGCAGCCAACCGCCCTCATGGGAGCACTGGATGGGCACCGATTACCTGGGCCGCGATGTGCTCAGCCGGGTTATTTACGGGGCCAGAACCGCCACGGTGACTTCTTTTGCCGTGGTGGCGGTGAGTGTCCTCGTCGGCATTGTGCTGGGTTCGCTGGCCGGGTACGCCGGGGGCAAAGTTGATGTGTTTATTATGTGGATCACCGATATGGTGATGGCCGTGCCGCCCATGCTGCTGGCAATGGTGGCCAGCGTGGCCATGCGGCCTATGGTGGCGGGCTGGATGGAGCGCATGTACACCGCCACGGGCAACACCTTCTACCGGCAAACTTTCTGGGCCGATTTGTTTCTGCTGATCACGGTGCTGACGCTGGTGTTGTGGCCCACTTACGCCCGCCTCATTCGCGGCCAAATCCTCACCAACAAAAACCAAAACTATGTGTTGGCGGCGCGAGCGCTGGGCGTTCCCAGCCAATCTATTTTAACGCGGTATATTATCCCCAACTCACTGGGGCCGGTAGTGGTGGCCTTGAGCGCTGGGCTGGGTTCGGCAATGTTGTGGGAGTCGGCGTTTAGTTTTTTGGGCATTGGCGTGCATCCGCCCATCCCCAGTTGGGGCAATATGATTAGCGAGGGCATGGAGTACTGGCGCAACTCGCCGCACCTGCTGGCCGCCCCGGCCATTGTGTTGGGCGTGATGACCGTGGCCTTCAGCTTTTTGGGCGACGGCCTGAATGACGCGCTCAACCCCAAACAATGGAGTGATTGACATGACTGTTTTGTTAGACGTAAAACATCTGCAAACCCGGTTTAAATCACGCAAAGGCTACATCCACGCCGTCAACGATGTTTCATTTCAGGTGCATCAGGGCGAGGCGCTGGGCGTGGTCGGCGAAAGCGGCTGCGGCAAAAGCGTAACAATGCTCAGCCTGCTCAAGTTGCTGCCGCCCGCCGCCCGCATCGAAAACGGCCAGGCCATGTTCAACGGCGACGATTTACTGCACATGAGCACCAGGCAGATCAGCAAAGTGCGCGGCGCGCAAATTGGCATGATCTTTCAGGACCCCATGAGTTCGCTCAACCCGGTCATCAACATTGGCACCCAACTGTCCGAGCCGCTCCGCGCTCACTTGAAAATGTCCAAAACCGAAGCCTGGGAGCGCAGCGTGCAACTACTCGATATGGTCGGCATCCCCGAAGCCCGCGCCCGGTTGAGCGACTACCCGCACCAGCTTTCGGGCGGAATGCGCCAGCGGGTGATGATTGCCATGGGGCTGGCCTGCAAGCCCAAAATCCTCATTGCCGATGAACCAACCACCGCCCTCGACGTGACCATCCAGGCTCAGATTGTGGATTTGGTCAAAGACCTGCGCGAAGAATTGAACACCACCATCATCTGGATTACCCACGACCTCAGCCTGATTGCCGGGCTGGTTGACCGGATTATGGTCATGTACGCCGGTTACGTTGTTGAAGAGGCGCTGGTAGATGATTTGTACGACGACCCGCGCCACCCGTACACCATCGGCCTGTTTGGCTCACTGCCCGATTTGGGCGGAGGACAAAAACGGCTCACTACCATCGGCGGCGCGCCGCCAAACCTGGAAGCCGTACCGACATGCTGCCCGTTTGTGCCGCGCTGCAAATTCGCCATCGACAAATGCCACACCCAAAATCCACTCTTAAAACCCATCGCCGGGGCAGGCGAGTCCCCCCATTCTGTGGCCTGTTGGGTTGATATTCGTGACAGGAGGGACGCATGAGCGCCAAAGGTTCCGTGCTGGTTCGCGTTGAAAATCTCAAAAAACATTTCCCGGTTCGCATCGGCGCGTACGCCGAGCACAAAGCCACCGTGCAGGCGGTGAACGGCATCTCGCTCAACATTCATCAGGGCGAAACGCTGGGCATGGTCGGCGAAAGCGGCTGCGGCAAATCCACCGCCGGGCTGACTATCCTGCAACTCTACCGGCCCACCTCCGGCAAGGTCTACTATCAGGATACCGACCTGACCGGGCTGAAAGAGAAACAACTGCGCTCGCTGCGGCCCAAAATGCAGATTATTTTTCAGGACCCGTACTCCACCCTCAACCCGCGCATGACCGTCGGCTCGGCCATTTCCGAACCGATGCAGGTGCATAACCTTGTCCCCAAAGCCGGGCAGGCCGCCCGCGTGGCCGAACTGTTGAGCATTGTCGGCCTGAACCCCAGTTACGCCAACCGCTACCCCCACGAATTTTCCGGCGGGCAGCGGCAACGTATCTGCATTGCCCGCGCGCTGGCCTGCGAGCCGGAATTTATTGTGTGCGATGAACCGATCTCCGCGCTGGATGTCTCGATTCAGGCTCAAATCATCAACCTGTTGCAGGATTTGCAGGCGGAGTTTGGCCTCACCTACCTGTTTGTGGCCCACGATTTGTCGGTGGTGCGGCATATCAGCAACCGAATCGCCGTGATGTATCTGGGCCAGTTGGTAGAGCTGGCCAGCAAAGACACCCTGTTTGAAAAACCGCTGCACCCCTACACCCAGGCGCTGCTCTCGGCGGTGCCCAAACCCAACCCCAAACACGAACGCGTGCGCGAGCGAATTGTGCTAACCGGCGACGTGCCCAGTCCCATCAACCCGCCTTCCGGTTGCCGGTTTCACCCCCGCTGCCCGTTGGCCACCGAGGTTTGCGCCAAAGAAGTGCCCACATGGAATGAGATTTCGCCGGGCCGCTGGGTGGCCTGTCACGAGGTCACTTCGCCTAACGTGGACACCTCGGCGGTGCTGTTTGAAAAATACAATCGGCTGGATTACAAGGCCAAACTTAAGGATTGGTAATCCATTGGACAGGATTAACAGGATTGGCAAGATTTCCCCTGATTTTATCCTGTTAATCCTGTAAATCCTGTCGATTTTGTCTTTATGTAAAATTTATAAGTTGGTTCTGAAAACTACTTAATCCCGTAAATCCTGTCGATTTCAGAAGATACTAATGAGGCAACAAATGACTGAGAACCAGATATTAGATATTCGCCGGTTGGTCAGTAACGGCCAACTGTTCCGGCCCGATACCGACCTTGACCGCATCGAGGCCTACCTGCCGCCAATGGGCCGCGAGAATCACGGCTCTAACTTGCTGGAGCTACCCAACGGCGACCTGTTGTGCGTCTGGTTTGGCGGCGACAAAGAAGGCGCGCAGAATGTCAGCATCGCTCTCTCGCGGCTGACACCCGGCGCGGCCCACTGGAGCGAACCTGTTTTCGTCTCCGATGACCCCACCCGCTCCGACCAAAACCCCGTGCTGTTTGTGACGCCAGAGGGTAAACTGTGGTTGCTTTACGCCTCGCAGCAATCGCAGGGACACGGGCCAAGCGGCTGGGAAGATAAAATCAACAAAGGTGAGGTGCAGGGCATCCACTGGATGCAGTGGACGTCGGTCATCCGCCGCCGCGTGTCCGAGGACAACGGCCACACCTGGGGGCCGATGGAAACACTTTTCGAGCAGCCCGGCTCATTCTGCCGCAACCGCATGGAGATTCTAAGCAACGGCCACTGGCTGTTCCCGATGTATTACAGCCGGCGCGACGGCGACGGCGTCTACGGCAACGATGTCAGTGTGGTGCAGCTTTCCGCCGATAACGGCCAAAGCTGGACAGAGCATCCAATACCCGGCAGCCGGGGCCGGGTTCACCCCACGGTCATCGAACTTGCGCCGGGCCGGCTGGTGACCTTCTTCCGCAGCCGCTCGGCGGACCGAATTTACGTCAGCTACTCCAGCGATTTCGGCCAGACCTGGACGGAGGTCACCCGCACCGACCTGCCCAACAACAACGCCTCCATTCAGGCGGTAAAGCTGGACAGCGGCAACATTGCGCTGGCCTTCAACTACCTCAGCCTCAACGATGACCCTAACAAAACCGTGTGGTCGCTTAACCGCTACCCGCTGACCATCGCCCTGTCCGAGGACGAAGGCCGCACCTGGCCCTATATGCGCCACATTGACGCCAGCGACGGCTTCTTTGGCGAGGCCAACAAAAGCCTCAACCGCCCGCTGGCCTATCCCAGCGTTTTCCAGGCGCGGGACGGGCAGATTCACGTCAGCTATTCCTATCGCGGGCGGCAGTGCATCAAATATGTCCGCATCAACGAAGCCTGGATCCGCGACAGCCGCAGCCGCTTTTTTGAATGAAAGAGTCCGAAAGCAACGCTTTCGGGCCAAAAAGCAATGCTTTTTGACTCCAAACCCGCCGCGAAATGAGGTGAAAGCATGGCCCAACTGACCGAAGCGCAACTTCAGACGCTTAAAGAAATTGACACCCCTACCGTCTGCAACACCATCGAAACCTTCAACGTGCGCGGGCGGGTGGATGGTTTCCCCGGCATGGACATCCGCTGCCTGTTCCCGGAACTTGGCCCGATGGTCGGCTATGCCGTGACCGTCACCGTGGATTCAACCACGCCTGACGTTTCCCGCGATAATCAGGCGTGGCGCGACTGGGTGCTGGCGATGGACGCCGCGCCCAAACCCAGCGTGCTGGTGTTTCGGGATGTCGGGCCGCAGCCTCGCAAATCGGCCCACATGGGCGAGGTGATGGCCACGCTGGCCCGGCGACTGGGTGCGGTGGGGCTGGTCACGGATGGCGGCGTGCGCGATCTCCTGGAGGTGCAGCGGCTGGGCTTTCACTACTTTGCCGCGGGCGCGGTCGCCTCGCACGGCAACCCGCGCCTGCTGGCGGTCAATGTGCCGGTCACTATCGATGGCGTCCGCATCGCCCCCGGCGACCTGCTGCACGGCGATATCAACGGCGTGACCACCATCCCGCTCGCCATCGCCGGCCAAATTGCCGCCGCCGCCCAAAAGGTTCGGGACGATGAGGCCCAGTTAATGAGTTACATCAACAGCCCGGACTTCACGCTTGACGGTTTTT
>CAYOXS010000247.1:0-6562 GCA_964407935.1 uncultured Caldilineaceae bacterium
CGGTGGTAGCCCGTAATACAAACATAGGCGATAGTTCTGAGTCCTGGTCAAACTCGAATAAAAGGAGCATATCAAGCTGTAAAACTTGAGTGGCTGGTGTTCTAAGCGAATGCAAGATTTCTTGCCATTCGGGTGATTGTTGGGTTGCCAAACGGGAATAATCTTCGCTCACCAATGTTGGGTATCCGCTTTCATTACAACTTTAGGTTTATTATAACAGTTAATAGTAATTCAGCCAGTCAACAATCCGGGCTGTTGAGGCGAAGTTTCTGAAAGATTTAGCCCCCAAAGAAGCGATTGGTGAATAAGAATCGCAATGAGAATTTGACGTGAATATTAAAGCGGTTTTTAATTGTTGTCAGGCGGCCATTCCGGGAATGAGTCCCACTTTGTAATCGGTGCGGGTCTGGTTTTTAGCGGTGGGCTGTTATACATAAAATATCGAGGGTAGAACGATGAAGCAAGAGACAATGTCCGCGCGGGTACAACAGTTGGTCGATGACTTTCGTGCCGCCCGGCCAGAGGTTTTTGCCGAGCGCGCTGTTTTGGTGACGCAGGCTTACGCCCAAACCGAAGGGTTGCCCATGCTCGTCCGCCGGGCCAAAGTATTGTCGCACCTGCTGGAACACGTCACGGTTCTGCTTCGACCGGGAGAGCTGATTGTGGGCTGCAAAACGCCGGCCATTCTGGGGTCCCCCCTCTACCCTGAAATTGCCTGCGACTGGATAGAAGCAGAGCTTGATACCATCGCCTTGCGCGATGAAGCCCCTTTTTTGGTCGGTGACCAGACCAAGGCGGCCTTAATAGCCGAGGTGTTTGGTTACTGGCGGGACAAACAGGTCTACAACCGGATCATCGAGGTCTTACCCCCGGAGGTTAATCAGGCCACCGCGGAAGGCCAGTTCTTTCATTATTATCTGAACCGGAGCATCGGCCATATCACCGTTGATTACGAGTCGGTTTTAAAGAAAGGTTTTCTCGGTTTGAAACGGGAGGCCGAAGCGGAGCTTGACCGGGTCGATTACGAAGCCGCCGGCAGTTTAAAGAAGATACACCTGCTGCGGGCGATGATCATTTCTTGCGACAGCGCCATCCATTTTGCGGAACGATACGCTGCGGAAGCGGAACGGCTGGCGGCGGCGGAGCGCGACCCCGTGCGTCGGGCCGAACTGGAGCAAATTGGCGCCGTTTGCCGGCGCGTACCGGCCCACCCGGCGCGTACGTTTCACGAAGCATTGCAATCGTTTTGGTTTGTCCACCTGATCCTGAACCTGGAAACAAATTCCTACGCCATTGGGCCGGGGCGCTTTGACCAGTATATGTTTCCATTTTATCAGGCCGACACAGAGGCCGGGCGGCTGACCGAAGCGGAAGCCAAAGAACTGCTGGCCTGCCTGTGGCTCAAGCTGAACGAACTAACCGTGGTTAAAGAGGGCGGCACGGCCAAAGCCAGCACCACCTTCAACGATTTTCAAAATTTAAACCTGGGCGGCCAGACCAGCGCCGGAGAGGACGCCGTCAATGCGCTATCCTACCTGTGCCTGGATGTGACGGCCATGCTTCAATTGCCCCAACCGCAAATTTCGGCCCTCATCTCCTATCAATCGCCCAATGCATTTGTAACCAGGGCCAGTGAAGTCATCAGCCTGGGCTTTGGGATGCCCTCGGTTTTCAATCACGATGAAATCATTGAGGCGCTGCTGAACAAAGGCAAAACGCTGGAGGATGCCCGGCGGGGCGGCATCAACGGTTGTGTTGAACTCAACGTGCCGGGCAAGGACAATATGGCGTCCAGCGGCTATCTGAACCTGCTCAAACCCCTGGAACTGGCCATGAATAATGGCGTTAATCCGCTAACCGGGACGCAGTTGGGGCCAAAAACCGGCCTGCCCGCTGATTTTGCCTCCTTTGATGACTTTATGGAGGCGTTTCGGCAGCAGTTGGCCCACGCCATCAACCTGAAAGTTATTTACGATAATCTGGCCCGGCAGGTGTACGCCGACTTTTGCCCGGTGCCGTTCACCTCGCTGTTGATGGACGGCTGTATGGAAAAAGGGCGGGATTACCACGATTACGGCGCGCGCTACAATTTGCCGCTGATGTGTGGAGTCGGCACGGGCA
The DNA here is from genome assembly GCA_964407935.1 of uncultured Caldilineaceae bacterium. Lineage (GTDB taxonomy): Bacteria > Chloroflexota > Anaerolineae > 4572-78 > J111 > J095. Next base: position 2,122 of record CAYOXS010000247.1, read on the forward strand.
CCATTGCCGATTCGTTGAGCGCCATCAAAAAGCTGGTCTTTGCCGAGGAAAAAATATCGCTGCCGGAATTGGTGGCCGCCTTGCGCGTCAACTATGCGGGCTATGACCGCCTGCGCCAAATGCTGCTCCACCGCCCGCCCAAGTGGGGCAACGGCGATTGTTTCGTTGATGCCCTTGCCCACGATGTGGTCGACCTCTTTTGTGATGAATTAGCCAAACACCATAACGCTGCAGGCGTCCCTTATGCAGCCAATATGATCCCAACCACCACCCACATCTGGTTTGGGGACCTGACCGGGGCTACGCCCGATGGTCGTCTGGCCCGAACACCCTTGTCAGAAGGCATTTCGCCGGTGCAGGGCATGGACCGGCAGGGGCCAACCGCCGTGGCTCGCTCAATGGCCCAGTTGGATCAGGTGCGGTGCAGCGGCACTTTGCTCAATATGAAGTTTCACCCTTCGGCCCTGCAGGGCGAAGCGAGTCTGCAAAAATTTGGGCATCTGATCCGCACCTACTTCAAGTTGGGCGGTCACCACATGCAATTCAATGTGGTTTCAGCGGACACTTTGCGGGCCGCGCAGGCCCATCCCGAAGATTACCAGAATTTGATCATCCGGGTTGCCGGGTACAGCGATTACTTTGTGCGGTTGAGCCGTGAGCTGCAGGATGAGATCATCTCAAGGACGGAACAGGCGTTTTGATGGTCGAGCAGGACGGGAGTGGCTCAAGTGGGTGGGTCTTCAATATTCAGCGGTACTCTGTCCACGATGGGCCGGGCATTCGCACCAACATCTTCCTGAAAGGGTGTCCCCTGCGCTGCCCCTGGTGTTATAACCCCGAATCCCAGCGCGCCCAGCCGCAGATCGTTTTCCACCAGGAATCGTGCATCCACTGCGACGCCTGCCTTGAGGTTTGCCCCTGTGCGGCGATTGCCACAACCGGGGTCGGACAAAAATATATTTTGCCGGACCGCTGCGATCTGTGTGGCCGCTGCTTGGATGAATGTTATAGCGGGGCACTGGAGCAGATTGGCCGCCTGATGACAGTGGCTGAAGTCATCGCGGTCGTGGCGGAAGATCGGCCTTTTTACGAAGGGTCAGGTGGGGGGATAACCCTCTCCGGCGGCGAGCCGACAGTGCAGGCTGGGTTTTGTCGCACGCTGCTCAAGGCCTGTCACGAACTAGAGATTCATACGGCCATCGAGTCGTGCGGCCATACCAGTTGGGAAGTGTGGCAATCGCTGCTGCCATATCTGGACTTGATTCTCTACGATCTTAAACAGATAGACGCCGAAAAACACAAGCAACAAACCGGGGTATCCAACAGGTTGATTCTGGACAACTTCCGGCAACTGGTCCGCAGCGGTAAACGGGTTGTGGTGCGGCGGCCGGTGATCCCCGGTTATAACGACAGCCACGAAGATATCGACGCTCTGGCCAAATTCGTTAAAGACATCGACCCAACCCAGGAAGTCAATTTGCTGCCTTATCACCGTCTTGGCCAAAATAAGTATGAACTTCTGGGCCAGAAATATCTAATGCCCGACCACCCTTCCCTGACTAAAGCAGACGTGCTTGATTTACAGGATATTCTGCTCTCATACGGCTTGCACGTAAAGGTTGGAGGCTAATGATTACAAAAGGAATATGTGGCTTACTACAACCAGTCACGGCCACATCAGGGTATCCACCAACAAATCCCCGCCAAAATTGATCAGCGAGTGTCACCCTCGTCCACTGGTAGAATCATTGTTCGACCGGTACTGGGGGGCTTGCACCATTCATATTCGCGGACCGCTTATCTGCACTGACCTTTTCCCTGGTTAATTCCGAAAGAAACCAAGCCCTCAGTAATTCACTGAAGGCTTGGTTAAGGTTGACGATTTGGTCGATTTCGAGCAAAACAAGTCAGGCCGACGGGTTATTCCACGCTATATTTTCCCGAACGCCATCGTGCCGGGTGCTGGTGATACCCATTGACCCGACGTTGCCCCGGTGACAACGCCCCGATCCAACGTGTGAATCGGTTCGGATGACTAAAGTAGCCAGCACAACCATATTGACCTTTTAAAACAGCTTCTTAAGGTCGTCGTCCAAAATCAACGGTTCAATCCTTGGCGGGTAAAATTGGCAAAGGTATTTTTTAGGAATTTAAGACATCAGCCGGCCAGGTGTAGCTGCCGGGTTTCATCGTCAAAATTGGATACACTGCGCCCCCAACCTGCAAACTGACCACGCCGGGCCGCAACTCTTGTTGTAAGCGGAACTGCTGCCAATTCAGCCGCCGGATCAATGCGGCGGCGGTGGCCCCACCCTCAACCCACAGATGCTTGACTTGATAATCAGCCAGAATTTGCTCTGTTACCGTGCTTAAATACTCGGTGAGGCGATGGGGTAAATCGGGGAGGTTTCGTACCGGGCGGTCAATGGCAATCACCGCCTGAGGATGATTTTGCAGGGCTTGCACGGCAGCCTGCGCCCATTCGGTCAACAAAAGGTCGGTTTGCGGCGGAAGCTCAAGCAGTGCGGCGGGCAGCCGCAATACCGGAACACCCGTGGCTTCACACTGCTGGTAGAACATGCGGCTGGCGCGAGCAGTGCTGCCGCTCACAAACAGGTTGCCGCTGGCAGCAGCAGGTATGGCCGGTGCGTCCTGGCGGGCTATGTACCCACTGGCTTCCAAAAAAGCCGCGAAGTATTCGGCCGCTCCGGCGGGGATGGTGGCCTCATCCAGCATAGCCGCCCAATGAGCGACATCCTCCCCTCCTGCTGATTCGCCCACGCAGATGCCGGCGGGCGGTAATACCTGTCCGGGGGAGAGCATCACCACCGGCCACTGCGCCGCCACATCGGATCCACTTCGTTGCTCCAACATCGCTTTTACATTTGAAGTCGCCGCCGGGTAGCCGGGATCGTTGGCAAAATCGGTGTGATGCAGGAGCGCGCCATTGACCCAATAATTGCCGGCTTGAATAGTGCGCCCCAGCGAGGGGTTGGCCGGGGCCAGCAGCGCCCGGCTGCGCCCCAGCGCCGCCAGCAGGGCCGCCAGTTCGGCCAGCACCGGCCCGCGCAGCACCGAATCGACCTTTTTGAACAGCCGCGTGATGCCGGCTCGGCGGCACTGTTCGGCCAGCGCGGCCACCCGCTGCGCGGCACCTAGCGGCGTACAGGCTCGGGTGTCGGTGTCAACTACAATCAAATCGGCGTCAGTTGCCGGCTGAAACTCGGTTTGAATTTCGGTGGACAGCCCGTAACGCCAGGCGATGCCGCCAATTTCCGCCGCGCCGGTCAAATCATCGGCCAAAACCACAATCATCGGCGTTAATCACTCACTGTTGCGCCGCCGGCCAGCCGCGCCCCCCAGCGAATGGCCTGGTACAGGCTGGTCGGGCTGGCGATGCCGCGCCAGGCGATGTCAAAGGCCGTGCCGTGATCCACCGAGGTGCGGATAATCGGCAGCCCCAACGTCACGTTGACGCCGTTTTCAAAGGCCAGCATTTTAAAAGGAATGTGACCCTGATCGTGGTACATGCAGACAAAGGCGTCCACGGTTTTGCGTTTGGCCGGCACAAAAGCGGCATCGGGCGGCAGCGGCCCTTCAATGGTGTAGCCTTTGGCGCGGGCAGCCTCGATGGCCGGCACGATGTTGTTTTCTTCTTCCTGCCGGCCAAACAGGCCGTGTTCGCCAGCGTGAGGGTTCAACCCGCACACCGCAATGCGCGGCGACATGCCGCGCAGCCGCTGCATGGCGTTGGCGGTCAGCTCGATGACCTCCAGCACGCGCTCCTGAGTGACGCGACCCGGCACATCGATAATGCCGATGTGGGTGGTCACAAAGCTGGTAGTAATTTCATCCGAGGCCAGCATCATGCAGGCCCGTTTGGTTTGGGTCAACGAGGCAAAAATTTCGGTGTGGCCGGGAAAAGGAACCTGGGCCAGGTGGAGGGCTTCTTTGTGGATGGGAGCCGTAGCCACAGCACCCACTTCGCCGCGTAAGGCCGCATGGATGGCAGTTTCGATATAAATGTAGGCCGCTCGACCGTTGGCTTCGGCGACCGTGCCGGGGGTTACAGTGGCCCCGTCAATGGCGGCGCAGTCAACCACGGCGGGCGCGGTCACGTGCGGATTGGCTTTCCAATCGGCCAGAGGAATTATATGCGCCGGTTGGGGCAGGCCGCAGGCTTCGGCGACGCGGCTCAACACCGAACTGTCGCCAAAGACAACTGGCAGGCACTCGGTCAGCAAATCAGTTTCAGCCAGGGCGCGTAAGCACAATTCGGGGCCAATGCCCGCCGGATCGCCCATGGTAATGGCCACGATAGGTCGTTGGGGTTGGGGAGACAGGTCAGTCATTTTTTCACCTCAAAAAGATAGATAAACCGATTGACGATTGACGATTGACGATTGACGATTGACGATTGACGATTGACGATTGACGATTG
>CAYOXS010000247.1:6662-8999 GCA_964407935.1 uncultured Caldilineaceae bacterium
ACGTATTGACGTATTGACGATTGATGATTGATGATTGACGATTGACGATTGACGGTTGATGAGGGCTACTTGTTGGCGTAACTCAATCGTAAATCGTAAATCCAAAATCCAAAATCGTAAATCCAAAATCGTAAATCGTAAATGCTTTAATATGCCGCGCGATAGATGGCTTCGGCGTCGGCGGCGGTCAGTTCGCGGACGTTGTTTTTGAGCAGCCGGGTCACTTTCATTGCTGCTTCGGCCATGCGGGGGATGGCGTCCTCTGGCACGTCCAGATCGGCCATGCTGGCCGGGATGCCGCACTGCGCCGAAAGCTGGCGCAGTTTTTCCAGCCCGCGCTGCGCCGTTTCTGCGGGCGTGTCAGCCGCAGCCACGCCCAGCGCCAGCGCGATGTCGGCGTAGCGCTGCGGGGCCGCCGGCAGGTTAAAGGCCAGCACGTGCGGCAGCAGCACCGAGTTGGAAACACCGTGGGCCACGTGGAACTCGCCGCCCAGCGGGTAGGCCAGGGCATGCACCGCGCCGGTGTTGACCGGTCCCAGGCACAAGCCGCCAAACAAACTACCCAGCGACAGCGCTGTACGGGCGTCGGCATCTTTTCCATTTTCAACCGCGCGAACAATATTGGCTGCAATCAGGCGGATACCTTCCAGCGCGACCAGATCAATAATGGGGTGGGCAAAACGGTTGGCGTAGGCTTCAATGCAATGCACCATCGCGTCAATGCCGGTGGCGGCAGTGATGGACGGCGGAGCCGAGAAGGTCAGTTCCGGGTCAACGTAAGCGGCATCCGGTACCAGATGTGGGCTGACGATACCCTTTTTCAGCTGCTCGCGCTCATCCAACAGAATGGCGTTGGGTGACACCTCGCTGCCGGTGCCGGAAGTGGTGGGCAGGCAGGCCAAAAAAGTGCTGCGCCCGGCCAGTTGATTAATGCCAAAGGTGTCGCGTACATCCTGCGGGCTGTTGTGCAGAGCTGCCACCAGTTTGGCCGTATCCATCGAACTGCCACCGCCGATACCCAGCACGGCATCCGGCGCAAAGGCGCGGGCGGCGGCCAGCACCGTTTCAAACATGCCAATGGATGGCTCAACGGTGATACTGGTATCAAGCTGAACCGCGCAGCCGGCCTGTTGCAGCCGGTCCACAAAGGGCGCAAGCTGGTTGAGCAGCGGGTCGATGGTTAAAATGAAGATGCGTTTCAGCCCGCGCGCGGTCACGTCGTCAACACATTCCGCAACGCAGCCGGGGCCAAACGAAATTTTTGACGGTTGCAGTAGATTTATTTTTCTCATTAATCCGGTTTCCTTTACCTGGAGTCAAAAAGCGTTATTTTTTGGTCCGAAAGCAACGCTTTCGGACTCCAATCGTTTGAATTATCGGATTTTCGCCAGCCAGACGGTGAAGTTTTGCTGCAACTGCTGCTGGTGACTTTCGGTGAGGGGTTGCAGCGGCGGCAGCACATCGGGCCCGCACAGTGACAGCGCGCCCATGGCTACCTTGTGCGCCCCCAGCGATTGCCCCAGCGAGAGCGTGCCGCGCAGCAACTGGCTCAACTCATCGAGCTGGCGTTGATAGGTGGCGACACAATCGGCATCGCCATTGACAGCGGCATCGTACAATCGCTGGCACAGTGCCGGCACCATGTTGCCCAGGCTGGGCACAGTGCCGTCCGCCCCCATTTGCAAGGCTTTGCCAGATAACGCCGTGACGCCGGTGAAAATGGCGAAATCGGAGCGACCGCCCAGCAGTTTTATGATAGCCGTGAGGCGGGCGGTATCGTTTTGCGAGTCTTTCAGACCGACGATGTTGGGCAGCGCACTCAAACGCTCAATTACCTCCAGTGGCATTGACATGTGGGTGGTAATGGGGATGTTGTACAGCATCAACGGGCCATTTATTTTCTGGCTCAACGTTACATAGTACGCTTCCTGCTCCGCCGGGTTGAGGTCGTAATAGGAGGGCAAGTGGGCCACCATCACCTCCACGCCCAGCTTAAAAAAGGCCTCAGCCGCCTCAACCGAGTTGGTCAGGCAGTTGTGGCTGATGCCCGCGTAGACCATCGCCCGTTTGGCCGTGTGTTCAACGGTGAGCGCCGCCAGCCGCAATTTCATTGCGACAGAAATAGAGGCCGCTTCGCCGGTGGTGCCCAGGATGAAAACCCCGCTGACGCCGCCTTCAACCAAATGATCAATCACCCGGCGCACCGCCGGCTCGTCAAGTTCGCCGGTGGGAGTGACGGGTGTGATCATGGGGATGACAACGCCGTGGTAGGGGGTGCGGGTTGATGATAGGTTGTTTTGCATAAGTTGCTCCTCTAAATAGGATTCAGGGGTCAGG
>CAYOXS010000248.1:0-8967 GCA_964407935.1 uncultured Caldilineaceae bacterium
GAAAATAGGAGTCAGGAATGACCAACGCCGAATGACCAATGATGAATGACCAATGACAGTTTACGCAACACGTTTTACGTTTTACGAATTACGTTTTACGAATTACACCACATCGGCAAAGGTTTTTTTGCTCTTCATAAACCAGATGTAACCCACCAGACACAGCCCGGCGGTGAGCAGCAGCATCACCAAAAATTCGCTCCAGTCTGGCAATTGCCCAAACAGCGCCACGCGCCGGAAATGATTAACAATAAACGTTAGCGGGTTGAGATAGATGGCATACCGGTACGGCCAGGGAATGGCCTCGAGCGGGTAAAAAATAGGGGTGAGAAAAAACAACATTTGCACCACCACACCCAACAGGTGGTGAATATCGCGGATAAACACGCCCAGCGAGGCAAAAAACCAGCCCAGCCCCAGGCACAGCAGCAACAGTGGGGCGTATATAAGCGGCAAGAAAATGATGGTCCAAGGGATGCCGCCCAGCACCACAACCTCGCTGGCCAGCAAAATAATCAAGCTGAACAACGAATGGATCAGCGCCGCACCGAGGGTGCTGACCACCAAAATTTCCAGCGGAAAGACCACTTTTTTGACGTAGTTGGGGTTGTTCACAATCAGGCGCGGCGCGGCCAGCACGGTTTCGCTGAACACATTAAAAACAATCAGCCCGGCAAAAAGGGCTACGGCAAACTCGGCGTGGCTGCCGGTCTCCATGCCCGGCCAGCGCGCTTTAAAGATCACCGAAAAGACAAAGGTGTAAACCAGCAGCAGCGCCAGCGGCGTGGCAAACGACCACAGCAACCCCAGATAGGAGCCTCGATAGCGCTGCAGCACCTCCCGTCGGGTGAATTGGCTAATCAGTTCCCGGTGACTCCACAGATTCTGCGCCATTTTAACGGGATTTGCGATCTGACGCACGCTGTCACGGTGCGCGGATATCAATTGCGGTGAAGTGATATTCTGTTTAGCCAACATAAATCATCCAATTGAGTAAAACTGCCAGTCAGGCCGATTATACAAGTTTCCGCGGTTGAGGCAAGTTGTCATTTAGCGCCAACTTTTGGCGGCATCTATTGGCCGCCCTGATCTTTACTGGTCTGACAGATTACAGTATAATTCATTGTCGAGATTTTTCAGCAAAGGATGCGCCTGTGTTTCGCCGGATCAGTATTCAAATTGCCTTGATACTGGGTGATATGGCTGTGATTACCCTGGCGCTGCTGTTAGCCAGTTGGGTTCGGCCGCAGCTTCGCATTGGACAGCCGATTACCGCCGAAAATGTTTGGCCGGAGCTGGTGGTTTTTGTGATGGCGCTGGTCATCTGGGCCATCGGCTTTACAATGATGGATGTTTACACGCTGCGCAAAAACCTGAACCTGGCCGAAGAAATCCAGCGGATCATGGCAACCCACGCCGCGGCCACACTGGCTTTTGCTGGTTGCCTGTACTTCTCGTTCCGCAATATTTCCCGGCTGCAAGTGGCAATTTTTGCGCTGTTCAGCCTGGCTCTGCTGCTCACGTTTCGATTGCTGCTGCGGTTGGGGCTGCACTTTTTTGGCGAAAAACACTACGGCGCGCGCCGGGTGCTGATTGTTGGGGCCAGCCTGACCGGACAGGATGTGGCCCACACAATTACTGCCCACAGTTGGACCGGCCTGCGGCTGGCCGGCTACGTTAGCGACTCCCCTGTCTCCGTCGAGATGAACTGCCCGCGCCTTGGCCTGCTGGACCAGACCATTGAGGTGGTTACCGAGCATCGGATCAACGAGGTTATTTTTGCCCTGCCGCGCAACGCTCACGCCCGGCTGGGCAATCTGGTGGTTACCCTGCACGCGCTCAATGTCAATGTGCGCATGGTGCCGGATTTTTTTGATCTGGTGTTTTTGCGTTCGGTGGTAGAAGATTTGGGGGAAATGCCGCTGATCACTCTGAAAGAACCGGTTTTAAACCCGGTACAACGGCTGGTTAAACGCGGGTTTGATCTGGTTTTGGGGACGTTGGGCCTTTTGCTGGCGCTGCCGTTGATGGCGGTCGTCGCCATTGGCATCAAATACGATTCGCCCGGCCCGATCATGTTCACCCAGCCGCGCGTTGGCGAAAACGGGCGGATTTTCAAAATGCTCAAATTCAGAACCATGTTCCACGACCCGGAAAGGCTATCGCCACAGTACATGGAAAAAATCATCGATGGCCAGCCGGTGTACAAATTTTACGACGACCCGCGGGTGACGCGGTTTGGCCGCTTTTTGCGGCGCACCAGCCTGGATGAACTGCCCCAATTTATCAACGTGCTCAAAGGCGATATGAGTTTGATCGGCCCCCGACCGGAACTACCGTGGCTGGTTGAAAAGTACGAACCCTGGCAGCGCAAACGGTTTGAAGTGCCGCAGGGGCTAACCGGCTGGTGGCAGGTGAACGGCCGCGCCGATAACCCCATGCACCTCAGCACTCACGATGACCTGTACTACATTAAACACTATTCGCTGTGGCTCGATGTTAAAATATTGTGGCGCACCGTGAGCGCGGTGCTCAGCCGCCGGGGGAGTTACTGATTTTAGCCGCATCTCGCGGCGGCCCCATTACCCGGAAACGGCAGCCGGGCTTTGCTGCTTCAGTTCGATGGCAGCCGCCTCCACCGCCCCGGAGCGATGGACATCGAGCATTTTTTGCGCCGCCTGGTCATCTGTAATCAGCACATCCAGGTAGTTGCCCCGGATCGCCCCCAAAATAGCCAGCGTTTTTTCCTCGCCGCCGGCAATGGCCACCACCGTATCGATGTTGCGCAGCGCGCTGATACCCATGCCAATGACCCGCCGGTTAAGTTCAACATCCAAAAGTGTGCCGTGGATATCAAAATGCTGGGCGCACATATGCCCCACCCCACCCTGGTTTTGCAGCCAGGCGATGTCTTCCGTGGTAAGGTAGCCCCGCCAGATGGTGCCCAAATACTCCCCGCTCAAATGACCCACGCCCAAAATGGCCACATTGGCCCGCCGAGCCATCGCCAGCGTTTCCTGCACGTAAGGTTCCTGCATCAAATAATCGCGGGTGCGGATGTCTTCTACCAGCAGCGGCGCGTTCATATAGCGATATTTGGCCCCGTACGCCTCGGCCAAATCCCGAACCATATCCGGCCCATCCAGCAACGGGTTGCCAGAATCCAGCGCGCCAATGAGTTGGACTACGGTCATTTTTACCGGGCGGCTGGGCTTTACCTGTTCAACCACGCTGGCAATCGACCGCCCATTTGAAACGGCCACAATCATATCATCCTGAAAGATCTGGTCAAGATACTCGGCGGCCAACAGGCCCATGCCTTTTCTCACTTCATCATCGGGCTGATCGTAAGCCACCAACACCCGGGCGTCGCGCAGGCCAAACGTGGCCTGGAGCGCCTGCTCCAGTTCCTCGTCCCGTTCCCAGGGATATTCAATGGTTATTTTGACAATGCCCTTATCACGGGCCTCCTGCAGCAGCCGTGATACCGTGGAGCGAGAGGTGTCGAGCTTGCGCCCAATCTCGGCCTGGGTTAGCTGCTCAAAGTAGTACAACTTGGCCACCTGCATCAACGTTCGGTTACTTTCACGAGACATAAATCCACCCTTTTCCCTTAAGTTTGGTTGGACTGGTTTTGGGCCAGGAGTTGATCAAACGCATCCGGCGGCAGGAAGGTCAGGTTTTTGACCACAATGCTGGCCGCGCTGAGCGCGTGGGCCGGATTGGTGGTGGTGACGGCAATGCAGCGCATGCCGGCACTGAGCGCGCCGGCGACCCCGGCGGTAGCATCCTCAACCACAACGCAGCGGGCAGGCGGCGTACCCAGTTGGCTGGCGGCCAGCAAAAACACCGCCGGGTCCGGCTTGCCGGGCATGTCAAACCCGGAGACCACCGCCTGAAAGTGGTGATGGATGTTCAATTCGGTCAGCAGCGACTCAATATTGGCCGGCGGGGCCGATGAGGCAATGGCCTGAGTGTAGCCAAGCTGACTCAGCCTGTCCAGCCAGTTGAGCACGCCCGGCAGAAGCTGGGCATTCCCCCGAATCAGCTCTCTGAACAGGGCTTCCTTTTTGTCGCTCAGCTCCGTGATCAGCGCCGGAGGCGGGTCGCCGAGCAAAGCCGTCAGAACACCCTGGTTGTTCATGCCAAACGTGGTTCTAAAAAACGTTTCAGAAAATTCAACGCTGTAACCGTTTAAGGTTTTGATCCAGGCCTGATAGTGCAGTGGGCCGGTATCAATCAAAACCCCATCCATATCCCAGATTACGCTTTTGTTCATCTGGCTGTAGTTCCTTCTAAATTGATATTGATTGTCCACAATTATTGCACAAATTCTCAACAAGTATACATCACCTTAAAAACGATGTCAACGCGCGCCCAGCGTTGGTACGGTTATCCATTGGCAATTCTTTTCTCGTAAACCGTAAAGTAAAGCTCAATGGCCGCGATTTTGCCAAATTTTTACGTTTTACGCATTACATTTTACGTATTTCGGGATTGACAAAGCAGCTATTAGTGTGCTATACTGAAACCAGATTTGAGTAAATGTGCATTTATTATGGGAATATGTGCAAATCAAATTACCGTCATCTGAGCGAAAGTTCATCGAACTCAACCGACCGAAACCAACATAGCCTGTTTCATTTACGGGCAAAGGGAGAATAGTATGAGCAAAGTGGCTGAAATCACCAGAGAGTCCTGGATATTGAGCAGTTTCCCGGAGTGGGGCACCTGGCTCAACGAAGAAATTGAACAAGAAGAAGTAGCGCCAGGCACCTTTGCCATGTGGTGGCTGGGCTGCACCGGCATCTGGGTAAAATCCCAGGGCAACGCCAACATCTGCATCGATTTGTGGGTTAAAACCGGCAAGCAAACCAAAGCCAACCCGTGGATGAAAGCGCAGCACCAGCACCAGCGCATGATTGGCTGCAAAAAACTCCAGCCCAATTTGAGAAACGCGGTGGTGGTGCTGGACCCGTTTGCCATCCGCGAGATTGATGCCGTGGTAGCCACCCACGATCACGGCGACCACATTGACCCCAACGTGGCCGCGGCGGTGGTGCAAAACTGCGATCCGGCGGTGCCGTTTATTGGCCCCAAAACCTGTGTTGATTTGTGGGTAAAGTGGGGCGTGCCGGCCGAGCGCTGTATTTGCGTTAAACCCGGCGATGTGGTGCAGATTAAAGACACCGAACTGGTGGTGCTGGAATCATTTGACCGCACCGAACTGGTCACCGCGCCCACGGGCATTACCCTCAAAGGCAAAATGCCCCAGGAAATGGACGAGCGGGCGGTTAACTACCTCATCAAAACCCCCGGCGGCAACCTGTACCACAGCGGCGATTCCCACTACTCCAACTACTACGCCAAACACGGCAACGACCACCAAATCCATGTGGCTCTGGGTTCCTTTGGCGAAAATCCGCGCGGCATGACCGACAAAATGACCTCCATCGACATCCTCCGCATGGCCGAATGCCTCAACGCCGAAGTGGTTATCCCCATTCACCACGATATCTGGACCAACTTCCAGGCCGACCCCAACGAAATTCTGGCCCTCTGGCAGATGAGAAAAGACCGATTGCAGTACCAGTTTAAACCATTCATCTGGCAGGTGGGCGGCAAATTTGTGTACCCCAACGACAAATGCCGGCTGGTGTACCAGTACCCGCGCGGCTTTGACGATGCCTTTGTGATGGAACCCGATTTACCGTTTAAGGCCCTGTTATAAGCGACAAAACCGTCAAAATAGCCGGAAAAGGAGGAGACGTTATTTTCAGAAATCCCTTTCAGCAGCGTTTGATTTTGAATCTATTGGTCAATTGAAGCGAAACAAAACCCCCAAGGAGGATGCAAAGATGCAAAAGTTTGCTTCGAAAGCTATAACACTCATTATTTTGGTAGCGATGGCCGCTGTGGCGCTGGTGGCGTGCAGCCAGGCCCAGCCGACCGTTGATGCCGGACAGGCAGCGCAAAATGCTGCTCAGCTTGAAGCGGCGCAAAAGGCCGCCGCCGAAGCCGAAGCCAAGGCCGCCGCCGCGGAAAAGGCGCTGACTGAAGCGCAGGCGCAGGTTGAACAGGCCAAAGACGCCAGCGCCGATGAGCTTGCCGCCGCCAAAGCCGCGGCTGAAAAAGCCCAGGCCGAAGCCGAAGCCGCCCTGGCCGAAGCTGAAAAAGCCAAAACCGAAGCTGAAGCCGCCAAAGCCGAAGCCGCTAAACCTGCCGCCGAGGAACCGGCTCCGGTCTCGACTAGCGGCGACTGGATGAAGCGCTACGCCGGCGAAAGCATTGTGGTCAGTTGGCCGTCGCTGTCGCACTTTCAGAAAGCGGCCGAGCTGATCCCTCAATTTGAGGAAGAAACCGGCATCAACGTCGAAGTCGAGTTCATTGACTACGTCAGCCTGCACGACAAACAGGTGCTGGAAATGAGCAAACCTCAGGGCGATTACGACGTCGTCGCCTGGACCATCTTCTGGAAAAACGAGTATGTCAATAAAGGGTTGCTCGCTCCCCTGTCTCAATATTTTGGCAATCCCACCCTGGTTATGCCCGGCTACGACCCCGACGACATCGCCAAAACCTACCTGGTGTCCGGCTCGGCGGTGGGCGGCGATAAGGGCTATCTGGAGGGCGTAACCCAGGCCATGTACGGGGTGCCGTTTGGGGCGGAAACCAGCATTCTGGCCTACCGCAAAGACATCTTTGAAGAAAACAACCTCGCAGTGCCCCAAACCTACGACGAAATGCTCGAAACCGCCAAATGGATCACCGACAATGTTGATGGCGTGGCCGGCATGACCTCCCGCGGCTCCGCCGGCCACCAGGTTGTTCACGCCTGGCTGCTCCACCTCTCCCCCTTCGGCGGCTCTGTCTTTGATGAAAACTTCAAACCCGTTGTCAACAACGAAGCCGGTATCGCCGCCGCCGAAGCCCTCAAAGAGATTATGGCCAACTCGCCCCCCGGCGTCGAAGCCTATGGCTTTGGCGAAGAAGTCAACGCCTTCCTGCAAGGCGAGGCCGCCATGTTCCTTGACGCTCACAAAGTCGCCGCCCAAAGCCGCGACCCCAACCAGTCCAAAGTCATCGACAAAGTGGGCTTTGCCCTGCATCCCACCGCCGCCACCTGCGGCTCCGAAACCGGCGGCCAGGCGATGGGTATCGCCGCCAACTCCCAGCACAAGGAAGCCGCCTTCCTCTTTGTGCAGTGGATGACCAGCAAGGCCACCGACAAGCAACTGGCCGAAATCGGCGGCGACGTGATCCGCAACTCCACCCTGGCCGACCCCGAATTGCAGGCCAAATATCCCGAATACCCGGTGCTGCTGGAACAGCTCAAATGCGCCAGCACCGACTGGCGGCCGCTCATCCCCGAATGGGGCGCGATCAACGCTCCCATCCTCGGCGTGAAACTGAGCGAGTTTGCCACCGGCCAGAAGGATGCCAAAACCGCCCTCGATGAAGCCGCTCAGCTCATCACCGAAGAAATGACCCGCGCCGGCTACTACGACACCGCCGAAGCCCGCATGAAAAAATACGCCGGCGAAAGCATTGTGGTCAGTTGGCCGTCGCTGTCTCACTTCCAGGTCGCGGCCCAGTTGATCCCTCAATTTGAAGAAGAAACCGGCATCAATGTTGAGGTAGAGTTTATCGATTACGTCAGCCTGCACGACAAACAGGTGCTGGAAATGAGCAAACCTCAGGGCGATTACGACGTCGTCGCCTGGACCATCTTCTGGAAAAACGAGTATGTCAATAAAGGGTTGCTCGCTCCCCTGTCTCAATATTTTGGCAATCCCACCCTGGTTATGCCCGGCTACGACCCCGACGACATCGCCAAAACCTACCTGGTGTCCGGCTCGGCGGTGGGCGGCGATAAGGGCTATCTGGAGGGCGTAACCCAGGCCATGTACGGGGTGCCGTTTGGGGCGGAAACCAGCATTCTGGCCTACCGCAAAGACATCTTTGAAGAAAACAACCTCGCAGTGCCCCAAACCTACGACGAAATGCTCGAAACCGCCAAATGGATCACCGACAATGTTGATGGCGTGGCCGGCATGACCTCCCGCGGCTCCGCCGGCCACCAGGTTGTTCACGCCTGGCTGCTCCACCTCTCCCCCTTCGGCGGCTCTGTCTTTGATGAAAACTTCAAACCCGTTGTCAACAACGAAGCCGGTATCGCCGCCGCCGAAGCCCTCAAAGAGATTATGGCCAACTCGCCCCCCGGCGTCGAAGCCTATGGCTTTGGCGAAGAAGTCAACGCCTTCCTGCAAGGCGAGGCCGCCATGTTCCTTGACGCTCACAAAGTCGCCGCCCAAAGCCGCGACCCCAACCAGTCCAAAGTCATCGACAAAGTGGGCTTTGCCCTGCATCCCACCGCCGCCACCTGCGGCTCCGAAACCGGCGGCCAGGCGATGGGTATCGCCGCCAACTCCCAGCACAAGGAAGCCGCCTTCCTCTTTGTGCAGTGGATGACCAGCAAGGCCACCGACAAGCAACTGGCCGAAATCGGCGGCGACGTGATCCGCAACTCCACCCTGGCCGACCCCGAATTGCAGGCCAAATATCCCGAATACCCGGTGCTGCTGGAACAGCTCAAATGCGCCAGCACCGACTGGCGGCCGCTCATCCCCGAATGGGGCGCGATCAACGCTCCCATCCTCGGCGTGAAACTGAGCGAGTTTGCCACCGGTCAAAAAGATGCCAAAACCGCCCTCGATGAAGCCGCCCAGCTCATCACCGAAGAAATGACCCGTTCCGGTTACTACGCCACACCCGAAGAGCGGCTGAAAAAATACGCCGGCGAAAGCATTGTGGTCAGTTGGCCGTCGCTGTCGCACTTTCAGAAAGCGGCCGAGCTGATCCCTCAATTTGAGGAAGAAACCGGCATCAACGTCGAAGTCGAGTTCATTGACTACGTCAGCCTGCACGACAAACAGGTGCTGGAAATGAGCAAACCTCAGGGCGATT
>CAYOXS010000249.1:0-8924 GCA_964407935.1 uncultured Caldilineaceae bacterium
CCTCAAACAGGGCATGCTCGAACTGATACTGGCATTTGCCGCGTTTGCGCTGGAGGCCGGCTACGAGGACTCGGTGCAAAAGCATGTGGCCTTTGCCCGCACTCTGCTGCCTGCCGGCACACAGGACAGCGCGATGCAGGCCCGGCTGTATGCCCGGGCCGCCGAGGTGTTTTTGATGGAAGGTGACCGGCGTCAAAAAGGCTGGCAATATCTGCTAAAATCGATGCGCTATCGCTTCCCCCCGGTTGAATTTGACCGATTTTTGAAGCTCTGGGCCAGAGCATTGCTGGGCAACACCTTTTTTAATTTTGTGCGCAACAAAACCGTGGCCCGCAAAAGTTTTTCTGTCGGAACGCCTGCACCGTAACGGTTCGCTATGCCCACTCAACCTGCCGCCAACCCGCTGCCAACGATCACCGTCATTACTCCCTCGCTGAATCAGGGCCGATTTCTGGAGCAGTGCATCCAATCGGTGTTGAATCAAAAATATCCGTATTTGCAGTACATCATCGTTGATGGCGGCTCTACCGATGACAGCATCCAGATCATCCACAAATATCAGGCCCACCTGTCAGCCTGGGTTAGCGAGCCGGATCAGGGCCAGAGTGACGCCATCAACAAGGGGCTGCGGCTGGCCTCGGGTGAACTGGTGGCCTGGCTCAATGCCGATGACTTTTTTCTGCCCAACGCGCTGGCAGTGGCCGCGCAGGTCTACGTCAGCCACCCGGGCGCGTCGTTTTACTTTGGCAACGGTTACCGAGTTAACCGGCAGGGTCAGATCAAGCGCCCCCACTTCCGGCGCTGGCCGTACCTCTTCAATCGCGATGCCCTGATTTTTGGCCTCAACTACATTTTGCAGCCGGCTACCTTCATCAACCGCCGCTGGCTGGAGCAAGCCGGATATTTGACTCCCCAGCTCCACTACGGGCTGGACACCGACCTGTGGCTGCGGCTGTCGGCGCTGGCCGAACCGCAGGCCATCCCCGCCTTGTTGGCCGCTTCGCGGGAATATGATACAACCAAAACAGCGAGTGGTTCTTTTGCCCGGATTGAGGAACTGCGCCAGATGTTGGCCCGCCACGCCGGCCAACCCATTACCCCCGGCCTGATCTGTTATTTTCTGGACACCCTTTACCAGCATGCCGGGCTGCATCGCAATTATTTTCCAAAAAGTTACAGGCGTAGTATCCTTCGTTTTTGGGCCGATACCAGCCTGCTATTCGAGCAATTCGGGGCCGGGCCGGATGGCTTCCCGCTGCCAGCTGAAGAGATCAACGCGCCGTTCCACCGGCTAAAACGCCGCCTTTGGCTTTGTCTGCGCAACTTTGTCAAAGGCAATCTGACTCCATTTAAGTGAATGATGCCATGCGTCAACAGTACCTTTTTATTTTTGCGATATTAATTGTTGCGTTGCTCACCGGCTGCGCCGCCAATCAATCTGCCGCCGCGCCGCCAGCGACGACACCTGCACCGGCCACCAGCGCCACCGGTGCAGCCTTGCTGTCCAATACCGGCAATCCCAAAAAAGGGGTCACCCTGGCTCACCCCAACTGCGAAGATATTGATACGCTGCAAGCAAGCTGGTACTTCGATAACAACGCGCAGCCCCCGTGCCCATCGGCCGGCACCCCGTACATTCCCCGCATTTACAACGCCCAACAGGCCGGTGACCAAAAAGCGTTGAGCGCAATCATCGACACTGCCAAAGCTTCCGGCTGGCTGTTGGGTTTTGTGGAACCCAACCTGCCATGGCACGGCAATGTCAGCCCGGAAGAGGGGGCCAAAGCCTGGCGGGCCATCGAAGAAGCAGCCCTGCCGCTCGGCATCAAACTGGTGGCGCCCGCGCCCAGCCAGCACAATCCCGGCACCAAAATTCTGCCGGAGTACGACCCCGACCCCTACGGCTACACCTGGTTGTGGGCTATGATTGAGGCTTACCAAACCAAGTACGGCCAAAAGCCTCACTTCGACGCGCTGGCCTGGAATTTTTACGACAACAATCCGAACACGGCCAAAGCTTTTCTCAGCGCCCGCCATCAGGAGGCCGCGACGCTGGGCTATGATGTTCCCATCTGGGTTACCGAGTACGCCGGGCGCTGCTGGGACACCGACAGATACCCCACCGGCAACGACCAAATTATGGCCGAGCTGACCCCCTGGTTCAACAGTACCCCCTGGATTGGCCGTTACGCCTGGTTTGCCAACCGCATCCGCGGCGATGAAGCCTGGGGGCCAAACCATCAAAGCTGCTCCCTCATCAACCCGGATACCGGCCGGCCGACCGCACTCGGTCAGAGCTACAGGGAATATTGACCGGTGACGGCCGTCCTGCCCGCCATTTCCATCATCACGCCCTCTTTTAACCAGAGCGACTACCTGGAAAGCACCATCCAGAGCGTGCTGGCCCAAAACTTCCCCAAGCTCGAATATAGTGTCATCGATGGCGGCTCTACCGATGGAACGCTGGCCATTTTGCGGCAGTACAGCCACCGCCTCACCTGGCTATCCGAGCCGGACGAGGGGCAGGCGCAGGCCATCAACAAAGGGCTGCGGCGGGCTAACGGCGAGATTGTGGCCTGGCTCAACTCCGATGATATTTATTTGCCGGATGCCTTGCCGGCTGTTGCCGAGTTTTTCAGCGCCCACCCGGCCATCGATGTTGTTTACGGTGATTACTACCTGATTGACGGACGGGGTAAAATTCTGCTGCGCAAGCGGGAAATCCCGTTTGATTACAACATATTGTTGTACGGGCTAAATTACATTGGCCAGCCGGCCGCGTTTTTTCGCCGGCGGGTGCTGGAGCGATTTGGTTATCTGGATGAGAATTTGCATTACGGGCTGGACTGGGAGTATTGGCTGCGGGTTGCCAGCGGCGGCGGTCAATTTGCTCACCTGCCGCGCTATTTGGCCGCCACCCGCATCCACACCGCCGCCAAAACTATCGTTGCGCCGCCGCAAATGTTTGCCGAGCACCGGGCCATTCAAGCGCGCTATTGGGCCGCGCGCCGCTTTGAGTCGCCGGGGGTGCAGCGGATTTACGCGAGGGCGCTCCGGTTCGGTTACCGGGCCAAACGGCAGCTCAAAAAACTGCTGCTGCGCCGCACCATCGATTTTCCGCCGGCCCACTGGGTGATGGACTCAGCCCGGCGGTAACCGGTTTAACGCGAACTTTGCCGGGATCGCCGGGAATTTTGCCCGTTATTGTTGTCGCTGCCGTCATCATCATCACCGGCAAATGCGGCGGCAATGGCGGTGTGGCTGATGATGGCGTAGGCCGGCCCGAGCAGTTGCTGCACGTCATCGTCCAAAAAATTGGGCTGGCCCAGCCGTTTGAGGATAGGCAGCGGTGTGGCCGGTGGTTTGATGGCCACGCCAAAACCGGCCAGCGGCTCCGGTGACTGCCAAAAGGCCGCCGGTTCGACCGGCAGCGGCGCGGTGCGGGGTTCTTCTTCGGCCTCATCTTCCTCATCGGCCAGGTCGCTGTCGGCGCGGAGAGCGCGCAGCCCGGCCAGCACCTGCTCCTGGCTGCGGCCGCGCAGCCGGAACAGCAAAAAGGGGTCTTCGTCAAACTGCTCGCCCAAAATAAAATGGACGGCGGCCACGTGTTTGCAGGGGTTGGCGTAATCCGGGCAGCTGCATTCGGTGTGCAGGTCGGCCTTTTTATCCGGGAACAGGCTCACGCCGGCGGCCCGGAACACGCTGTCAATTTCCGGCGGCATTTCGCCAGCCAGCAGTTGGGCGGTAAACAGCGCCTGCTCGGCCAGTTCTTTGATCACCCCGGCCCACTGCGAGTCGCTGAGCGGGGTTAGCTGGATAGTCACTTTGTAGGGCTTGCGCTGGCTGCCCTGCACTTTGGCCAGAATGCCGCCTTTTTTCTCTTCAATGGACAGCACCTGCCCGCGCCGGGCGTAGCTGCGCCCCCGGCTCAACCGCCCGGAATCGAGCAGCCGTTCCAGCGCGCCAATCCAGCGGGTGGCCCACCAGTTTTTGCCAAATTGACCGCGTTTGCTGTGGGCCTTAATGCCCTCATCGGTGTGGATAGGTTGGCTGGGCTTGAAAAAATCGTAGTAATCGTAACGGCTCATGCTACAGCCTCCCGGCGCAGCGAAACCATCTCCCGCAACTCTGTCGTCGATAGTTCGGTCAGCCAGTTTTCGCCCTGGCCCACAATGCTCTCGGCCAGCGCCTTTTTGCTCTCGATCATCTCGTCAATTCTCTCTTCCAGCGTGCCGGCGCAGACAAATTTGTGAACCTGCACGTTGCGCGTTTGCCCAATCCGAAAAGCCCGGTCGGTGGCCTGATTTTCCACGGCGGGATTCCACCAGCGGTCAAAATGAAAAACGTGGTTGGCGCGGGTCAGGTTGAGGCCCACGCCGCCGGCCTTGAGCGACAGAATAAAAATGGGCGGGCCGTGCGGGTCGTCCTGAAAACGCTGCACCATTGCCTGCCGCTTTTTGGCCGGCACGCCGCCGTGCAAAAAGAGCGCCGGCGTGTTGAACTGCTCCTGCAGGCTGTGGCGCAGCAGATCGCCCATTTCGGCAAACTGAGTAAAAATCAGCACCCGGTCGCCCACATCGAGCGCCTCTTCCAGCATTTCCACCAGCCGGGCCAGTTTGCCGCTGCGCGACAGGCTGCCGGCAGCGGTGGAATGGCCGTCACCGTCAATCTGGTGCAGGTATTGGGCCGGGTGGTTGCACACCTGTTTGAGCTGCATGAGCATGCTCAGCACCAGCCCGCGCCGCTGAATGCCATCGGCCTGTTCCACTTCTTTCAATGCCGACTGGACGACCGCTTCGTATAGTGTGGCCTGTTCTTCGGTGAGGTGGCAAAATTCCTTGATTTCGATTTTGTCCGGCAAATCCTGAATGACGCTGGGATCGGTTTTGACCCGGCGCAAAATCAGCGGCGAGACCATTTGCCGCAGCCGGCGGGCGGCCTCGTCGTCGGCGTAGCGCTCAATGGGCAGGCCAAACTGCTGCCGGAAACTGCGCTGCGAGCCGAGGTAACCGGGGTTGAGAAAGTGCATAATTGACCACAACTCCGACAGCCGGTTTTCGACGGGCGTGCCGGTGAGCGCCAGCCGGAACTCCGCCGGCAGTTGGCGGATGGCTTTGGTTTGCTGCGCCTCCGGGTTTTTGATGTTCTGGGCCTCGTCGAGCACCACCGCCAGCCAATCGAGGCTTTGCAGCAGCTCGGCGTCGCGCCGGGCGATGGCGTAGCTGGTCAGCACCATATCAACCCCGGCGGCAGCCTGCCGAAACTCATCGCCGCGCAGCCGCTCCATGCCTTGATGCATCAGCGTGGTCAGCGCCGGGGCAAATCGTTTGACCTCCCGTTCCCAGTTGCTCACCACCGAAGTGGGGCAAATGAGCAGCGCCGGGGCGGGCAGGCGGCCTTCCTGCTCTTTTTGGCGCAGCAGCAGGGCGATGGTTTGGATGGTTTTGCCCAGCCCCATGTCGTCGGCCAGGCAGGCGCCCAGCCCCCAGCGGCGCAAAAAAGCCAGCCAACTGTAGCCGTACTGCTGGTAGGGGCGCAGCGTGGCTTGCAGCGAATCGGGCGGCGGCAGTTGGGCCAGTTTTTCCTGGCCGGTAAAGCGGGCCTGCCATTCGGCCAGCCAATCCTCAAATTCGGTATCGACGACCGGCAGGCCGTTGACCGCGCCGGCCGCGCTCATCTGCATCGCTTCCAGCAGCCCGGCCTCGCCGGCCGATTGCTGCTCCCAAAAGCGGATGGCCGCTTCAATCTGGTCGGGATCGAGCTGCACCCACTGGCCGCGAATCTGCACCAGCGGTGATTTGAGCGCGGCCAGCGCGGCAAATTCCTCTTCCGTCAGCGGTGAGCCGCCCAGCGACAGCTCCCACTGGTAGCGCACAATATTTTCAAAATTGAGCTTGACCTGGCTGGTTTGGGCCTGCTGTTTTTGTTTGGGCGACAGCCTGAGCCGCACCCCCAGTTTGGCGCCGGGCCGGTTCCACCACGGCGGAGTCAAAATCCCAAAACCGCTCGATTCGAGCAGCGGCGCACTTTCGCGTAGAAAATTATATATTTCCTGGCTCGACAGGTGAATGGCCTCCGGTTTGGCCGTTTTCAGGCTGTCGCGCAGCGCCGGCGCAATTCGGGCCGCATACCCCAGCCCGGCCAGCAGTTTTTCCTGCGGCTGCTCAAAGCGGCGGTCCAGCAGTTTGAGGGCGCTGCCTTTGGTTTGCCACACCTGCCGGGCATCAACCAGCAGGCTGGGGTCATCGCGGGCTTGCAGCAAAAAGTGAAGCTGCCAATCACGGCTGGCGGGTTCGGTTTGCTGGGCCGGCGCTTCCAGCCGAAAGGCAACGCGGAAGGTTTTGTCGCCGGCCGCGTGGAGCTGGCGCAGCCAGGCGCGGTGGCTGTGGTGTAAACGGCGCAGTTGGGCGGCGGGCGCGGCCACGTCCGGTTCGGGGGTAAACAGCGCGGCCAGCCAGTGCCGGGCCGCTTCGGCCTGTTTGGGCGGGCGTTTGGGCGCGGCGGGCTGGCTCCAACTGCGGGCCAGGGCATCGGTCATCGTGTTTAAAAAAGAATCAAGCACCAGCCGCGGTGCGGGCGATTGTTCCGGAGCAGCGGTTTCGGCGCGACAGAGGGGCGGCATCGCCGCCAGTAGCCGGGCCAGACGGGGCGCGTCGTGGGCTTCATCCAGCACTGGCAGCCAGCGGGCGTGAAAACGCGAGGCGTCGGCGTTGGCCGGGGCCAGCACCGGCAGCAGTTTGTGACGGGCCAGCGTTTCCAGTACCAGGTTGGCGGCCGTTTGCCAAAAACGAATATCGTCGCCCAGAGCCAGACCGGGCGGGAGCAGCTCGCTGGCGGTGAGGCCGTTGAGCAGGGTAAAGCCGGCCAGCGGCGTGGCAATGGCCCCGGTGATGCGCCACGGAGCCAGCGCCAGCGGCGAGTCGTCCAGCTCCCAATCGTGGATAAGCTGCGGCGAGGGCAGCGGTCCGGTGCGGGTGGTGGGCAGCCACAGCGTCACCACATCGAGCTGCTCTACCCGCGCTGCCGCGCCAAAGCGGTGCAGCACCGCCCAGGCGTCCTGCGGCTCGGCGCAAAAGGGGTGGGGTTTGGCTTTGGTGCTGATGCGCCCGCGCTGCCGCTGCGGCGACGCGGCTGCGGAGTCCTCCAACCAGAAAAGCAGCCCGCCGGGGTCGGCGGGATCGGCGGGTGTATGCCAGTGTGCGTGCAATACTTGCATGGTCGTTCCACAATATGAGTGATGGGGTTAATTTTAGTGAATTTGGGGGCATTGTCCAGATTTTCCCGGCTACAAGTTTGGCGGATGGATTTTTTAATTAGCGCGTGCTATTATCTTCCCGTAAAAATAAGCGAATCTGCGAGTCTGGGAAGGTAGGGGCGCTTCGCGAAGCGCCCCTACTCAATTTTTATTGTCTGTGCCAACTGCCCAATTTCCGGTAAATTATTGGAAAGCGACCCATCTATGAACGAATCAATTATCTCTCCCATCGATATTTTGGCTGTTAGCCCCCACCCCGACGACGTGGAGTTGGGGTGCGGCGGTAGTTTGATTTTGGCGGCAAATCAGGGGCTGCGTGTAGCTGTGGCCGATTTGACTGCCGCCGAGATGTCGAGCCGGGGCGCGCCCGGCCAGCGCGCCGCCGAAACCGCCGCCGCGTCCGAGTTGCTGGGGTTGTCGGCCCGGGTAAATTTGGGCCTGCCCGATACCCAAATTGGCGCCGACCCGGCCCATCGGCTGGCGGTCATCGAGCTGATCCGGGCCGCCCGGCCGCGGTTGGTGCTGGCGCCGCACTGGCAGGATCGTCACCCCGATCATGAGGCCACCGGCGCGCTGGTCCGGGAAGCATGTTTTTACGCCGGGGTGGGCAAGGTGGGCCGCGGAGTGCCCCATCGACCCCAACAGCTATTTTTTTACATGATTCACACTCCGTTTGAACCCTCTTTTGTGATTGATGTTTCCGCTGTTTGGGAGCAGCGCATGGCCGCGGTGCGGGCCTACACTAGCCAGTTTCAACCCGACGCGGCCGGGCCAGCCACCGCCCTCAGCCGGGCCGGGTTTTTGCGTTATGTTGAGGCGCGGGCCATCACTTACGGCGCGCTGATTGGCGCGGCCTACGGTGAGCCGTTTGCCATGCGCGGCCCGGTTCCGCTGGCGACGTTTCCGGGGAGCGGTGATTTGGCCGATGAATCGGGCCTGCTGCCGGCCTATCGCGCGGCGGGTTAGAGGCACAACCCCGGATTTAAATAGATTTAGCCGTTTTTCCCCCTTGAATCGACGGTAAGCCTATGCTATAATCTTCTGGCAAGTCGCCGTTAGCTATTATGTATACTTTAATCCGCTGTTGATCCTGGGCCGGGGGGCAGGATCAATCTTCTCTCTTTTCCTTTCGATCGTTCCCCCCCAATATTTTTGAAATTTAATACGGTTAATTCATTTTTGAGTTTGTTTTCATACAAGGGGGGACCAATATGGCCGAATCAAAACAAACCTATGTGAAGGATTTTATGACGGTGCGCACGGCGCGGATTCGTCATAATTCCAACATTCAGCACGCCGCCGAGATAGTGGCCTTATCTGGCGTTAGCGATTTGATGGTAGTTGACGATAGCGATAATTTTAGAGGCGTGCTGTCAGAAGGCGATATTCTCCGCACCGCGCTGCCGGACATCGACGAAATTCTGGAAGAAGGCGGCTCGCTGGATGATGCGTTTGAAATTTTTGTGCGCAAAGGGCACGAACTCTCTGATCTTCCCATTGCCCCGCTGATTATTGAAGAACCCATCAAAGTTGCTCCCGACGACCACGTGGCCAAAGCCGCAACGGTTCTGCTCGACAAGCAGATTCGGTTACTGCCCGTGGTTGACAATAACGGCAAACTGGTGGGTACAGTTTCCCGCGCCGATGTGTGCCGGGCTATTGTTGGCAC
>CAYOXS010000250.1:0-8916 GCA_964407935.1 uncultured Caldilineaceae bacterium
TCATAGTGCAGGATGGTGTTGTTGTCGCCAACCGCAAAAACATCGTTGGCCGAACTACCCCACACACCCTCAAAATCGTTGCTCGTGCCAGTCTCCATCGGCGACCAGTTTTTACCATCATAATGCACAATCGCGCCACCAGCCCCGACAGCAAAGACATCACTGCCCGAACTCCCCCACGGACTCCCCCACATATCAGCGGTCGTGCCGCTGTTCATCGCCGACCACTTACTGCCGTCGTAATGCAGAATCATACCGCCGGGTTCGCCGGTGGCAAAGACATTGTTGGCTGAGCTGCCCCACACACCCCACAGATCAATGGCGCTGGTCGTACCGCTCCTCATCCGCGACCATTGACTGCCATCGTAGTGCAGAATTGTCCCATAATCCCCGACGGCAAAGACATCGCTGGCCGAACTGCCCCAGACGGCCAATAGCCAGTTAGACGCGCCGCTGTCCAGCGGAGACCAGGTTTTGCCGTCGTAATGCAGGATGGTGCCGTGGTCCCCGACAGCAAAGACATCATCGGCTGAACTACCCCAGAGGCCCAGCAGGGTACTAGTTGTGCGGCTCTCCATGACCGACCATTGGTGGCCATCATAATGCAGGATGGTGCCGCCATAACCGGCAGCGAAAACGTCACTGCCGGAACTGCCCCAGATGACACCAAGCCAATCGGTCGCGGGTGTGTTCATAGGAGACCATTGGCTGCCGTCGTAGTGCATAATCCGACCCACCCGCCCGCTATCGTTACCGCGCAGCGGTTCACCCTGGTACCCAGTGACGAAAACATCACTACTCGAACTGCCCCACACGCTGGAAAACCCGCGGATTTCTTGCGCGGTAGTTTGTAGAGGTGGAGCCGGTTGGGGAGTGGAGGTTGGCTGAGTTGTGGATGTGGGTAGGGGCAGGGTCGGTTGAGGAGTAGACGTTGCCACCGGAACCGCCGTCGGAATGTCGGCCAGCGCCACCGAAGTGGGGGGAACTGTGGCCGGCGGCGCGGTCGGTTGGACGGCTGGCGCTGGCGCACAGCCGCTCAAAGCCAACAAAAGCAAACAAACAACAAAAATTTGCCTGAACATAGGCGTGCCCTCCTGTGGCAAGACCAGAACACAAACATCGGCCTGAACGAGATATTCAGGTCAGATGGTGCACCCGATACCTGGGGGCAGGACAGCATGCCAGTTGGGCCGGCCCGTGGCAGTAGAGGCAGATAAACACCAATAGTCGGGAAAAGTTATGGACAGGGTCCGGCAAAACTGGGGTATTCCCGGGGAAAACAGGGGAAAGATCAGGAAGTCGATCAACCAGACGGTGCGGCATTTGCACAACACCCACGCTGATTCTAGCACAAGCCGGGTTCGTTTGTCAATGATTTCACAAATCGAGTTGAGGCCTTCACCCCTCCCCCATGGCCCCCTCTCCCACGAGTCGGAGAGGGGGGAATGCTGTTTTTTAGTTGTGCTTTGCGGAGGCAAAGCCTCCGCAAAGCACAACCTCAATCAAAAGGATTAGTATACGATTGCCCTAACTATAAAATATTTCACTTGGTATTTTTGTCGTAGAGTCCTATAATCCACAGACAGCTTCTGCAAAACTTATCACAAACAAAATCAAGGAAGAGTCGCTATGGCCTTTGATCCATTGGTGCTGTCAAGGATTCAATTTGCTTTTACCATAATGTTCCACTATTTGTTCCCACCGTTAACTATTGGGCTGGGCATTATTATGGTGGGTATTGAAGGGATGTATCTAAAAACCAAAGACCCGCAGTACGAAGCAATGGCCAAATTCTGGACCAAGATTTTTGCCATCAATTTTGCCATGGGCGTAGCCACCGGCATCGTGATGGAATTTGAATTTGGCACTAACTGGGCGGCCTATTCTCGCTATGTTGGCGATGTCTTTGGCTCGGCGCTGGCCGCCGAAGGCGTGTTTGCCTTTTTCCTCGAGTCGGGGTTTTTGGCGGTGCTGGTATTTGGCTGGGATAAGGTTTCGCCGCGAATGCACTTTTTCTCCACAGTGATGGTGGCGCTGGGCAGTATTTTCTCGTCAATCTGGATTGTGGTGGCCAACTCGTGGATGCAAACGCCGGCCGGCTACCAGATTGTAGGCGAGGGGCTGACCGCCCGCGCCGAAATCACCAGCTTTTGGGCGATGGTCTTTAACCCGTCCAGCGTGCCGCGCCTGCTGCACGTGTGGGTGGGGGCTTTAATTTTGGGCGGCTTTTTTGTGCTCTCTATTTCAGCCTTCTACATTCTCAAAGGCAAACACCTGGATTTTGCCACCAAAACCTTTAAAGTGGCGCTGGTGCTGGCCACCGCCGGCTCGCTGCTGGCGCTGACCACCGGCCATTTTCAGGCCGATAACGTGGCCCGCTACCAGCCGGCCAAGCTGGCCGCCTATGAAGGCCACTACCAAACCGGGCCGGCTACGCTTTACCTGTTTGGCCTGCCCTCAAACGAGGAGCAGGCGGTGCGCTATGGCGTTGGCCTGCCGGGCGGGCTGTCGTTTTTGGTACACTGGAATTTCACCGAACCGGTTGTCGGCCTGACCGAATTTCCGGCGGACGACTGGCCCAATGTTCAGGTGGTTTTCCAAACCTATCACCTGATGGTGGCGCTCGGTATGAGTTTCATCGGGTTAACGCTGCTGGCCTGCTTTTTGTGGTGGCGCGGCCTGCTGTTTGAGCAACGCTGGCTGTTGTGGATTTTTGTGTTTGCGGTGGTGGGGCCTTATCTGGCCAATGAGTTGGGCTGGGTGAGCGCCGAAATGGGCCGCCAGCCCTGGATTGTGTACGGTATGCTGCGCACCAGCCAGGCCGTATCAGAGTCGGTGACGGGCGGCATGGTCATGTCATCGATCGTGATGTTTGGCTTGATTTACCTGCTGTTGTTTGCAGTGTGGGTGTACGTGCTCAACAGCAAAATTCAACACGGCCCGGAGCCGGTAAGTTTGCCGCCAACCGCCACCACCTTTGATAATTTAGTAACCGCCGCGGCCAGTCGGAGCAAACCCGGTCTGGGCGATTCTTAGTTGATAAGGAAAAGAGCATGGATCTGAACATTCTCTGGTTTGTTTTGCTGGGTATTTTGCTGTTTGGCTACACCATTCTGGACGGGTTTGATCTGGGCGTGGGCATGCTGTACCTGTTTATTGGCAAACGGGACACCGAGCGCCGGCTGCTGCTCAACTCAATTGGGCCGCTGTGGGATGGCAACGAGGTGTGGCTGGTAACGTTTGGCGGGGCGCTGTTTGCGGCGTTTCCCATTGCCTATGCCAGCGCGTTTTCCGGCTTTTACATTCCATTTATGCTGCTGCTGTTTGCGCTCATCTTTCGGGCGGCGGCCATTGAGTTTCGCAGCAAGAACCAGGCCCGGTTGTGGCGCACGGCGTTTGATGTGGCCTTTGCCCTGGCCAGCACGCTGGCCGCGTTTTTAATGGGTGTGGCGGTGGGCAATACCCTGTGGGGCATTCCCATTGGCGAGCGCGGCATTTACCAGGGCACCCTGTTTGACCTGCTCAACCCATACGCGCTGCTGGTGGGCCTGTTTACACTGGCGTTGTTTGCCATGCACGGCTCCATCTTTTTGTACCTCAAAACCGAAGATGAACTGCAAACCCGGCTCAAAGGCTGGATGTGGCGCACCTTTGGCTTCTTTTTAATCCTCTATATGCTGGTGACTATTTTTACCCTGGTGGCCCGACCAGAAGCCACCCGTCACTTTCAGGAGTACCCGCTCGGCTGGGTGGCCGTAGTACTGACCGTGCTGGCCATTGCCAACATTCCGCGGGCCATTTACCTGGAAAAACCGTTTTACGCGTTTCTGTCATCAATTTTTACAATTCTGGGATTGCTGTTTTTGTTTGGCGTGGCGCTGTTCCCCAATATGATCACCAGCAGCCTGGACCCGGCCTATAATCTGACCATCTACAACGCGGCCTCATCGGCCAAAACCCTGACTGTGATGACGGTGATCGCCGTAGTGGGCATGCCGCTGGTGCTGACCTACACCGCCATCATTTACTGGACCTTCCGGGGCAAAGTGAAACTGGGCGAGTTCAGCTATTAAGCCGCAAAAAAAGAGGCGAGCCGCGGCTCGCCTCTTTTTTAATTTTCCACACTGAGCACTTCATAAACCATTTCCGGGTACGACTGCCCCTTAAGCTGAATATCTCCCAGCGAGCGGGCCTCGATGTACTCCTGCACCATGTGGTAGGTGATCTGGCTGATGAGTATTTGCCCGCCTTTGGCATTTTCCTGTAACCGCTTCACTTTATTGACCGAATCGCCAATGACGGTGTAGTTCATCATTTGCGAGGTGCCCACATTACCCACCACCGCGTCGCCAATGCCCACGCCAATTCCAAAATCCAGGTGATACTGCGGCGGCAGCCGCCGGTGCAGCGCCTTCACCGCCCGGCTCATGGCCCAGGCCGCCCGCACCGCCCGGATGGGGTGATCAGACTGAGGCAACGGCGCGTTAAAAAAGGCCATCACGGCATCGCCCATAAATTTGTCCAGCGTGCCTTCCTGAGCCGTAATGGCGTCTGCCGCCACGCGCAGATACTGGTTGAGCAGCTCAATCAATATTTCCGGCGAAATCCGCGAACTGAACGCGCTGAAGCCGCGCACATCGGCAAACAAAATGGTGCAGGTTTGGCGCACGCCGCCCAAACTAACCCGCCCCGGCTCATTGAGCATTTGGTGAACCACAGACGGAGCCACGTACCGCTCAAACAAACCGCGAATTTGCTGCTTTTCCTGCTCTTTGGTGGTTTGGATCTGGCGGACCAACTGCATATTCTGGATAGCAATAGCCGCGTAGTCGGCCAGCATACCCAGCAGCCGGTTATCGTGATAGGTAAATTTGTTACCTACGTCTTTGCGGATACTCAGCGTGCCAAACGCTTTTTTGCCCACCTGAATTGGCACCGACAGCACGGTTTCGCTGATCTTTTCGATGGTTTTGCCGTTGCCGCCGGCCAGCGCGCCGGTGTTTAATAATCTGGTGTGGCCGGGGTGATCGTGTTCGCCGGCCCGTTGACGGGTTAGCTGTTTTTTGACCTTGCCGGTTACCGAGTCTACCAGCACCAGCGTGCATTCCTGGCTGCGGGTAACCATCAGCACCGCATCGATAATCCGTTCCAAAAGCTGGTTGGGATTCATCAATGCCGTGATGGACTTACCCACTTCGTTCAGCGTGTTAAACTCTTCCAGGCGCTGGGTGAGCTGCTGGTTGGCCTGCATAATGCGGCGGGTCAGCGCCTCTTTTTCTCGCTGCAAACGCGTCACCGACAGCGCGTTTTCAATGGCTGCCAGCATATCCCTGGGGGCAAACGGCTTCATAATGTAGTCGTGTACGCCCAGGCGGAACACTTCAACGGCTATTTCTTCAGAACCGTGCGAAGTCATCAAAATAACCGGGGTTTTGTTTTGGTGCTTGTGGCGCAAACTGCGCAGCACCTCCAACCCGGTCATCCGGGGCATTTCATAATCCATTAAAATGACATCCGGCAGAGTGTTTATGGCTTTGTGCAATCCTTGCAACCCGTCGACGGCAATATCGACTTCAAACCCGTGAGGCTCCAGAACGTATTCAATTAAAAAATCTCGGACCTGACGACTGTCGTCGATAACGAGGGCGCGTAACTTATTCATAACATCCTTCAAACGGGGGCCGACAATCAATCACCCATCCCTAATCGTATTAAAAAACACCTTTTTTTACCATCCCCCATTGTAGCTATTAATATCATCGGCACATCTTTAGCAAAACAATAGCTGCCGGCGTCACATTTGCTGGCGCGATGGCGGCTTTAAATTTAGCCAACAGATGCAATTGTGGCAAATAGGGAACATACTCTTTTGCCATGAGCGTTCGGAAACCCAAAAATCGACCAGATGTTTCCAAATCGCCCCCCTTCCCGGACGGATAACAAAAAGCGGCGGATTGCTCCGCCGCTCCGGTAAGATTAGATTTTGGCTGGCTGCCGGTTTAATTAAGCCAGGGGTTGTAAACAGATTGCGGCCCAAACAACCCGGGGATACTGCCGCGCGCCATATAATCGCCAAGAGTGATCACAAAAAAGATAATCAGCCAGAAAAAACCCACCCCGGCCACAATCCAGGTTAAGCGGCTGCTGTATTTAAGGTGCATAAAAAAGGCCATAATCAGCCCGGCTTTGGTCACTGCAATCGCCAAAGCGATGAGGTTGTTAAACACGCCCAGGTTAATGAACGAAGCGCCAACCGTGAGCGCGGCCAGCACCATCAGCGCGCTGAAAACCAGGATATAAGTTTTAACCGGTACAATATGATGAGTGCCGTGATCTTGTTCCATATGTTTTGTCCTCCTGGTTAGCCAAGCGTCAGATAACGTTCAATCAGATAGTAAAGCGGGAAAATAAATACCCAGGCAATATCCACAAAGTGCCAGTACAGGCCCACCATTTCAACGGGGTCGTAGTTGAGCGAGTTGTAGCGGCCCATAATCGCTTTGATCAAAAAGTAGCTCAGCACGCCCACGCCGATAATCATGTGAATGGCGTGCAGGCCGGTGGTGGCAAAGTACAGGCTGATAAAGAGCTGCACGTGGGTGCCGTGTGCGCCGTGCCACTCAAAATTTGGCCCCGGAACCAGGTGATGGGAGAATTTTTCGTAATACTCCACCCCTTTAATGCCCAGAAAAACTGTCCCCAACACAATGGTGAGGATCAAAAACATAATCAGTTTGCGTTTGGCATCGGTTTGGGCCGAATGCACAGCCATAGCCATGGTGAAGCTGCTGACCAGCAGAATCACCGTATTGATTGAGCCGAGCAGCAGATTCAGTTCGTGGCTGCCTTCGATGAAGGCCTCAGGATAGGAAAAGCGGTAAATAACATAAGCCATAAACAGCCCGCCAAAAAACATCACTTCAGTGGCCAGAAAAGCCCACATTCCCAGCGCATTAACTTCGCGCTGCTGGTCAATATCGTGAAAATACGGGGCAACAACTGCGGTTTTATGCGCCACTCGGCACCTCCGCCGTTTTGGTTTCAGGATAAGCATAGGCTTCTTCGGTGACAATGGGCGTTTCAGCAAAGTTTTCGTGGGGCGGCGGCGAGGCGGTTGTCCATTCCAGCCCGGTTGCATCCCACGGGTTGTCTTCGGCTTTTTTGCCCATAAACAGCGACATCGTCAGGTAGATGAGCGGCAACACATAGCCGGCAGCCATAATTGTTGCCCCGGCCGTGGAGGCCACGTGGTAAATCTGAAACTCTTCGGGATAGATGTGATAACGACGCGGCATACCCATATAGCCCATAATGAACTGCGGCAGGAAAGTGAGGTTAAAGCCAATAAAAATCAAAATGGCCGATGAAATACCCCAGCTTTCGTTGTACATGCGGCCGGTCATTTTGGGCCACCAGAAATGCAGGCCGCCCAAATAGGCCATAATCGTTGCCCCAACCATCACGTAGTGAAAGTGCGCAACCACAAAATAGGTATCGGTGACGTGAACATCAACCGCCGCCGCCCCCAGAAACAGGCCGGTCAGCCCGCCAATGGTGAACAGGCCAATAAAACCCATTGCGTACAGCATGGGTGTTTTGTAAATGATTGTCCCTTTGTACAGCGTGGCTGTCCAGTTGAACACTTTAATGGCCGAAGGGATAGCCACAAAATAGGTGAGAATTGAAAAGACCAGCCCGGCGTAAACCGATTGGCCGCTGACAAACATATGGTGGCCCCACACCAGAAAGCCCAACAGAGCGATAGCCAGGCTGGACAGGGCAATGGCTTTGTAGCCAAAAATCCGCCGCCGGGAGAAGGCGGTGATCAGCTCGCTGATAATGCCCATCGAGGGCAGGACCATAATGTACACCGCCGGGTGGCTGTAAAACCAGAACAGGTGCTGAAACAGAATGGGGTCGCCGCCGAGCGCGGGGTCAAAAATCCCAATGCGGAACAATCGTTCAACGCCAACCAGCAGCAGAGTGATAGCCAGCACCGGCGTGCCCAACAGAATGATGATGCTGGTAGCGTAGTGCGCCCACACAAACAACGGCAGGCGGAACCAGGTGAGGCCCGGTGCGCGCATTTTATGGATGGTTACCAAAAAGTTAATTGCGGTAAAGATGGATGAAAAACCGGCGGTAAAAATCCCAACCGCGGCCAGAATAACCGCGGTGTTGGCGTAAGTGCTGCTGTACGGGGTGTAAAAGGTCCAGCCGGTATCAACACCGCCGAGCACCACCACCGACAAAGTAAACAGCCCGCCGATCATGTACACGTACCAACTGGCCAGGTTTAACCGCGGAAACGCCAGGTCTTTGGCTCCAATCATAATCGGGATAAAGAAGTTGCCCAGCGTGGCCGGGATCGATGGGATCAGGAAGAAGAAGACCATAATTACGCCGTGCAGCGTAAAGGTTTTGTTGTAGTTATCATTGCTCAGTAAGTCTGCCTGCGGGGTCAACAGGTCAAGGCGCACCAGGCCGGCGGCCGCACCACCCAGCGCAAAGAATGCGGTAATAGAAATAAGGTAGAGAAGACCAATACGTTTGTGGTCGGTGGTTAACAGCCAGGATTTTATACCGTAGGTCCAGTTTAAATAATTTTCGCTTGGTTTCCCAAGCTTGACAGGCGGTGAAGATACTGTCATGGATTGTTTCCTCCTTATTGAACCCCTTTGATACCTACTGGGCGTTGCTCAACGATTTAATATAGGCCACTAACTGCAACACGCCGCCTTCGCTAATAACCCCCTGATAAGCGGGCATAACCGGTTGATAGCCGGCCACAATTTTGGCCTGCGGATCAAGGATAGACTCGCGCAGGTAAAGTTCGTCAATCAGAGCGGCGCTGCCCCCTTCAAGCTCCACTTCCGCGCCAAAAATACCTTCCAGCGCCGGCCCAATCCCCGTACC
>CAYOXS010000251.1:0-8912 GCA_964407935.1 uncultured Caldilineaceae bacterium
GGTGAGTTGGGTGAGTGATGAGTTTTAAGTTTTGAGTTTTGAGTTCGTGTTGCGTAAAATGGGTTGGAGAGTCGTAAATTCGTAGTTTCATTCATTCGCCACACGCTACCCGCCACCCGCAATTCGCAATTCCTGACTCCTGGATCCTATTATCAGAGGAGAAAATTATGGCAACATTCATCGAATACAAACTTGAGGACGGCACGACCATTCTGGTGCAATCCAATCAGCCGGCGCAGGCGGGCGGCATTACCAAAGCCAGCCGCGGCGATGCCGTGGGCAACGCCATTAACGCCGTCAACCAAAAATTTGCCGACGCCTTTGCCGGGGTAAAAAAGTCGGCGCTGGTGTTGCGCCAGCAGTTTGTGGAGTTGCAGGCCGACGAGGTGGAAGTAACCTTTGGCCTGACCGCCACCGGCGAACTGGGCAATTTTGCCATCGGGCAGGTAGGGGCCGAGGCCAACTACGAAATCACCCTCAAATGGAGCAACAAGCCGTAGAAAGGTTAAGGATCGTGTTCCATTGCATGTCAGTCTGAGCGACCAACGGGAGCGAAGAATCTCCGCATTCGGTGGCATTAGCCAGCTACAGGCGGAGATTCTTCACTTCGCTACGCTCCGTTCAGAATGACGTAAGTGGAAGTTAGTTGAATTTTCCTGCTTAACTACGCAACGTCGCTGCCAGCCGGAAAGGGTTGGTCAGCAAATCCAGCGCCGAGACGATATCCGGCGCGGCGATGTCGGCGGCGGCCAGCGCGGCGACCGCGGCCCCTTCGGCCTGAATCACGGCGATGCCCAGCGCCGCGGCTTGCAGCATGAGCCGGTCGTTGCGGCCGTTGCCAATTGCTGCTACCGTTGCCGCGCCGAGTTGGGTGGCATATTGGCGTTTGGCTTCGTCCTGGGCGATGCCGGCCGGCAAAATTACAACTTCGCACGGCGCGCCGCTCAGGGCGGCCTGCACGCTGCCAAAGGTGTCGGCGGTGATCACGTGGATTTGCAGCGAGCCGGCCAGCGCCGTTAGCCGGGCCAGCACCCCCTCAATCAACTGGCCATCGATGGCCAGCGTGCCGTTGTAATCCAGCACCAGATGTTCCAGCCGCAGCGGCTGGTGGCCGGGAATAGAGATGTTTAACATTGAAGTCTCCTTTGTTGCCGGTCACTATATCAGATTCCACTTGACACGACAACCCGATTTTTGTACAACTACTGGCATTAATTCCGTGCAGAAAAGAGAACAAAATGCCAAAAAATACTCTGCTGGCCTGCCTGGCTCACCCCGACGATGAGTCGTTTGGGCTGGGGGGGACGATGGCCCGACTGGGGGCCAACGGTACTCACGTGGCGCTGGTGTGCGCCACTCGCGGCGAAGTGGGCGAGATTTCTGACCCGGCGCTGGCTACCCCCGCCACCCTGCCGCAGGTGCGCGAAGCCGAACTGCGCTGCGCCTGCAGCGCGCTCAACGTAGACGAGCTCATTTTTCTGGATTACCGGGACTCCGGCATGGCCGGCACGCCGGAAAATAACGATCCCCGCGCCTTTGCCAACATCCCCGCCGAAGAGGTAGTGCCCCGGCTGGTGGGGTTGATCCGGCGGCTGCGGCCGCAGGCGGTTGTCACGTTTGACCCTAGCGGCGGCTACGGCCACCCGGATCACATCGCTATTCATTTGCACACGGTAGCCGCGTTTCACGCCGCCGCCGCCGCCAGCCGCTATCCCGAGCAGGGGCCGGCGTGGCAGCCGGAGCGGCTGCTGTACGTGGTGTTTTCGCGCAACTTTTTTGCTGCCATGCGCCAGCACTTCGCCGACATGGGCATCGATACCAGCGATTGGGACGACGGCGATGAGCGCCACATGGGCTGGCCCGATGACCAGATTGATTTTGTGCTGGACGTGAGCGAGGCGGTTGAGGCCAAGTGGGCCGCGCTGGAATGCCATCGTACCCAGTTTGGGCCGGATAACCCGTTTCAAAAAATCCCGTTTGAGGTTACCCGGCAAATGATGAGTCGGGAATTTCTGGTGCAGGTGTGGCCGGAGCCAAACGGCCGGCCAGCCCTGCCCGAAATTTTCGCTGGACTCGCGGTCACTTTATAGCGCGCAGAAAGGAAACAAAGGTCGATGTCAATTCATCCCGGTACGCAATTGGGCTACGTTCACCTGACCGTGGCGAATATGATCCGCTCGCTGGAGTTTTACCGGCAGTCGCTGGACATGCAGGTTCACTGGCAAAACGGCGAGTCGGCGGGGCTGGGCGCGGGCCGGCGCGATATTTTGCGCCTCACCGAAAATCCGCAAGCCCGGCGCGCGCCGCGCACCACCGGGCTGTACCATTTTGCGGTGCTAACGCCCAGCCGGCTGGCGCTGGCCCGGTCGTTGTGGCGGCTGGCCAAAACGCAAACGCCGCTGCAAGGTTTTTCTGACCACGGCGTGAGCGAGGCCATTTACCTGGCCGACCCCGACGGCAACGGCATCGAAATTTACCGCGACCGGCCGCGGGCCGAGTGGCCGTTTGTTAACGGCCAACTGCAAATGGTTACGGACCCGCTGGATACGGACGCCATTCTGGCCGAGCTGGATGGCCCGCCGGATGAGTCGGTGGGGCTGCATCCCGACACGGTGCTGGGCCACATGCACGTCCACGTGAGTAATCTGCTGCCGGCGGAGGAATTTTATCAAAACGTCATCGGCTTTGAGTTGATGCAGCATTTTGGGGGGCAGGCCGCCTTTTTGAGCGCGGGCGGCTACCATCATCACCTGGGGATTAACACCTGGGCCGGGGTGGGCGCGCCGCCGCCGCCCGCCGATGCCGTGGGACTGCGTTATTTTGTCATCGAGCTGCCCGATCAGGCCGAGTTGGACCGGCTGGTTGAGCGGGCGCGCCGGGCCAACTGGTCATTTGAGGAACAGGCGGACGGCATTTTTGGCCGCGATCCGTCGCAGAACGGAATTTTGATAACCGTTGGGCAGTAACCGGTTACGCCTCGAGCGCGCCGAGCACCAGCGGCAGTAACTGCTTTTTGCGCGAGACCACGCCTTTGGCCTCGCGAGTGCCGTCGCCGCGGCGCGGGTAGGGCAGCACATCCAGCAGCGGCACATCGTCGGTTAAAATCAGCCGGCTGGCGCCTTCTACCACGTTGGTCACCATCAAAATGGCAAAATTCAACCCCTTGCTGTCGCGCAGGTTGGCCAGCGCTTCGCGCACCTGTTCCAGCCGTTCATCGAGTTGGGCAAAGTTGGTGATTTCCACCTGAGACACCCCAAACCGCAAATCGACGGTTTCATACAATTTAAAGTCAGCGCCGACAATGTCGGCCGGGTTGCGGGTAGACATATCCGAGCCGGCTTGCAGCACCTGCTGGCCAAACGATTCAACGGTTTCGCCGCTCAGCACCGAGCCGCCCAAAAAAGCCCAGCGCGCCAGCCGGGCCGCGGCGCGGTGATCGCGGGGCGTGGTGGTGGGCGAAGTGAGCAGCAGCGTGTCTGAAATGAGGCCGGCCAGCAGCAGCCCGGCCAGGGCCGGCGGCGCGCTCAGCCCGGCCTCGTCAATGCGCTCGGAAACCAGGGTGCTGGTGCTGCCGACAATATCCACCGTAAATTTAATGGGAATGTTGGTGCGGGGGTTGCCCAGCCGGTGGTGGTCCAGAATTTCCAGCAGGTCGGCTTCGTCCAGCGCGCCGAGCGCCTGCCCGGATTCGTTGTGGTCCACCAAAATCACCCGCATGCGCGGCGGGTGGAGCGCCTCTCGCTGGCGGCTGATGCCCACGTAACTGCCGTGTTCGTCAATCACCCAAAATTCGGTGCGTTCTTCCTGCAAAATGCGCGGCAGCATGTCTTTAATGCGGCTGCTGGCCAAGAAACGGGGCACGGTCGTGTCGCAGGCCTCGCGGCAGGGCTGGTCAAACAGTTCGGCGATGCGGGTTTCTTCGCGGCGGGGATGGGAACCGATGGAGCGGCTCAAAAAATTAAACAGGCTGACTACGGTGATCAGCCCGTACGGCTGGCCGCTTTCGTCCAGTACCGGCGCGACGCCGCCGGTGCGGTTGGCAATGGCCCAGGCTTCGCGCAGGGGGTGTTCCGGGGTGGTGGTGTTAAAACGGTGGGCGATGCTCTCAAACCGGGGCGACGCATCGGGCAGCAGGGCCGGCGGTTCCAGCTTCAGTCGATTTAGCACCCAGGTAGTTTGGGGGTTCAACTGCCCGGCGCGGGCGGCAACAAATGCTTCGTTCTGGGCGGTATCTTGCAGCAGCCAGGCATAGCCCATCGCCGAGGCAATGGAATCGGTATCTGGATTAATATGACCGATGACAAAAGTTGTGCTATTGTTCATTGGGCGGCTGTCAGCTCCCTTGAAAATACAATTACGAATTGCGAGGAGTAGGGGCGCTTCGCGAAGCGCCCCTACCCAATTTTCACCCGCTACCAGGACTGTCGGGCTTGCTTGCGTTTTAAATTTCTTTCCTAGCATTTTAAAACGCTAGGCTTGCGTTTTAAATTCCATCCCTAGCGTTTTAAAACGCTAGGCGTACGTTTAAAGTATCAAGCAATACTTTTAGGAGTCGCACAGTTAAGAAGTCCCCGGCATTTGAACTGCTAAAATTGATGTTTCTGAACCAATCTGGCGCTAATTTCCAAACAAAAAGTGCCGGGGACTTGATATTAGTTGCGCTGCAAGCGTGACTTCTGCGAATAGCAAATAGCGAATGGTGAGTGCGAATCTACGACCCTGCTCCCTACGTCTCTGCGACTTTGCGACTTTGTTCCCTGCCCCCCGAATGCTGATGGGCCAAATCTAGCACAGAAACAGAGGGGCGTCAATATTTCTGGCGGCGATTCGGGTTGGGCGCGCCATTGACTTGCTTACCGCTCTTTCTTATAATTACCCCAGATTGCAACCTTAACGCAGACGCGACAAAAGGACAACCCTGTGTCTGACGAATTAATTAGCACGCTGGCCAGTTATGTTCCCACCCTCATTAAACGCCAACTGGCCCAAAATCCCGAACCCATCACCGCCCCCACCGCCGAACAATTTCCGGCAGCCGTGTTATTTGCCGACATCTCCGGTTTTACCGCGCTAACCGAACGGCTGGCCCAAAAAGGCCCGGCCGGCGCGGAAGAGTTGACCTCACTGTTAAACACCTATTTTGGCCAATTGATCGGTTTGATTACCCGCCACGGCGGCGATATTGCCAAATTTGCCGGCGACGCGCTCATCGCGTTGTGGCCGGCCGCCGGCGAGGCGCAGTTGGTTGAGGAAGTTCGGCGGGCGGCGCAGTGCGCGCTGGAAATTCAGCGGCAACTCAACGCCTACCAGGCCGCGCCCGGCATTCAGTTATCGCTTAAACTGCTGTTGGGGGCTGGCGATATCCGGGCGCTGCATCTGGGCGGCATTTTCAACCGCTGGGAATTTCTGGTAACCGGCGAACCACTGGCCCGGCTGGGCGCGGCGGCGCATTTGGTGCAGCCCGGCGAAACTGTGCTGACCGCGCCGGCATGGCGGCTGTTGCACCCACTGGCCAACGGCACGCCTCTGGCCGAAACCGAAGCGGGGCTGGTGGTTCGGCTGGATAAGCTGACCCAAACCCTGCCCCTGTTTTCTAACGAAACGCTGCCTCTGACTCCGGCATTGGAAAGCGGGCTGCGGGCCTACCTGCCGGGCGCAATTTTAACCCGGCTGGCCGCCGGACTGAGCGGCTGGCTGGCCGAACTGCGCCGCGTGACCGTGTTGTTTGTCAATTTGCCCAACCTGGATTACGGCATGTCGCTGGGGCAAGCCCACCAATTGATGCGCAGCCTGCAAACCGCCATTTACCGCTACGAAGGCAGCATCAACAAGCTCAGCGTCGATGACAAAGGCGTTACCCTGATTGCCGCCTTTGGCCTGCCGCCGCTGTCGCACGAGGACGACCCGATCCGCGGGGTGCAGGCCGCGCTGGATATTCAGCGGCAGCTCGGCGAACTGGAGCTGCCGAGCGCCATCGGCATTACTACCGGCCGGGCGTTTTGCGGCTCCGTGGGCAACGACCAGCGCCGCGAGTACACCATGATCGGCGATGTGATCAACCTGGCGGCCCGGCTGATGCAGGCCGCCGATGGCGATATTCTGTGCGATGCCGCCACCTATCACGGCACGCAAAGTTCGGCGGCGCTGGAGTTGATGCTGGGGGTTGATCTGGACGGCTCCGGCGCAATTGGTGATGTGCCCTATTTTGAGCCGCTGCCGCCGCTAATGGTGAAGGGCAAATCCCAACCCATTCAGGTCTTCCGGCCGCGCAGCAAAGGCCGGATGACGGTTGACCCGCGTTCGCTCTCTACGGCGATTGTTGGCCGCAGCGCCGAGCGCGACCTGCTGGCCGCCCGGCTGCACGCCCTCCGGCAACAGGCCGCCAGCGGTGTGGTCATCATCGAAGGGCCGGCCGGCATGGGCAAATCGCAGTTGGTGGGCGAACTGCTGCGGCAGGCCCGCGTGCTGGAAATCGACACGGTGGTGGGCGCGGGCAGCGCCATCGATCAGTCATCCCCCTACCACGCCTGGCGGGCTATTTTTCACCAGGTGCTCAGCCTGAACCACCTGCCCGATGAACCCGCCGCGCAGCGCGAAGTGATTATGTCTCGCCTGCACAGCCTGCTGCCCAGCGCCGCCGATTCTGACGGCGCGTTGATCAGCGCCGCCGATGGCTCCGGCCGGGCCATGCTGGCCTGGCCGCGGCTGGCGCCGCTGCTCGATGCGGTGCTGCTG
Source organism: uncultured Caldilineaceae bacterium (assembly GCA_964407935.1). Taxonomy (GTDB): domain Bacteria; phylum Chloroflexota; class Anaerolineae; order 4572-78; family J111; genus J095. Next base: position 6,736 of record CAYOXS010000251.1, read on the forward strand.
CAGGACTGGCCCGAAAACGAACTGACCGGGCAAATGACCGGTAAAGTTAGGGCCGATAACACCCACAATTTACTCACCTTTATTTTGCAGCAGGCTCGCGTGGGGCTGGTTGTGCTGGAAGATGCCCACTGGCTCGACTCGGCCTCGTGGGCGCTGGCCCGGCTGGTGGCCGAGCGGTTGCAGCCGCTGCTGCTGGTAATTGCCGCCCGCCCCGTGTCTGGCCCGCCGCCCGCCGAGTACCTGCAGTTGGCCGAACTGCCCGGCGCGCAGGTGATCCGGCTGGGCGGGTTGTCGCTGCCAGACACCACGACGCTGGTGAGCGCCTGTCTGGAGGTTGAGCAACTCCCCGGCGAACTGGCCGAGTTGATTTTTGCCAAAGCCGAAGGTAACCCCTTTTTCAGCGCGGAGCTGGCCCACGCCCTGCGCGAGTCCGGGCTGGTGACGGTGGTCGATGGCAAATGCCAGCTTGCGCCCGCCGCCGGCGATCTGCAAACCCTCAACCTGCCCGACACCATTCAGGGCGTGATTACCAGCCGCATCGACCGGCTGACGCCCTCGCAGCAGATGACGTTGAAAGTGGCCAGCGTGATTGGCCGCGCCTTTGAATATATTACGCTACACGATATTCACCCGATTGTGGCCGAAAAAGCCAATCTGCCGGACCAACTGGACACGCTCGGCCGGCTGGATATTACCCAACTGGACCGGCCGGAGCCGTCGCTGGCATACACCTTCAAACAGAACCTCACCCAGGAAGTGGCCTACAACATGATGCTCTTTGCCCAGCGCCGCGCCCTGCACCAATCCGTGGCCGAGTGGTACGAGCGCAGCTACGCCGATGACCTCTCGCCGTTTTATGCGGTGCTGGCCTACCACTGGCGCAAAGCCGAGGTAACGCCCAAAACGCTGGACTATCTGGAATTGGCCGGCGATCAGGCGCTGCTGCGTTTTGCCAACGAAGAAGCGGTTGAATTTTTTGGCCGGGCCATCAAACTGGCCGAAAAGGAGGCCAACGGCCCGGTTCCGGCGGCGCGCCGCGCCCGCTGGCAAATGAAACTGGGCCAGGCTTACGTGGATTGGGTCAAATTCAGCGAGGGGCGAGGCCATTTGGAAGAGGGGCTGGCGCTGCTGGGCTTTGGCGCGCCGCAATCGCCGGTGGGGTTGGGGCTGGGGCTGGCCCGCGAAGCCGCCCGCCAGTTTATTCGGCGGCTGTGGCCCAAATTTAACCCCAACCCGCCGGCCAATCATAAAACGCTGCTCGATGCCGCCCGCGCCTACGAAGGACTGGTGGCCATCACCTATTTTGCCAACGATACGCTGGCCTCGCTGTACGCCGCGTTTCGCTCGCTGAACCTGGCCGAAGCCGCCGGCCTGTCGCCGGAGCTGGCCCGCGGCTACACCACCGTGGGCGCGATTATCGGCTTTGTGCCGTTGCATCGCTGGGCGCACATGTACTGCACCCGGGCCATCAAAGCTACCCGCAAAATTGATGACGTGCCGGCCAAAACCTGGGTGTGGCTGGGCACCGGCATGTATTACGCCGGGGTGGGCAACTGGAGCCGCACGACCCACCTGTTCAGCCAGGTAATTGAGGCCGCCGACCGGCTGGGCGACCATTCCCGCTGGGACGATGGCGTGGGCAACCTGGCCATCGCCGAATATTTGCAGGGCCGTTTTGCCGCCAGTACCCGGTTATCCAACGATTTATATGCCTCGGCCCAGCGCCGCAGCGACGCCCACAACCAGGCCTGGGCGCTGCGCAGTTTGGTTTACTGCCTGCTGCCGCAGGGTAAATTTGCCGAAGCGTTGACCGCGCTGGAAACCCTGCAAGCGCTGCTGGCCAAAGACGACTCGCCTATTGTTGACGAGGCCCTGCGCATCGACCTGCACGGGCTGCTGGCGCGGGTGCAGGTACAGCACGGCCAGCCGGAAGCGGCGCTGCAAACCGCTGCTGCCGCCATCGAGCTGATGGCCCGCACCTCGCCCACCTCGTACCTGTCGCTGCCGGGTTACGCCTACCTGGCCGAAACAGTACTGACGCTGTGGGAAAATCAGGCCTGCGCCGCCGGCCACAATCTGTTTGCCGCCAGCCTGAAAAATTTTCAGTTTGCTCACAAATCGCTGGCGCGGCGAGCCTGCCAATCGCTGCGGGGGTATGCGCGGGTGTTCCCCATTGG
>CAYOXS010000252.1:0-2098 GCA_964407935.1 uncultured Caldilineaceae bacterium
AGGATTACCGAATTAAATTTTTAATCTTAATCAATCCCAACCTACGAATTCACCACTGATTCCTGACTCCTGATTCCTGTTTTCAAAGGAACAAAACCGATGTCCGCCCATTCGCTTGAGCTGCCGCCCGCAAAAGAATACGCCCCGTACCACCCCGGCCCGTTTCGGCTGGCCATGGACCTGCACCCGCTGCATCTGGCCGAGTGGATTGAAATTGACGAGCATTTGCCCGCCGAACTGGCTGAAAAACAGCGGCTGCTGGCCGAGCACCACCACGAGGTGTTTGCCGCCCTGCCCGCAGCCGCCGCCGGCGCGAGCGAAACGCTGGCGCTACTGGTTGACCATTTGCCGGCCCGATTTCCGCAGATTTATCAGCTTAACGGCGGCCAGCTTCACAACCGGGCCACCGCCGAAACCTGGCCGCTGGCCGGCAGCCGCATGCACCCGCTAGAGCTGGCCGGCCGGCTGGTGCAGGAAGATTTGTGTTTAATGGGCCGCGACCCTGCCAGTGGGCTGTACCGGCTCACCGGGGCGTGTCTCTGTTTTCCATCGCGCTGGCGGCTGGCCGAAAAATTGGGTAAACCGCTCGATGCCATTCACGAGCCGGTGCCGGGCTACGCCGCCGCGCTCGGCTCGCCGATGAACCGGCTGTTTGAGCGGCTCAAAAGCCACAAACCGGTCTGGCGGCTCAACTGGAGCGTGGTTGATGACCCGGCGCTGTTTCAGCCCATCGCGCCCGCCGGCCCGGATTACGCCACCAATGTGACCGCCGCCAATGCCGGCGAGAAGCTGTCGCTGCGGCTGGAGCGGCAAACGCTGCGCCGTCTACCCGCCAGCGGCGACATCCTGTTTACCATTCGCATTTACAGCCGGCCGCTGTCGGCCTTGGCCCGGCAGCCTGAGAAAGCCGCCCAACTGGCGGCCGCCATCCGGGGGTTGGATGACGAGATGCGGCTGTACAAAAGTATGCGCCCCATTATCGCCGCGGCGCTGGCCTGGCTGGATCACGCTGCGGCAGCCGGGTACCGGTAGCCGCTGCCCAGCGACAATCTGTCAAGCTGCATCTTGTCACTCTCAAAAAGTGATGATTGTCACTATGTTTTTTCTCCTTATTTTGTTAAACTTGTAAGCAAGGTTTTCCCCGCGAGTCCAGTGAGAGCCAATTTGCAACCCTGGCGCAGCCAACCGGCGGATCGTTTGAATCGCTCCGGCCCTTTAATTTAGCCACTTCTGGATTCATACAACCCTGACAAGTTTATTTTTCGTTTTTTGGCGTGAAAGGAGAGCTGGTATGGCAGACTCAGGCCGGATTTTAATGGTAGACGACGAGGTGTTGTATTTGTATTCAACCGCCGATCAGTTGCGCGGCGAAGGCTATCTGTGCGATGTGGCAACCGACAAAGATACCGCCCTGGAATTGCTCAAACAGAATCCCTATGATCTGCTGATTTCAGACATCAATTTGCCCGGAAATACCAATACCAACCTGGAGTTGATTGAAGAATTAGCCCGGGTTTCCGAGGGATTGCCCATTATTTTGGTTACCGGCTACCCCTCCATCGAGTCCGCAATTCATGCGGTTCAACTGCCGGTGGTGGCTTATTTGGTAAAGCCGGTTGGGTTTAACAGTTTACTCACAGAAATTCGCAAAGGGATTGACCGGTATCAGATTTACCAATCTGTTCGGGGCGCCCGGCAGCGCCTGCAAAGCTGGCAGCAGGAGCTAAACGGGCTTGAACATTCAATGCAAATGGTCCCCGGCAACGTTTCCCAGGCCCCCGTCCAGGCTTTTTTAACGCTGACCATGCAGAACATCGCCGCCAGCCTTAACGATGTGCGGCATCTGACCGAAGTATTGGCCAGAGCCAGCAATGACCAGTACGTGTGCCAGTTGCTCAATTGTCCCCGCGCCAGGGTTTTATCCGAGGCGCTGGTTGAAACCATTGATGTGCTGAAAAAAACGCAGGCGGCCTTTAAATCAAAAGAACTGGGGGTTCTGCGCAAAAAACTTGAAACGCTGCTAAAGGAGTGGGGCACTGCCTGAATTACACAAAAGTGGGGGGGCGCGGGGGGCGGCGCCGGTTGTTTGATGTTACTG
>CAYOXS010000252.1:2108-8885 GCA_964407935.1 uncultured Caldilineaceae bacterium
AAACCGCTATTCTGGTTTGGGGGAAGTGCTTTATTTAAAAAACCTGCCCGCGGCCCGGGCCGCGGCACTTTTTCTTTATAGAAACTTTACAGACTTATCTCTATGATTGTGATACAATTTTCAAAGTAACTTACCATTGTAAGAGCATTGACATTTTAACAGCAGGAGAGGCCCAAAAGCGAGTATGGGTCGCCTTGTCGGGCAGGACCCGGGCCTGCAAGTCGAAGGCACAGTCGAAGCACCTCAACCAGTGAGGCGCAGATCGATTGTGCCTTTTTGTTTACAACCAAAGATTGCCATAAACCCGGTTGGCCAACGGTAAACTTTTGGCCAGCTTGAACCAAGGAGCCACCATTGTGGACACGCCCAAAAATCCGTCCAAAAAAATATTGATTGTCGAGGATGAAAGTATTGTCGGCATGGCCATCCAGGATAAACTGGAACTTTTGGGATACAACGTCCCCGCCGTGATCGACACCGGCGAAGAGGCAATAACCGAGGCCCGGGCCATTCACCCGGACCTGGTTTTGATGGACATCAACCTGGCCGGTGAGATGGATGGCATTGAAGCCGCCGCTCAAATCCGGGCGCAGCTTAACACGCCGGTAATATTTTTAACCGCCTACGCCGACGGCAATACCGTTGAGCGGGTCAAAGCCATTGAACCGCACGGCTATCTGCTCAAACCATTTGAAGAAAACGAATTACGCGCGGCCATTGAGGTTGGCCTGTACAAGCATCAAATGGAAAAGCGGTTAAAAGAAAGCGAGCAATGGCTGGCCACCACGCTGAGCAGTATTGGCGATGCCGTTATTGCCACCGACAGCCAGGGCGGTATCAAATTTATGAATCCGGTCGCCGAGGCTTTGACCGGGTGGACCCAGGCTCAGGCGCTGGGCAAACAGTCAACCGAGATATTCAACATTATCAACGCCACCACCCGCCTCCGCTGCGAAGACCCCGTAGCGCAAGTATTTGAGCAGGGGATCACGGTAATGCTGGCCGACAACACGGTACTGGTAACCAGCACCGGCCAGGAAATACCCATCGACGACAGCGCCGCGCCCATCCGTGATGATGAGGGCCACATTATTGGGGTGGTCATTGTTTTCAGAGATGTTACCGAGCGTAAACAGGCCGAGGAAAAACTGCGGCAGTACTCGGTTGAGCTTGAATCGCAGAATAAAGAGCTTGACGCTTTTGCCCACACCGTAGCCCACGATCTCAAATCCCCGTTAAGCCCCATTATTGGCTTTGCCGACCTGTTAAGCCGCTATCAGGATTCTGTCCCGGAAGAGCTGCGCGAAGGGTTACTGATTATTGGCAAAAGCGGCCGCAAAATGATCAATATTATCGATGAGCTGCTGCTGCTAAGCCAGGTGCGCCGGGCCGATGTGAGCTTGCACTCTTTACAAATGGAAGAAATTATTGCCGAGGTTGAGCAGCGAATAAGATATATGATCAGGGATTATAACGCTGAGATCATTTTGCCCGCCGCCTGGCCGCCGGCTTTGGGTTACGGGCCGTGGATAGAAGAAGTGTGGCTGAATTACCTGACTAATGGAATTAAATATGGCGGCCGGCCGCCCCGCCTGGAATTGGCCGGAACTATCCAGCGGGACGGCACGGTGCGTTTTTCAGTAAGCGACAACGGGCCGGGCCTCTCGCTTAAGGAACAGGCCCGGTTGTTTACGCCGTTTACCCAACTGGGCAGTGTGCGGATAGAAGGGCAGGGGTTGGGCCTGTCCATTGTGCAGCGGATTATTACCAGATTGGGCGGCCGGGTAAGTGTAACCAGTAACGGCGTCCCCGGCCGTGGTTGTACTTTTAGTTTTACCCTGCCGGCTGTAATGAACGGCAAAAATTCAGAACCGGGGTAGCAAGGAGGAAAAATGTTAAGCAAAGTTGTCCTCACTCTGTCAATTTTTAGTATGGTGGTAATGTTAACCGGCTGCAATAGTTCGCCCCTCCCGGCTACCGCCACGCCGCCAACGCTGGCCGATGAACTTGTTTTCTACGATTGGAGCGGCGACAAAATCGAAACGGTTTTTGACGCTTTTACCCAGGAATACGGGGTAAAAATTACCTATGTAACCTTTGAGTCAACGGAAGAGGCGGTGGAGAACATCGCCGCCGGGCAGGTGGTTGATGTGGCCGTGATTGAAAATCAGTTTATTCCCTCATTGATCGACCAGGGGTTACTGGCCGAGGTTGATTTTCGCAATGTGCCTAACTTTAAAAATATTTCGGCCAATTTTAGAGACCTGGCTTACGATCCAAAAAACAAACACACCATTCCCTATACCTGGGGCACTACCGGGCTGGTTGTGCGCGGTGATCTGGCCGACGAACCCATTACCCGCTGGGCCGATATGTGGAACCCGCACTACGCCGGCAAAGTGGCTAACTGGGCGGTTACACCTCGCTACACTCTGGGAGCGGCCCTCAGAAGCCTGGGCTATTCGGTTAATTCAGAAGACCCGGCCGAACTGGAACAGGCATTGGGCCGGCTGCGCGAGCTGAAGTCCAACTCCATCTGGATTACCGACGATATGCACTCGGTGGCCCCGCTGCTGGTTAGTGGCGAGGCGGTGATGGCTCTGGGCTGGTCCGAAGATGTGTGGCTGGCCCAGGCAGAAAACGAGAACATTGTTTACGTTTTACCGGAAGAAGGCACAATTTTGTGGGGCGATAACTTTGTGATCCCGGCCAACAGCCCCAACAAGTACACCGCCGAACTCTTTTTGAATTTCCTGCTGCGCCCGCAAATCAGCGCCCAGATTGTTAACGGCAATTACTATCCCATGGCCAACGAAGCCGCCCGCGAGTTTATCGACCCCGAGATTTTAAACGATCCGGTGGTCTACCCCACCAACGACGAGATGAAAAACGCCACGCTCCTTTTACCGCTTAGTTCGGCCGGGCAGGAACTGTATAACGAAATCTGGGCGCAGTTTTTGGAGCAATAACTATGCTGATCTTTTTATCAAACACCGCCCGCGTGCTGTTTACGGGCCTGGTTATCAGTCTGGCCTTGCGGCTAACCATCTCGTGCGCGGCATTTGCCCCCAACCCGCCCAACTCCAACCTGGCAGACGAGTTGATCTTTTATGATTGGGCCGAAGATATTCCTCAGCCGGTGCTCGACGCTTTTACTGAGGAATTTGGCGTGAAAGTGACATATTTAACCTATGACTCTGATATGGAAGCGGCAGCCGGCATAGAATCCGGATCGGGTTATGATGTCGCGGTTTTAAACAGCTATCTTTTACCGGAATTGATTGAGCAGGATTTGCTGGCCGAAATTGATTATGACAATGTGCCTAACTTTCAAAACATTGCGCCCAACTTTAAAAACCTGGCCTACGACCCGGCCAACCGGCATTCGATCCCCTTTAACTGGGGCACCACCGGCATTCTGGTGCGCAGTGATAAGGTTACAGAACCCGTTACCCACTGGGCCGACCTGTGGAGCCTAGCCCGCGCCGGTAAAATTGCCCTGCGGGATGAACCGCGCGACCTGCTGGGGGCCGCGCTTAAATCACTGGGCTATTCCGTAAATTCCGAGAACCCGGCAGAAGTGAATGCGGCCCTGCAACAACTGCTTAAAATAAGGCCGCAGGTGGTTTTTGTAGACTCCTACGCCGAATCGGCCATTCCGTTGCTGGCCAACGGCCAAAGCATTGCCCTGGTTGGCTGGGCAGAAGACGCGCTTGAGGGCAGAGACGCCGGCGTGGACTTAACCTACGTTATCCCGGAAGAAGGCACAATTTTGTGGGGCGACAGTTTTACCATCCCGGCCAACAGCCCCAACAAGTACACCGCCGAACTCTTTTTGAATTTCCTGCTCCGCCCGGAGATCAGCGCCCAAATCACCAACAATAACCTTTACGCCACGCCCAACGAGGCCGCCCGCCCCTTTATCAATGCGGACATTCTGCATGACCCGGTGGTCTTTCCCCCGGAGGCAGAATTAAAGAATGCCGAAGTGTTGCTGCCGCTCAGCGCCAGCGGAGAAAAGTTATTCTATGAAGCGTGGGAACGCTTTAAAACAGCCGGGCCATAATTATGAGAGATTACATGGGTCTTCGGAACCATCAATTTTTTAGCTTTACCCGGCTGGCCCCGGTTAAATTTCGGTTCAGCCTGCGCTTTGGGCTGATGGCCTTACTGGGCGGGATGCTGCTGATTACAATTTTTGTTATTGGCGCCAGCGTTCTCTTTTTTATTTACCGCAACGAGCAGGAAACCTGGCAGGGCCGCCAGGCCGAAGCCGCCCGCTACGCGGCCAATCGGGTTGCGGCTTTTATTGAGGGCACTCAAAATGCCCTTATCCTGGTCAGCCTGTTAGATCGAGATACCCTGGCCGCCAATCCGGCGGTAATGAATGATTTGCTCAATGAGAGTCCGGCGCTGCTCGAGCTGATCCGGCTTAACCAAAACGGCGAAGTACTGGCCGGCGCGTACCAGGACGCCCCCCTGCTGGCCAACCTGTTCACCATTCCGCAGTCTATCTGGTTTATCGAGAGCCGTTCCGGCCACCTGTACCTGGGCAACATTCAGATTTCTGCCGACAGCGAACCTTATTTGATTATCGCCCGGCCGGCCCGCGATGGCGGCGTAATTGCGGCCCGGCTGCGCATGAACATTCTGTGGGAGGTAGTGGCCGGCCTTCAATTTGGCAACACCGGGCAAACTTACGTGGTCAATTCCGAAGGTCAAATTATTGCCCACACCCACCCCCAGTTAGCTCTTGACCTGATTAACGTGCATGATTACGCCAATATGCCGGCGCTGGTTCTGGCTTCAACCCAAAACTGGACCGGCTCATACGTAAATTTTGAAGGTAAGCGGGTGGTGGGGGTTGCCGCCCCGGTTCCGGATACCACGTGGGTGGTGATAACCGAACTGCCGGCCGCCGAGGCTTTTGCCACCAGCCGGGTAGCGTTAATGGTGTTGGGCGGCGGGATGATTGTGTTTGGGCTGCTGGTGATGCTGGTCACCAGCCGGTTTCTGGGCCAGTTTTTCTTGCGGCCAATGGAAAAACTTCAGGCCGGTGTGGGGCGTATTGCCCAGGGTGACCTGAGCCATCGCCTTGCCGTTGATCGCGATGATGAAATTGGAGCGGTGGCCGCGGCCTTTAATGATATGGCGCATCGCCTGCAAGAACGAGACGCTCAATTGGCTGCCAAAACCGCAGCCCTTATTGATGAGGTGGCCGAACGCCGCCGGGCCGAAGAAGCGCTGCGGCAGCTCAACGAGGATTTGGAACATCTGGTGTCGGCGCGAACCGCAGAACTGCGGGGCGTTAATGAATCGCTGCAAACGGAAATTGTGCAACACCAGGAAACAGAGGATAAATTAAGAGACGCTGCCTCGCGGCAGGCGCTGCTGTACCACGTTTTGCGCGCCTTTAGCGGCCAGATTGAACTGGATGCCGTTGCCCGCTCTACCGTTGATGCCATTGTTGAATTTACCGGCTGGCCTCATGTCTGCTTTGCCGTGCCCAATGAAGCGCAAACTCACTGGGTGGTTCGCGCCGCGGGCGGGGTGTTAAAGGCTGATGTCGGGCTAACCTGCCCCATGAACCAGGGCGTCATTGGGCGGGTTTTCAGAACCAAACAGACCCAAATTGTAACGGATGTCAGAACAGACCCGGACTACAAAGGCGAAAATCCGGCCCTGCTCAGCGAGCTGACCGTGCCCATCAAATACGGGGAGCGCGTGCTGGCTGTGCTCAATCTGGAAGATGAAAAACCGGCCGTGTTTGGCCCGGCAGAACAACAACTGGCCGAGTCGCTGGCCGAGGCTATTGGCCTGAGCCTGGAAAACGCCCGGCTGTTTGAAACCGCTCAAATTGAGTTGGCCCAGCGCCAACAGGCGCAGGCCCAGATTGCGGCCTCGCTTGAGGAAAAGGAAGTGCTGCTTAAAGAAATTCATCACCGGGTAAAAAATAACCTGCAAATTATTTCCAGCCTGCTTGATTTGCAGGCTAACCAGATCGGCGATCAACACGTACTGGAGATGTTTAAAGAAAGCCAGGGCCGGGTCAGATCAATGGCCCTGATTCACGAGCAGTTGTACCAATCCAGCGATTTGGCCAGAATAGACTTTGCCGAATACCTGCGCAACCTGGTCAACCACGTCCGCCGGTCATACCTTACCCGGGCGCAGGCCATTGCCATCAACTTAAACGTGGCCCCGGCGCCGCTCAGCATTGAAACGGCCATACCGTGCGGATTAATTATCAACGAACTACTATCCAACGCCTTCAAATACGCCTTTCCCGCCGGCCACCCCCAGCCCGGTGAAATCAACATTGCCTTGCAACACGGGGCAGATAACCGGCTAACCCTGCTGGTTCAGGATAACGGTATTGGCATCCCGGAAGATGTTGATATTCAACGCACCAAATCATTGGGGTTGCGGCTGGTCAATACTCTGGTTAAACAATTAAAAGGCAGCCTGACAATTGAACGGACCGGCGGCGCCCGCTTTGAAATCACTTTTTCGCTATAGGCTCAAGGCCCGGTGGGCTGATTAAACAATTCAGGGAATAAACAGTGTCCGGTCAAATCTCAACTCTTATTGCATCTGCGTTCGCCTTGCTGGTTATTGCCGCTTGTAATGCGGCAGCGCCGGTTTTGCCGGCAAATACACCCCCGCCCCGGGCAGACGAGGTAATTCTTTACAACTGGGAAGAAGACATACCCCAGCCGGTACTAGTACATCAAGGCATAAATAATGCTAAAGTTAAGCGGCTAAAGCTTTGCCTTT
>CAYOXS010000253.1:0-6795 GCA_964407935.1 uncultured Caldilineaceae bacterium
AGTCAGGAATTAGGAGTTAGGGGATTCCTGCCCCGACTCTAAAAAATTGTGACCGAAGTCCAAAACAAGCGAATTGCGAATCTGCGAAATCGCAGGTCGGGCTTGCAGCCCGACAGTCACGTTGCAAGCGTAACCTACTGATCTTAATCCTTTGGTGTCGTGCCGCCAGGTCGGGTAGTCTGTTAGTCAATTACAAATTAAACCTTAAAACTACAGTTAATTCATTCAGCCTCCTTGTTGCACTGCCAGTTGCAGCAGATTTTGGAATTTTGCCATATCCACTTTTCTAACCAACCGGGCATTTGGAGCAAATTCCGCGTTAGGCCGGTAATCGACAATGGTGTGCCCCCGGCTGGCCGCCTGGGCATGCTCAACGGTCACAAAGCGGGACTCCTGCTCGCTGATGATTTCCGGGGCCAGCGCTACGGCCACGGCCAGCGGGTCCGGCCAAAACACGTTTGATGAACGCCAGGTACGTTTGATGTGTCCCGTCATCTGTTGCACAAATTTAGCCACGGGCGCGGCGCCGGCAACAAGGTTGTCCCAATCGGTCAGTGGGATAGGGTGGGCCAGCGTTGTTTCCCACGAAACCAGCACCGCCTCGATGCGGGCGCGCCGGCACGCCGCAAACACAAACGCCGCCGCTTCGGGGTCAACCAGAAAATTGAACTCGGCGGCCGGGGTGGTGTTGCCGCGGCCATCAACACTGCCGCCCATAATCACCAACTGCCGCAGGTTAGCCAAAAAATCGGCATCCAGTTGAATGGCCAGCGCGATGTTGGTCAGCGGTCCCAACGTAACCAGCGTAATCTGGCCCGGATGCTCTCTGGCCAGGCGGGCCAGAGCCAGGCCGGCCGGTTCGGGGTAGGGAACACGATTGGTGGCCGGCCGGCCAGCCCCGCCCAACCCGTCATCGCCGTGCACCGACACAGCATCCGGCGGCACGCACTGCACCAGCGGCCGGGCGCAGCCCCTAAAAACGGGAATATCCGGCGCGGCGGCCACATCCAAAATGACGCCGGCATTGCGCGTGGCCTGTTCCAGCGGAACATTGCCCACAACTGTGGTTACGGCCAGCAATTCGGCGGCGGGGTGGGCCAGCGCCATGAGCAGGGCAATCGCGTCGTCAATTCCGGCGTCGGTGTCAATGATAAATTTCATCGAAATTCAGTTTGCATGATTTTGGAGAAATTGGTCAAACTCGGTGCGGCTGGGCATCGACGGCTGAGCGCCGGCTTTGGTTGCCGACAGCGCGCCGGCGGCCGCGCCCCAAACAATGGCCTGTTCCAGTTTGAGCTGCTGCATCAGCGCCGCGGCAAAGCCGCCGTTAAACGCATCGCCGGCGGCCACGGTATCGATGGCTTTTATTTTGAAGGCCGGCACAAAACCCTGCTGGCCGCTTTTGGTGGCGTAAACCACACCCTGCGCGCCCATTTTGATAATGGCAATTTCCACGCCGCGCTCCAGCAGTGTTTCGGCGGCGCGGAGCGCATCCGGCTGAGTTACTACCGGAAAATCAACCAGTTGGGCGGCTTCAACCTCGTTGGGGGTGATAATGTTGACCAGCCGGTACAATTGGGGCGGAAGCGGACGGGCCGGAGCCGGGTCAAGAATGACGGTGACGCCGCACTCTCGCGCCGCCCGGGCCGCGGCCAACGTGGCTTCTAACGGCACTTCGAGTTGCAACAACAGCACATTGGCATCGTCCAGATTCGCCGCCAGACGCTCAACATCCGGCTGGCCAACACGACCGTTGGCCCCGGGCACGATGATGATGTTGTTTTGGGCCTGGTCATCCACGGCGATAATCGCTACGCCGGAAGATACTTCGTCATCAACCCAAACAGAGGTAGTATCCACGCCGTTGGCTTGCAGGTTTTGCAGCAATTCTGCGCCAAAGCCATCGCCGCCAACGCGGCCTGTCATTTTGGTGGGGATATTCAACTTTGCAGCGGCAACCGCCTGATTAGCACCTTTGCCGCCAGGGGCAGTAAAAAACTCGTGACCGGTAATTGTTTCGGCGGGGGCAGGTAAGCGGGGGGTGCGTGCAACCAAATCCATATTGATGCTGCCAAAAACCAATAGTGCCATGCCATCAACCTGTTTGTGAACATTGGGAAGTTGGTCCCAATATCTGGATTTTGAGAACAATCAAACGCCGGCGTTTTTATGCGCCGGTGAGCCAAAAGACTAACCGGGAAAATATTGGTCAATTATAGTGGAATTAAAAGGGGTAGTCAAAGACATTGTAAAAAACAAAAAGGCTCACAACCGATGTGTGAGCCTTTCAGAGAGCAGATAAATTGCAGCTTATGCTTCCATTTGCATAAAGTGCTTGGCGTTGGTCCACAATACTTTGGGCGTAATTTTGATGGGATGGACCCGGTGGGTGATGGCCCAACCCTTGAACAGTTTGTGAATCCACCAGTACAGCGTATCAAACATTTTGTTGTGCGGCGCTTTGATGGCCAGCCGGATCAACGGTTCCAGCCACGGAAATTCCACGCCGATGGCAAACCAGCGCTGTAAATTTTCCATTTGCATTTTTTCTTTGTCTTCCCGCACTAAAATGGAGCTGTCCCAGGCGATAGCCCCGATGTCTTCAAAACTGCCGGCCATGTGGCCATTTTGCTTGGTAAATTCGCCCAGTTCCGTGGCCGGGTAGGGCTGGAACAAAAAGGCGTGGGCGTACTTTACTTTGGCTTCGGCGTTGAGGCGCATCGTGTCGATGTCATCCTCCAGCGTGCCGGTGGGCAGCGCCAGAATATTGGTGGCGGTCAGGTTGATGCCAGCTTCGTGCAGCATACGGCCGGATTCGATGATGGTTTCGCGCGACATTTTGCGTTTGAGCAGGTCGTTGCGCAGCCGGTCGTTACCGGCTTCGATGCCCATACTCACGGTATTGGCCCCGGCTTTTTTGAGCAGCGCCACTTTTTCCGGGGTGATCAGGTTAGAGCGCACGTTGGCAAAAAAGGGCAGGCCGACTTGTTTGGGGAATTCTTCGGCAAATTCTTCGAGCCAGTCGACAAAAATAATGAACAGATCATCCAGAAAAACCACCTGCTCCAGGGGATAGTGCTCGCGCACCCAGTTGACCTCTTCAATCACAGATTCCACGCTGCGCTGGTATCCGCGTTTTTCGCGGGTGTAAATTTGATACCAGGCGTGATTAAAACAGTAGGTGCAGTTGTACGGGCAGCCGCGGCTGGCCATAAAGTGTTTGATGGGGCTGTTACGGGTGACCGCATGTTTGCTGTAAACCAGGCCGCGGTCGGGCATGGGCAAATCGCCCAATTTGCGGATGAGCGGGCGCACCGGATTTTTGACAATTTCGCCGTCAACATCAAACCACCAGTTGGGAATGTTGGGGTCCAGGCCGCCTTTGTCCAGCGAATTGGCCAGATCGACCAGCGGGCCTTCACCCTCGCCAACGCACACGCCGTCAACACCCGGCTCGTGGATAATATCCGGGAAAAAGGTGGCATGCGGCCCGCCAAATACCGACATAGGTTTGTGGCCGTTGAGCGCCTGTTTGATGGCCCGGTTCAATTTAAAGTAATAGTGCTGAGAACCGGTCATCATGCTGTAGCCGATGATGTCCGGCTGGTAGGATTTGGCAAATTCTACGGGATTTTCCTGGGCAGCGATGGTCAGTTGCACATCGTGGCCGGCCTCTTTGAGCACCGCCGACATGGACATGATGCCCTGCGGTTCGTAGTCGATTTGTTTTTCTACCCACAATACTTTGGCCACAAAACTACCTCCCTTGAAAATAGGGGCCAGGAGTTAGGAGTCGGGGGTCAGGGTGTGTTCAATTGTGTCACCCTGAGCGCGGCGAAGAGTCTCCTGCCCGAAAAAGAAAAATTATCCCCTCTGTGTGTGACTATCCTTGTCCTAAAAAATAAGCGGGGCTGACAATGTTGGGTTTTCGCGACGCCCCTACCCAATTTTTACCCGTGCCGGATACAGAAAACCTGATTATAAAGCGTTATCGATTTTTGTCAATTTTTATATTATTTATAAACTTTTTTATTGATAAAGTTAAATAACCCCGGTTATTTTTTGGCCGGGATGAAGAGGGGCGACCTGTCGGTCGCCCCCTTGAAATTACTTTGTTTCGACCAGTTCGGCGCTGGTCCAACTGATGCGTTCTTCGGCCCAGCCACGGCTGGCATACGTATCGTTGCCAATAAACCCGTCGGGGGTGCCGTTCATGGTAAAGAGCTGGCTGATGCCTTTGCCATCGGGGGTCATTACCCAAATGGCCCACACCCCGCCGCGATCGCTGACAAAGGCGATGGCGTTGCCATCGGGCGACCAGACCGGCAGGCCATCCTGGGCCGGGTCGGTGGTGAGGCGGCGCAGGCCGGAACCATCGATATTAACCACGTAGATGTCCCAGTTTTCTTCACGGCGGGACATAAACGCCACCTGCGAACCATCGGGTGAAATGGCCGGCGCGGTATCAGTTTCAACGTTGGTTACAGTTTTGACATCATCAAAACCCGATGATGCCGAGCGCAGCCCAAAAGCGGTATTCCCCCAGCCTTTGAACACCATTTTGCCCGTCGCGCCGATGGTGGGAAATTCGCCCTCACCCAGAATATCGCCTTCACTTTTTTCAGTGTTGGCATCAACCACGCGCAGGTTAGATTTTCTGTCGCCGGTGCGGCGGGTGAGGAAAACGATGTCACTGCCATCGGCGGTCCAGGTTGGCAGTTGGTCTTCGCCAAAATTGGCCACCAGCCGCGGCGCGGAACCATCGACGCCCATTGTTACCAATCCCCGCGAGGTGTTATCCCAGGAATGGACGGCGATTTTTGAGCCGTCATCGCTGAAAGCCGGCTGGCTGGCCTGCGAGCGGAAAAAGCGGGTCTGGCCGCTGGCCACATCGCCAAAATAGATGTTGAACGTTTCGCCATCGTACACCGGAAACGCGATGGTGCCAGCCAGCGCGCTGCGCGAAACCACCACCGGCGAGGGGATATCCGGGGGGCGGGTGGCGGTGGGCGTGGGCGCGGCGGTGGGCGTACCGGTCGGCGAACTGCCGGCGGCTTCATCGAGCGCCGCGGCGGGAGTGCCGGCCGCCAGATCAAGCTCTCGGCGCATGTTGATGGTACCGGAGCCAATAACCACCGGAGCGACATCCGGCGCGTCAAAAATAAGCTCCAGATCGTAGGTATCAATTTCAAGCTCAAAAACCAGGCTGCCCGGCACACTGCCGCCGGGGGTCAGCGCCAAATTGGTAAAACGGTCGATAGCGCCGAGCTGTTTCAGGTACAGTTCGCTGGTGTTGGCCCCGGCTTCGGTAAAAATTTTGCCGCTGCGCCGGTCCTTTAAAGAAAAATTGCTGATGGAAAAAATAAAGGGAATATTACCTGCGTTGCGAACCCGGACGCTGATAAAAAGATAGGCGCTGTTGGTACTGGGCGACGCCCCAAAAATGATGGGACTGACTTGCAGCTTGGTCAGATCAACCAGGGGGATGGCCAACTGCGGCCCCGAGGGAGTGGGGGTGGCGGTTGGCTCGATGCTGGTGCTTTGCTGGTTGAGGCTGCCCTCCTGGCGCGGGCCAACAGTTGCCGCCGGGGTGCCGACGCCGGTTGGGTTGGCTGCCTGCTCGGCGGGGCGGTTGAACACAAACAGATACAACACCGCCACAAAAACCAGCAGGGCAATGACTATGCCAATGCCCAGCACCACCGGCAGGGCCACCACCGGCTTCTTTTCGGCGGGGGTTGGCGTGGGTTGAACCACGGGATGAGCCGCCCGCGGCGGCACGTCACCGACTTTTGTTTCGACCCGATGCTGGCGGGCCATCACCACCGTCGATTGCGAGGATTTGGCTTTTTCCCAGACCAGCTTTGTTTCAGCTAACTGTGCGGTTTGATTGGGCGGCAGCGGCGTCCAGGTGTCTGACTCGATCTTCGTGTCGTTGATCAACACCCCGTTGGCGCTGCCAAGGTCCTTAATTTCAATCACATTTCCCTGCCGCCGCACCTCGGCGTGGTGCCGTGACGCGCGCGGGTCGGTGAGGATGACATCGTTGTCCAGCTCACGGCCTACTCGCATTACGGTTGCATCCCCCTCGGGGATGGGAAATCTTTCAATGTTCTCGTCCGAGTGGGTGACTACCAGGTGATCTTTGAAGGGATCACCCGTCATTTGAGTTTCAATTTGAGACATAGACCCTTGCCTTATGATTAAGAGTTCTGTTTATATTACATATACTCGATAAAAGGTCAAACCTTTGCGTGCGGGCAAAACCGGGTGGCTCTTTGGGAATTTATCAACCGTAATGCGGTTGCGTGTTCCGTACTGGTTAAAATACGCAACACGCAACACAAAAAATGTTATCGACTCCCTGAGCCAGCAGCATATTGTTATTTTTTGGGGAGCAAATCAGGGGGTAACAACTGTGGCCGCTACTCGGGCCATTGTGGGCGGGTGGAGCAGCATGTTGGCGTAACTGGCGTTGGCCATGGGGCAATTGCACTCGCCGCGATAGATGCTGCCGCGCAGCCGGGCCATCGCTTCACTGCGCCAGATGCGCTTCAAATCGTAGTCGTTGTCCCGCAGGTTGCCGGCCCCCTCGGCGCGGATGCAGCAGCTCCACAGATCGCCGTTGGGGGCAATCTGGCAGCTTGCCCAGCCGGCGTAACAAGGGATAACCTGTTTGTGCTCGTACAGGGTTTTTTTGGCCAACTGGTAATATTCGGCGCGGAAAGCCTGGGTGATGCGGGCAAAACCGCTCACCCGCCGCTCGCGGGCTTTCTGGCTCAGATAGTCGGCAAT
>CAYOXS010000253.1:6895-8875 GCA_964407935.1 uncultured Caldilineaceae bacterium
ATGCCGTTGGTGGGGATGGTGATGACCGCCGGGCGGCAGTGGGTGTAGGCCGACAGCGCCATCTCGACGGTGTCTTTGCGCAGAAACGGCTCGCCGCCGGTAAAAGTAAAGTAGAGCGGCCCCCGGCCAATGCTGGCAAAGGTTTTGTCCCACTCCGCCAGCGTCATGTCATCGTTGGGTTTGCGCCACACATCGCAGGTTTGGCACTTGCTGTTGCAACGATAACTGACGCTGACAACAATGGAAAAGGGCAGCATCATGGGCCAGCCAAATTTGCGATAGGCCCAGTACAGGGGCAATTTGGGGAGTAATCGTAACATAGTTGAATGAGTTTGGTGAGTTTGGTGAGTTTGGTGAGTTTGGTGAGCAATAAACTAACTCACCCCACTCATCCTCCTCACCTAACCCACCCCACTTTCTTAGGCCGCCGTCGCTTCACGCTCGCCCAAACCGAGCAGCATGTTGGCGGCAGTTTTAAGGTAATAGGGGAACCGTTGCCAGGTATCTTTGCGCGCAGCGATGCGCATAATGCGTTTGGGGCGCAGGTAAAAGCGCCGATGGGCTTCGTGCCATTTGCGCTCCACGGTTTCTTTTTCCAGGTTGCCAAAGGCAAAGTGGGCCTTGTTTTCCTGAATCGCCAGTTGGTCCCACTCGAGCGCGTTTTCAAAAATGTGACCGTGCTCCACCAACTGCTCCCACATGGCCGTGCCGGGGAAGGGCGCAGCCATCATAAAGTGAGCCAGATCGGGGTCCAGTTCCATCGCCAGTTTGATGGTCTTTTCCATCGATTCTTCGGTTTCGCCGGGCATGCCAAAAATGAAAAAGCCCATCGTTTGCAGCCTGGCTTTTTTGGCGTGTTTAAACGCGTGCCGCACCATATCGACGGTTTGACCTTTTTTGATGACGTTGCGCAGCATCCAGTCATCGCCATTTTCCACGCCAAAGCCAACCCGTTTGCAGCCGGCCTGCTTCATCAGGCTGAACAACTCCTGATCGGTGTTGTTCACCTTCATCCCGTGGATGGTGACCCACGGCACGTGGTTGAGGTTGGCTTTGATCAGCCCGCGGCAGAGCGCTTTGGCCCGGTCGCGGTCCAGATTCCAGATGTCGTCGGTAATGCCGATTTCCGTTGCACCCAGCTCTTTCACCAGCCATTCCCACTCGGCGATGACGTTGTCCACGCTGCGGCCGCGCCAGGTGTCGCCGGTGATGGGTTTGGAGCAGTAGGTGCATTTGTAGGGGCAGCCCCGGCTGGTAACGATGGTGAAAGCGCGGGCGTTCATATCCAGGCCGTCGGTGAGCGGGTTGAGATTGGTGTAGCGATCAATTTTGAACATGTGGTGCGCCGGAAACGGAATGGCGTCCACGTCGTCGGACAGCAGCCGGTCCGGGTTGTGCTGTACTTTGCCGTCGAGGTTGCGCCAGCTCAGGCCCAAAATCCGGCTCCAACCGGCATCGGGGTGGAATAATTTTGGCCCGACGGAATTTTGGCCATTCAGCTGCCGGTCGATTTCAGCCTGTTTTTCCAGCGCGGCCACAATTTCAACAATGGTCCGCTCGGCTTCACCGCGCACCACCAAATCGACCATCTCTTTTTCCATCGACTCGTGCGGGCGCAGAGTCAGATGCGGGCCGCCCAAAATGGTGATCGCCCCGTGGCGCTTGGCGATGGCGGCAGCCTCCCAGGCGGCGTTGATCAGCGGGGTGGGGGCCGACAGCCCGACCACGTCGAAATGTTCGCGGCCAAGCCGGGCATCGAGCGACTCAACGTCGGCTTCCACCGACGAGTCGTAAATATCAACATGGTAACCGTTGGCCAGCAGCGAGCCGGCCAGGTAGCCCAAACCCATGTGGATGTGTTTGCGGCTATTCCAAACTTCGGACTCAGGGCTGGCAAGTAGGATTTTCAACAAAATGTACTCCTCTGAAAATAGAGTTGGCTAACCCTCACCCCCCTGCCCCCCTCTCCCTGAGGGAGAG
>CAYOXS010000254.1:0-5240 GCA_964407935.1 uncultured Caldilineaceae bacterium
CCCCAGCAGTAAAAAACATCAGGATTGAATTGTGACCAAAAATCTACTCATCGTCGAATCGGCCAAAAAGGCCCGTACCATCAAAGGGATGCTCGGTGCGGGTTATAGTGTGCAGGCCACCAGCGGCCATATTTTGGAAATGCCCGCCGATGATCTGCACGTCAACCTGCAGGATTTTACGCCCACATTGCAGCTCATTCGCGGCAAAGGCAAAAAACTGGACGAACTAAAAAAAGCCGCCACCGCCGCCGAAACCGTGTACCTGGCCACCGATCTGGACCGCGAAGGCGAGGCCATTGCCCAGCATGTGGCCGAGCGGCTGGGCCGCAGTGCCGCCGGCAAAATTCAGCGCATCACTTTTAGCGCCATCACCCAGGCCGACCTGCGGGCCGCGCTGGCCGCGCCGCGCCCCATTAACCGCGGGCTGGTTGAGGCCCAAACCGCCCGCCGGGTCATCGACCGGCTGGTGGGCTACATGGTCAGCCCGGTGCTGTGGGCCGGGCTGTCGGGGCGCAAACGGCTGTCGGCCGGGCGGGTGCAGTCGCCGGCGCTGTGGCTGGTGGTCACCCGCGAGCGCGAAATTGCCGCTTTTGTGCCGGAAGAGTGGTGGAGTATTGAGGCTGAGCTTTCAAAAACCGGCGACCCGGCCCAGCAAAAATTCTGGGCGTCGTTGTTTAAAATCAAGGGTGAAAAGCCGGCGCTCAAAACCGAGGCCGACGCGCAGCAGGTGCTGGCCGATCTGCGCGGCGCTGACTGGCGGGTGCAGCGCGTGGAAAAAGGCGTGCGCCTGCGCAAACCGTACCCACCCTTTACCACCGACTCGCTGCAACAGGCGGCGTCCAGTCAGCTCGGCTTCAATCCGCGCTTAACCATGAAACTGGCCCAGGAATTGTATGAAGGCGTGACTCTGGCCGAGGGCAAAGCCGTCGGCCTGATCACTTACATCCGTACCGACAGCGTGGCCGTGGCCCCCGAAGCGCAGGAAGCGGCGCGGGCGGTAATTGCCCAGTATTTTGGCGAAGCCTACCTGCCGGCCCAACCGCCCATCTACCAAACCCGCGACAAAACCGCGCAGGAGGCGCACGAAGCCATCCGCCCGGTTGACCCGCAGCGCACGCCCAAAGGCATCGAGCCGTATTTAACCGCCCAGCAGCACGCGCTGTACCGGCTCATCTGGCGGCGCTTCATTGCCAGCCAGATGAAACCGGCCCTGTACGACACCATCACCGTAGATATTGAAACGCTCATCAGCCGCCGGCCCACCGTTTATTTGTTCCGGGCTACGGGCAGCACCCTGCGTTTTGCCGGTTTTTTGAAGGTGTACGGGGTTGATGCCGATGCCGAAGAAGCCCGCCCGCCATCGCGCCCCGCCGCCGCAAACGGGCAGGCCGAGGGCATTGAAAATGAGCAGATGCCCGATCTGGCGCAGGGCGACTCGCTTTTGCTGCACCAGTTGCGCTCGCAGCAGCACTTTACCCAGCCGCCGGCTCGCTACACCGAGGCGCAGTTGATTGGCGCGCTCAAAAAACTGGGGTTGGGCCGACCCAGTACGTATGCCACCATTGTTGAAACCTTGAAAGACCGCAAATACGTGGGGCTGGAAAAAAAGCGACTGTTCCCCACCCCGTTGGGGATGCAGGTGTGCGAGTTGCTGGAACAACACGTACAACTGGCGGTTGATGTGAGCTTTACCGCGGAAATGGAAGAAAATCTGGACCGGATTGCCCGGGGCGCGGCCAACCGGCTGGCGATTATGCAGGAATTTTACGCGCCATTCAAAACGGTAGTAGACCGGGCGCTGGTGGCCGCCGCGGCCAACCGCCAGCCGGCCGCCAAAATTGCCGAAACAGCGCGCCCCAAACGAGGCAGCGCGGGCCGGTCGCGGGGAAGCCAACCGGCGGCTCTGCCGCCATCAGATAAAGCCGGGCAGCCCTGCCCCCAATGCGGTCAAGGTAGTCTGGTGGTTAAAAAAGGCAAATATGGCCCGTTTTTGGGTTGTTCGCGCTACGCCGAAGGCTGCACATTCACCGAGAATCTGGGCGGCGGCGCACGGGGGGGCCGGCGCAAATACCGGCCGCGCAAAAAGTAAGGTATTTTGTTTTTGACAAATCGGCATAGCTGTTGTATTATTTTTCCACACTACCTGTATACAGGCAGTATAAGAACCCCGCCTGTAAAAGGACATCCCCAAAAAGTTTACAGCGGGGAATTTTTAAATCTAATTTGAACCCAATAAAATTCCATGCAATGAGGCAGGTTTTCTATGGCAGACTCAATGGAAAAAATTGAAAGGTATCTTGCCGAAAAAACCACCCCGGAAGAAACCGACTCCCGTCTGCTCCGCGAGGTGGCCTATGAACGACTGCAAGACGCCATCCGCCACGCCGATCTCCAACCCGGTGACCCGCTCTCTGAAAACCGGCTCTCCAAAGCGCTCGGCATCAGCCGCACCCCCGTCCGAGAAGCGCTGCAGCAGCTTGCCCAGGAAGGTATTGTCCAGATTATCCCCGGCCGGGCCATTACCGTGGCCGCGCCCTCTATTCAGGAAGTGCTGGAAGTGGTCCACATCCGCGAACTGCTGGAGCCGGAACTCTACCGGCTGGCCGCCGAAGCGCTCCCCCCCGAAGCCCGCGCTATTTTGAAAGAATGCATTGAAGTGATGGAACAGGCTGCTACCGTAGGCGACCGCTCCACATGGTCGCGCGCCGACAGCACGCTCCACGAAACCGTGAGCAATTTTTGCCCCAACCGGCTGTTGGGCCAACTGGTGCTGCAAGCCAGAAACCGCGTCCACTACACCGCCATCGACGAACAAACCACCGACACCCGCATTGTGGCCTGCACTATTGAACACCGCCAGATTATCGACGCCATTCTCAACAGAAACCCCGAAGAGGCCGAGAACCTGACCCGCGAACACATCCAGCAGCTCCGGCAGAGCATGTTCAAGCGGCTGGTGCGTTATTAATCGGCCCAATCCCGATGTGTTGGATCGGTTTCTTTTCCGGTTTACCCGCTGGTAAACCCAACTTTCATCCAAAGGAGTTGGAATAATCAATGTATCCCCTTCAGAAACAGATGATTGCCAATGAATTAAAGGATATTGTCGGCAAGGATTACGTGCTTACCGACGAAGCCGACCGCACCATTTACGGCATCGACTATTTTTGGCTGCCGCGCATGCTCATCGATCGCGGCCAGGTACCCCCTCTGCCGGATTACGTGGTAGCGCCCAACACCGTTGACGAGCTGTCGCGGGTGGTCAAACTGGCCAACCTGCACAAAATTCCGCTGGTGCCGTGGGGCGGCGGCTCCGGCACGCAGGGCGGCACCATGCCGGTGTACGGCGGCATTTCTGTGGATATGAAACGGCTCAACCGCCTTGTTGAAATTAACGAAACCTCGTACACCGTTACGGCGCAGGCCGGCATTAACGGCTACGAACTGGAATGCGCCCTCAACGAAAAGGGTTTTACCATGCCGCACTATCCGGCTTCGGTGCATTCAGCCACGCTGGGCGGCTACCTGGCCTGCCGCGGTTCCGGCACGGTCTCTACCAAATATGGCAAAGCCGAAGACATGGTTTTGGCGATGGAAGTGGTGCTGCCCAACGGCGATGTGATTCGCACCCTGCCGGTACCCAACCACGCCGCCGGGCCGGGCCTGCTGCAACTGTTTGTGGGCGCGGAAGGCAGTTTTGGCATTATCACCGAAGCCACCATGCGGCTGGAACGCCTGCCAGAAGAGCGCCGCTTCCGCTCGTTCCTCTTCCCGGATATGAAATCCGGCATGGAAGCCGGCCGCCGCATTATGCTGGATCGACTGCAGCCGCTGGTCATCCGCCTGTACGACGAGCCATCAACCATTAAAACGGTGCGGCGCGTGCTCGGCACAGATGTGGACCACGGCTCGTACATGGTCATCGGCTTTGATGGCTGGCGCGACGTGGTTGACGCCCAGGAACGACTCGCGTTTAACATTTGCGAAGAGCTGGGCGGCGAAGATTTGGGCGAAGAGCACGGCCGCCACTGGTGGGAGCATCGCTACGACTTTTATTTTTCGCCCAAGGCGCTCGATTTGCCGTGGATGTTTGGCACGCTCGACACCGTTTGCACCTACGAAAAGCTGCTGCCGCTGTATTACGCCAAAAAGAAAGCGCTGGAAGAAACCTACAAACAGTGGGATTTGTTTTACTACGCCCACTTTTCACACTGGTACGCCTGGGGCGTGATGTCGTACGACCGCTTTATCATTGAAAATCCGCCGCAGGACGCCGACGAAGCCCTGGCCCTGCACAACGAAATCTGGGATTTGGCCGTGCGGGTTAACCTGGAATACGGTGCGGTGCTCAACGAACACCACGGCGTTGGCCTGAAGCTGGCCCGCCACGTGCGCGGCCAGTACGGCCCGGCCTTTCAGGTTTTTGAGGGGCTGAAAAACTCGCTCGATCCGCACAATATTCTTAACCCCGGCAAAATGGGCTTTGGCCCGACACGCTAGAGAGGGAGACCAATGAGCCACTTACTACCATTTACTCAGGAATTGTATGAGCTTCGTTTCTCGCCGCAGGCCAAGCCGGTTGGTGAAGTTTCTAACCTGACTCAACTGGAAAGCCACACCACCCGCGCCCGGATTATTATGATGTGGCGCGCCGCGCACAACATGATCAGTTGGGACCCCCGCAGTGTGGAGTTGATCTACCAATCCACACTCGACAGCATCAGCGAAGCCTTTGAAATTCAGCATTACGCCGTGAGCCAGTACATGCTGGCTGCCCGCGCCGATATTTGGGAAGCCGGGCTGGCCCCCGAGGTGGTTAAAAAAGTGGTCGCCGGCACCGAGCCGCTGGTCACTGCCGCCCCGGAAAAGCACAGCGACACCCTGCTGCTGGCCGGCGAAGTGACCCAACTGGAAGACGACTCGGCGCTGGAACCGCTGGAAGCGGCGCTCAGGCAGGCCGGCGTTGCGGCCACCACCTGGAGCACCTCTACCGGCGCGCTGGCCTACGCTCTGGGTGCGTGGGATGTAGCCCGCAAACGCGCCGAGCACGTGGTTGGCGGGCTGAAAGCGGCAGGCATAACCTCGGTTATTGCCGATGGCCCGGAAACAGCCTGGATATTGACCAAAGCCTACCCGGCGCTGGGGGTACCGCTGCCCGCCGGCATGTCGATCAAACTGTTGTCGGCGGTGCTGGCCGACAAGCTGACCGCCGGGCTGGATGACATCGGCCTTGGCCCGGT
>CAYOXS010000254.1:5340-8873 GCA_964407935.1 uncultured Caldilineaceae bacterium
GGGCTGGCCGCCCAACGGCTGGATTACGCGCTGCATTTGGGGGCCAAAACCATCGTCACCGATTCGCCGCTGGCGGCGGCCTATCTCAAAAGCCAACTGGCCGGGCGCAAACTCAAAATCAGGCTTCTGGCCGAACTACTGGGCTGAGCTGGCGGATCAACACTGTTGTTGCCAATCCGCACACCGGGTGCGGTTGCATAAATCAATGTCGATTAACAATTATTTCCAAGGAGGCAAATCATAATGTTTCTGTCAATGCACAACTGGATGAGGGCCGAACCGATTGACGTCACCATTCGGCGGCTGGCCAAATGCGGCTATCAGAGTATTGAAATTGAGGGCGAACCGGCCAAATACAACACCAAAGAAGTCCGCAAGCTGCTCAAGGAAAATAACCTGTTCTGCTTTGGTTCTGTGTCGCTGATGTTTGCCGGGCGAGACCTGATCCACGCCGATGAAGCCGTACGCGCCAGCAGCGTTCAGTACATTAAAGATTGCGTCACGATGGTTAAAGAGCTGGAAGGCCGGGAGATGACCATTGTGCCTTCGCAGGTGGGTAAAGTTGTGCCGATGGCCAGCCCGGAAGAAGAATGGGCCTGGGCGGTGGAAGGTCTCAAGGAAATTTACGCCCACAGCGAAGCCGCCGGCGTGGTGCTGGGGCTGGAACCGCTCAATCGCTTTGAAACCAACTTCCTCAACCGCCACGATCAGGCGCTGCTGCTGGCCGAAGCCGTAGGCCCCAACTGCGGCGTTTGCCTGGACGCCTTCCACATTAACATTGAAGAAGCTAACCTGTGGCAGGCCATCCTCAACACCGCCCCGCGGCTGCGCGCTTTCCACGTGGCCGATAACAACCGCATGGCCTGCGGGCAGGGTGATTACGACTGGGTGCGGCTGGTGACTACCCTGGCCGCCGCCGGCTACAACGACGCCCTCACCGTTGAATTTGTGGCCCCGCTCGACCGCACCCCGGCCAACCCCTACAAAAACGCCGTGGCCGCCGCCGAAGCCGAACTGACCCCGGAACAGCTCAAATTCATTCAGGACCACGGCAGCGGCGTGCTGTCTGACGAGTTTTACACCTGGCTGGTGCAAGAGTCCGGCGACACCCTGCGCCACGCCATTGAAAAGGTGGGGGTGGCTTCCTGGTAACGGCAAGAAAGATGATGACTCGGAGAGAATTATGCCAAAAACGGTTGCCCTGATCGGCACGCTGGACACCAAAGGGCCGGAAATTGCCTACCTGCGCGACCGCTGCCGCGATTTGGGGCTGGACGCGCTGGTCATCGACTCTGGCATTTTGGGCGGCCCGCTGGATATTGAGCCGGACCTCAGCCGTGAAGCCGTCGCCATAGCCGCCGGCAGCCAAATCGACGCTATTCGCAATGCCGGCAGCCGCGGCGCGGCTGTGCACCAGATGATGCAGGGTGTGCGCAAAGTGCTGCTGGATTTGTACGCCCAGGGCCGGCTGCACGGCGCGGCCTGTTTGGGCGGCGCGGAAGGCGCGGTAATGGGCGGCCACGCCATGCAGGCGCTGCCGGTGGGCGTACCAAAACTCATCGCCACGCCCATTGCCTCCGGCAAACGCCACTTTGGCCCGCTCATCGGCCTCAAAGATGTGATGGTCATCCACTCCATCGTCGATATTCTGGGGCTGAATCCCATCAGCACCACCATTTTTGATAATATGGCCGCCGCGCTCAAAGGCATGGCCGAACATGGCCACGTGATCGACCTGACCGCCGGTGCTAAATACGTGGCCATCACCATGCTGGGCAATACCACCAAAGCGGTAATGGCCGCCAAAGAGCGACTGGCCGAAGAGGGCATCGAGGCGATCATTTTTCATTCCAACGGTGTCGGCGGCCCGGCGATGGAAGAGCTGGCCGGGCAGGGGCTGTTTAGCGGCGTAATTGATTACACCACCGATGAGCTGGCCGACGAACTTGTGGGCGGCTTCCATAACGGCGGGCCAAACCGGCTGCGCACCATTGGCCAGTTGGGGTTACCGCAGGTGGTAGTGCCGGGCT
This sequence comes from uncultured Caldilineaceae bacterium, assembly GCA_964407935.1. GTDB lineage: Bacteria > Chloroflexota > Anaerolineae > 4572-78 > J111 > J095. The sequence continues at coordinate 7,371 of CAYOXS010000254.1, forward strand.
GCATCGACTTTACCGTCCACGGCCCGCCGGAAGAAGTGCCGGACAAGCTGCGCGGCCGGCCCATTTACACCCACAACCCGGTGTTTACGCTGGTGCGCACGCTCAAGCCGGAAATGGCAGAGCTGGGCCGCCGCTTTGCCGAGCGGCTCAACCCGGCTACCGGCAAACTGAAAATTGCCTTTCCCACGCAGGGGCTATCGATCCCCAGCTATCCGCCCCAAAACGATCAGCCGGCCGGCGTGTTTTGGGACCCCGACGCCGACGCTGCTTTTCTGGCTGAACTCCGGGCCAATCTGCGCCGGGACGTGCCTCTGCTGGAATACGACACCCACATCAACGCGCCGGATTTTGGGGTGGAGGTGGCGGAGCTGCTGCTGGATTTGATTGAGTAAATATGTGGTAGGGCGCTTCGCGACGCGCCCCTACATCTCACAGGAGCAGGTCACGCTTGCAGCGTGACTGTCGGGCTGCAAGCCCGACCTACGATTTACTAGATTTGCTTTTTTTCAAAGGAGAAAACCTATGAGTGACAACGGACAATTCCGCTCTTACAACATCGTCGATCTGACATTTGTCGATATTCAGGAGTACCTCAAAACCAAAGACATCATCATGGTGCCGGTGGCCAGCACCGAGCAGCACGGCCCCCACCTGCCGCTCAAAACCGACACCGTCACCGCCGAAGAAGTCTCGCGCCGGGTGGCCGAGCAAATCCACGTGCTTTACACGCCCTGCATCTGGACCGGCTACTCACCGCAGCACATGCACAAACCCGGCATGGGGCGCGGCACCATCACCATCCGCGCCGAAACCCTGCTCAACCTGATGTACGATGTGGCCCGCAGCCTGATTCATCACGGCTTTAACCGCATTATTTTTATCAACGGCCACGGCTCAAACGTCAAAGTGGTTGATCCGGTGCTGCGCAAACTGCGCTACGAAACCGGCGCGCTGATCAGCTTTGTTAAACCTTACATGGAAAATTACGTGGGGTTAATGAAAGGGCTGATGGAAAACCCGCCGGAAGAAACCCCCGGCTGGCACGCCAGCGAGCTGGAAACCTCGCAGATGCTGGCCCGCGATGTGGTGGACGGCACCAACTACGTGCGCATGGACCGCGCCGAAAAGACGCTGGCCCACATCCCCGGCTTTCTGCCCAAGAGCTTTGAGAAAAAAGATGGCATGCCCGATATTGAATTTGACGGCTACAAATACTTCACTTTCCCGATGGACCACCACGAATTCATCGAGTCCGGCACCATTGGCAACCCGCTCCGCGCCACCGCTGAAAAAGGTGAAGAAGCCTTTCGCCGCTACTCCGACCACGTGGCCCGCGGCATTCTGGAATTGATGAAAGTACCAGTTGAGGTACACAACCGGGAATTTGTAGACCGGGTGTAAAAATCAATGTGATTGAGGCGGGCCAGGCCCGCCTCAATCACATTATTATTTGGCTCGGTGATTACCCACAAGTATGGTAGGGGATGAAAAAGCTTCGCGACC
>CAYOXS010000255.1:0-8814 GCA_964407935.1 uncultured Caldilineaceae bacterium
GGTACGGCCCCGGCAGGGGCATGCTCATGGTTGCCGCCGAGTGAAACCCCGGCATGTGGACATCGGGCCGTGGCGGAAACTGCGGGTTGTAATCCACTTGCGGCATGGACGGCTGGCCGTAATAATAGGGCATCCCCGCATTGGGATCCGGGTAATTGACCAAAACCGGCTGCGACCGTCTGGTTTCGGGCGGCGGCGCGGAAACATCTCCTTTTTGAGCCGGCGGCGGGGGCGTGGGCTGGAACGGCTTAGAATCCGGTTTGGGCGCGGTTGACGACGCCGTACCGGTTGCGCCGGGCTGAAACACCTGCGGCAGCCGGCCGGTATCGGTGAGGGGCGTGCCGTTTTGGGTTGAGGGTGCAGCTGGTTTGGGCGGCTCCGGCATCATCTGCGTTTCAACCGAGGAAAGCAGCGGCGCTGTTTTTTCCGCGGTCGCGAGGGCCGGCTCAGCTTTGGGTGGCGTTGTTTCGGCTTCGGTCTCGCTGTTGCTGCCGGGCGCGGGTAGTCCCTGGGTCTCTATCCCCGGGTAAACCACCACATATTCCGACTCCGGCTCGGGTTGGGCAGCGGGGGCCGGGTTGGGTTCGGGCAGCTGGCTCCGGGCCGGCGCAGGCTCGTCGTCGTCATCAACTTTGAGCGCCAAAATTTCCGGCGAGGCCTGCACCACACTTTGCTGAAACGGCGGGGTAATTGGCGTAAAGGGCAGCTCCTGGGTAACGGTTTGAGGGTCGATCAAAAACGGGCTGCGATTGCCGTTTTCGCCGGCGGGCGGCGTTGGTTTGGGAATGTGAATAGGCTGTGAATCGCGGGGGATTTGCACGGGCCGCGAGTCTGACAGCACAATGCCCAACACCTGCAACCCTTTGCGGGCCAACTGGCTGCCGGGATTGATCGACAGCACGTGATACAAACACCGGGCGCGCTGCTCATCGGTTTCAACCACGCTGCTCATCCACAACCACGCTTTTTCATCGTTGGGGTTTTGCTGGATGAGCAAATTAAGCAACTGCCGGCCTTCTTGCTTGCGTCCCGCCCTGATAGCGGAAATGGCTAACTCTAATGATACTGCCATCGCCGTTCCCCTTTACGCTAACATCCACTCAACTTGCCATAATATTATAACAGTAAAGTGATGAGTTGACAAGTAGTTATTTACCCGCACATCACACCGATACTATATCTAGGGTTGGCCGTCAATTTAACCCCAACATATGGGGTCTAGAAAAAGCCCGGCAGGTGTGCTATACTCTCACCTGCCGCCATGTGGCGCACCAAACAATGGAGTTTGAAAGGAAAAACAAATGACTTTAGCACCACCTGTAACCAGAGACGGGCCAGTTATCAAGGCCCAAATTCAAGACACACCGGGTATGCGCATGCTGTACTCGGCCCAAAACCACCTGGATGACGCCGCCGAACGGCTCAACCTGAACCCCAACATTCTGCGCGTGCTGCGTACCTGTGAACGCTCGTTAACCGTATCGCTGCCTATTGAAACCGATGACGGCGACATTGAAGTGTACACCGGCTACCGGGTGCAGCACACCAGCGTGCGCGGCCCCTGCAAGGGCGGCGTTCGCTACCACGCCGACGTGAGCATTGAAGAAGTAACCGCGCTGGCGCAGTTGATGACCTGGAAATGTGCCGTGCTGGATTTACCCTACGGCGGCGCTAAAGGCGGCATCTCGGTTAGCCCCAAAAATCTCACCGAAACCGAACTGCGGCGGCTGACTCGCCGCTACACCTATGCCATTATGCCCATCATCGGCCCCAAAACCGATATTCCCGCCCCGGATGTAAATACCGATGAGCGCACCATGGCCTGGATGAGCGACACCTACAGCATGCTCAAAGGGCAGGCCAGCCAGGAAATTGTCACCGGTAAACCCATCAGTTTGGGCGGCAGCCTGGGCCGGGCCGACGCCACCGGGCTGGGCGTGGCCATTATCGCTGAAAGCACGCTCAAACGGCACAACGTGCCCATCGAAGGCGCGACGGTAGTGGTGCAGGGGTTTGGCAAGGTGGGCTACTGGGCCGCTCATTATCTGGCTCAGGACGGCGGCAAAATCATCGCCGTCAGCGATGTTTCCGGCGGATATTTTAACCCCAACGGGCTGGACGTGGAAGCTTTGTTTGAATACACCCGCACCTCGCCAACCCGCACGCTGGAAGGCTGCGAAGACCAATTCGCGCTCGACAGGGTTTCTAACGAGGAATTGCTGGCGCTGCCGTGCGAGGTACTGATCCCCGCCGCGCTGGAAGATCAGATCACCTCGCTCAACGCCGACCAGATTCAGGCCCAGTTTATTGTTGAAGGCGCAAACGGCCCCACCAGCTCCACCGCCGACAAAATTTTGAACGCGCGCGGCGTAACCGTAGTGCCGGATATTCTGGCCAACGCCGGCGGGGTAACGGTGAGCTATTTTGAGTGGGTGCAGGGCTTGCAGGCCTTCCCCTGGAAAATTGAAGAAGTGCAGAAAAATCTGCACCATTTTTTGGATAACGCCTTTGCCCGCGTGTACGATTTTAGCCAGCAGCGTGACGTGTCGCTGCGGCAGGGCGCGTTCATGCTGGCCGTCTCTCGCGTGGCCGAAGCGCTGGAACAACGGGGCATCTTCCCGTAAAATAGCGGCAACACCGTTGGCCGGGCGTCGAAATTGGACGCCCGGCTTTTTTATTTGGGAGGTTACCCAACTGTCATTTTGAGGAGCGGAGCGACGAAAAATCTCTGAGAAAGTGGCAAGCTCTCAAAATTATCAGAGATTCTTCGTTCCCGCTGGTCACTCAGAATGACAGATACCCCACTTGTAATCACTCATTTTTATTTGATCAGTTGGCCCAAAATAGCCGTGATTTGCCGCTGAACGGCGGCGGAAAGAGCAGGGCCAGCCGCGGCCAGACCGGCAGCGATGAGCGACTCGGTGAGAACCTGCCGGTCCAGCCGCTGTTCCACGGCCAGCAGCCGGCGTGGTTCGCCGCTCCCGTTGGCGAGCACCAGCCGCACGTGACCGGTTACCCGCAGGCTGGGGTGCAGATCGGTGCGCGCCGCCAGATATGCGCCATCGGCCACGGCCAGCGCATAATGGCCGTTGGGGTTGAGCGGCGGCAGGCGCACATCGGCCGGGGGGAATCTGTCCAGCGGCAGCCGGGCGCGATAGCTCAAAAAGCCGGCCAGCGGAAAAGCCCGCCGCTCGTCATCAACTACCGCCGCCACTTCGCCATCAAGCGCCAGCAGCGCCGCCAGCAGCGGCTCAAACGCCGGGCCGGGGTGACGCAGCGCCTCGGCCAGGGTGACGCTGTGATTGTCAACCTGAGCCAGCGCCGCCGCCAGCAGGCCCGCCGCAAACCCGGCCGCGGCATCATCGGCGTTGAGCTGGGCCAGTGTGACCAGGGCTGACAGGTGCAGCCCATCGGCCTGAGTGAGCGAAACCGGCACGGCTAACCTCCCGAACAGCCGTTGGGGTCAACGGTAATGGGCAGGGTGATCTGGCCAAACGCCGGGAATTGATTGCCCACCACCTGATACAGGTTGACCACCAAACTGATGCCCGGCAGCGCCGCCGGCTGGCGCACCAGCAAATCCACCTCGTCGCGCACAATTTCGGCCGGGATGAGCTGCGAAAACGGCAGATAGCCGCGCATCAGGGCCAGATGGTCGTTTTTATCGAGTACCGTTTCGCCGCCCAGCGGCTGCACGGAAACAAAATAATCATCGGTCAGCGGCGCTTCGGCCCGCCAAAACAGGGTTAGCCGCAAAAAACAACCGGTCCGTTTGCGCACCAACCGCTGGCTAAAAGCAATCATCGACACCTTGCCGTCAAGAAATTGGCCGGCCGGGGTTACGGTCCACTGTTCGGTATTGGGCAAAACATTGCTCATGGGGCGCGGCAGCAGTTCCCACAGGTAGGGGTGGCCGGTGGGCGCTAAAAATATCTGGCCGGTATCGATGGCTTGATTGAGCCACGGAATAAAACCCAGCTCAAGTGATTCGATGTCGATGAAAACGCGGCGCTCCTGCGCCAGCCGATTCTGCAACAGGGCGATGCTTTCGGCTTCGGGCATGCGGCTGAGGGTGGTGGTCGAAAGCGGCTCAACCGGCTGGCCCAGCACAGTTTGGGCGTAAATAAAATCCGGCAGCACGCTGTTATCCTGGCCAATGATTGTTAGCGGTGTGCCCGCGCCGGCAATGGCCACCACTTCCTCAACCAGATCAACCGCCTGCCAATCACCGCTCAAATCAACCGCCATAAAATTGGCGTCGGCCAGCGGGCGAACCAAAAAATATGCGCCAATCGCCAGCAGCCCAGAAATGCCGTATCTGAGCGTGGTGCTGATCCATTTGTTGCCGCGCAGTTCCTGATCCTTTAACCGGATCAGCGTGACCAGCCGGGTGACGGTGTTTCTGACGACAAACCCGGCCAGCGCGCCGATGCCCAGACAGAGGGTGAGGGTGAGCGGGATGAGCATGCTGTCGAGATCGGCCACTTTGTAGGCGGTGCCGAAAAAAACAAAGGCCAGCAATGGCGGGCCAAATAACCAAAGGTAGCGGCGGGTCACAAACAGGCCGATCAACCCCGTCACCGCGCCCGCGGCGGTAATTTGCCCGGCCTGCTGCCAAAACAGGCGCTGCAACTCGCTGAGCCAGCCGGCCAGCGACGCCGGCGGGTGGACCAGCCCCCACCATTCGCGGGCCAGCACCACAAACCAAAAGGTGTTCCAGTCGGCGGTGTTGGCGTACAGCCAGGTTTGGCCCTGTCGATTTTCTGCGGCCCACGGCAAATACAGGTACGTTAACAGCGGTAGCAGCGCGCAGCCAACCAAAATTAACCAGCGCCGGCCGATAATTTGCCAGCGCGGTTGGGGGGCGTCGTCATCAACTTCTTTTTTCTTTTCCCGGCGCACCGTTGCCCACAGGGCAATGGTTAGCGGCAAAATAAAAGCCGTGCGGTGATGAACCACACCCGCGCCCAACACCACCCCCAACAGCACCAGCCAGCGGTCGCGCCGGTCGCCATCCCACACCAGCGCCAGCCAATAAGTGAGCGCAAAAATGAGCGCGTTCATACTGTAGACTTCGGCCATGATGGCGCCGCGCCAAAAATCAAAGCTCGCGCCCAAAACAACCAGCGACAGCGCGGCCAGTACGCGATTGCGGGTGAGCCGGCGCACAATCAAATAGACCACCATCAGCGTGAGCAGGCTGGTAAACGTGGACCACAGCGTTACCCGCCAGACTACGGGCATGCCTGACAGGCCGGGGATCAACCCCGCCAGCCGCACAAAAATGTTTGACAGGATGGTGTACAGCGGATAACCGGGCGAGTGAGGAATGCCCCAGGTGCTGCCGGTTATTTGCAGCACCGCCGAGTCCCAGCCTTCAACAACCCAGGAACTTATGCCGGGAGGCATAGTGGTGTGGTACAACCAGCCAAAAAAGGCAATGAGCGGCACCAGCTCGACGGGCAGGTTAAACAACTGACGCCAGCTTGAAATTGTTGAAGATGGTGATTCTGGTTGCGAACTCATAAGCCGGTATCATAAATCAGAGGGGGGGCTTTGGCAAAATCGGCTCGAATCCGTGCTATAATGAAAAAAATCTTAAAAGGAGTCGATTATGTTCACCCGACAAGAAATTGAAGCCGCCGAAGCCGAACGGCTGGCTCCCTACGCCCAGCTCAGCCGCAATTCGCTGGGCCGGGTTGTGCCGGAGGATGAACACCCGTACCGCACCGCCTACCAGCGCGACCGGGACAGAATCATCCACACCACCGCTTTTCGGCGGCTGGAATACAAAACCCAGGTATTTATCACCACCGAAGGCGATTACTACCGCACCCGGCTGACTCACACGGTTGAAGTGGCCCAGATTGGCCGGACAATTGCCCGCGCGCTCGGCGTTAACGAGGAGCTGACCGAGGCCATCTGCCTGGCCCACGATCTGGGCCACGGCCCGTTTGGCCACAGCGGTGAGGCGGCGCTCAACGAAATGATGGCCGATCACGGCGGTTTTGATCACAACTACCAGAGCTTCAGAATTGTGGAAAAAACCGAAAATCGTTTCCCCGATTTCCGGGGATTGAATCTGACGTGGGAAGTCCGCGAGGGGATTCTCAAACACGAAACCGAGTACGACCGCAGCCACGTGACCGAACTGGAACCGGACTGGCGGCCCACTCTGGAAGCGCAAATTGTCAATTTAACCGATGAAATTGCCTACACCACCGCCGATCTGGACGACGGGCTGCGCTCGGGGATGATCACCCCGGCCCAATTGAAGGACATTGAATACTGGCAGTTGGTAACCGGCGAACTGGGCATCAATCCGCTCCAGCACTTTACCGATATGGACCGGCACCGGATTATCCGCCGGCTGGTGGGCAAAGAAGTCACCGATGTGATTACCGCGACCCAGGCCCGGCTGGAGCAGCATCACATCAAAAGCGTCGCCGACATTCGCCGCGCTTCTGAAAATATGATCACCTATTCTGAAAATGGCGAGCGCCTCAACCGCGAATTGAAGGATTTTCTGTTTCGCAATCTGTACCAGCACTGGCGGGTGATGCGCATGCAGATAAAAGCGCATCGTTTTGTGAAAGAGTTGTTTGAAGCCTACATCACCACGCCCCTGATTTTGCCCAACGATGTCCAGGCTCAAATTGAGCAAAAAGGGCTGCATCGCACCGTGTGCGACTACATTGCCGGTATGACCGACCGTTTTGCCCTGCAAGAGCACAACCGGCTCTTTTCGCCAATGGGGCAGGTATAAAAAAAGGGCGACCGCGGTCGCCCTTTTTTGAGTGCAATTCACCATAGTTAGAGTAGGAGAGAAATTGGGGGAGCTACCCCCCAAGCCCCCCGGCCTACAGCGTTTTTTGTTTGTGGCGTGTCAATTTTACAGAAATTGGTCGGGCACGTCCATCTGCCCTTTCTTCAAATCGGCCCCTTCTTTGACAAACAAATTCAGTTGAACCTTTAGTTTTTCAAAGTATTTGTTGCCGTCACCGTAGGCCATGTCTTCGATTTTACCCTCAACCCGCATGGCCGCCGACTCAAACACAAATTCCTTGCCCGGTTCGGCCAGAACCGGATCGGCCTGGGGATTGGTGTCAACTTTGGCCCGCATGGCGTCGTTGTTGTAGGCGTATTCGGTCATCAAAATTTGGGAGCGGGTGGTGATGTCGGTTTTATCAAAGAGACCGACATCGAAGGCAACCACCTGTTTGGGGCTGGTGCCGGAGATTGAGTCGAAGATGGCCATGCCGCATTCGCCCAAAAAGACATTATCTTCAGTCTCAATGGTAAAAAATTCATCGTACATATCCTGCCCCAGCGTGTAAGTGCCGTTCCAGACTTTCAGCGGCGGCGGGCCTTCACCCTTCCACTCGATCACGGGGCGGGCCGGCACTTTGCGCCGCTGCCGCGCGCCCAGCAGCAGTACTACCAGCACAATCAGCAGCCCCAGCAGCAGACAGCACAACAGGTACAGCCACCACGACCGGCCGCCGGCTTCGGCGGGAGGCGGAGCGGCCGGTTGTTCGGCGGGGGGTTGTGCCGCTGGCTGATCGGCGGGCGGCGGCGCTTCGGCCGGGGCGGGGGCGGCAGCACCCAGCAGCGCGGCATTAAATGTGCCGAGCGCCTGAGCGCGGGCCGGTTCGGTTTGGTAACGGGCCGTCAAATCATCCACCACGCTTTTGATGGCGTCATCGCTCCAGCCTTCGGCGCTTTTCAGCTTAACGGCCAGATCATTGATCAGTTGGGCTTCGGCGGGGCGACCGGCGGCCACATACGCGGCCGAGCGTTCGGCCAGCGCCTGGATTTTGGCGGCAGCATCAAACGATTTTAACCGTTCCTGAGCAACTTGCTGTTCCTGGTTGACAATATAAGAATCAACCACCATCGCCAGATAATGCTTTTGATAGGCGCTGGTCAGTTCGTTGGGATAGGCTCCCCCCTGGTAAACCGGCGGGTTCAGCCGAACATAGATGATGGAGCCAATAATGCCCACCACCAGGCCAACCACCAGCCCAATCAGCGCCCCGATGAACAGGCTTCTTTGGACCGACTGCATTGAGGGTCTCGTTGCGTCACTCATGGATTATCTCCTCGCCCCATGCGCAAAATTCAGCCGCCTAAGACTTAACATAATACTAATCAAGTGTATATTACCATAACTGGTGGTATCGTGCAAGGCTAAACTTAAAGTTTCCGTGGAGCCGCCGAACCTTAAAAAGTTAGAAAACTAACCCAAAATGATACTTTTCAATATCGATTTTCTGGACATCAGATAAAAAAGTAGTTATAATTTCTATAATGTATTGTGTATTGATGCCTGAAGGAATGGAGGCGCTTGTGCGACAACCTGCTTCGGCGAACCAAATTCTGTTTGAGGAATTGTACCAGGAAATCAGCGAGTATCCGACCCGCGACGGTATCAGCCAGGTTGAAATCATCAACTTGCCGCCGCCGCTGGCCGCTGTATTCGGGAAGATTATCCGCCAGGGCAGTATTTCTGAAAGTGGTTTTGTGGCCGATTTGAACATAACGACCGAACAGGCCCGGCAACTCGCCCAACTGCTGGTCAGCAAGGGCTATCTCGCCGCCACGCCGGTGGATACCGGTGACGAGCAAAGGTACCAGTTAAACTTTAACCGGCAGCGCGGTCGCCGGGTACCCACCGATATTTGGAACAAACTGGATTTGTGACGGTTCAGTCCAAAATCGCCAGCTTGGCCGCCGTCGTCAAAATCTCCACCCCGCCATCAGTCACCAGCACCACATCTTCTAACCGAACTCCTCCCCAATCAGGAATATAAA
>CAYOXS010000256.1:0-8733 GCA_964407935.1 uncultured Caldilineaceae bacterium
TACCAGTTCTTTTTCCAGTTGGCCGTGATAATGGATTTATCCACGGTAATTTCCACCGGCACCGCCTCCGACAGCCGCGCTTTGACCGTTTTGCGGTCGTCGGTGTCAACAATAGTCAGAGTCCACAGGCAGGGCACCGGTTTGGTATCCACGGTGATGTCGTAAAAGCCGGGCGGCCAGTCGGCGCTTTCATTGTAGTTGCCCCAGCCCACCGGGCCGGACGGGTATGAAATGGTCGAGTAGTTGCCGCAACTGGCCTGCACAAAAACGCCGTTGACCGGGTTGCCGCTGGAATCTTTGATGTCGCCCAAAAATCGGGTTAACCCGGCGTTGCCGTCGTCGTACCAGCCGGTGGGTTCGTACTGGTATTTGGGTTTTTCCGGCTCCGGCGGGGGCGCCGGCGCGCTGGTTTCGGCGGCAGGCTGAGCCGCAACCGGCGCCGGCTGTGGTGCGGGCGGCGCTTCGGCCACGGGTACGCCCTCGGCGTTGCTGGCGCTGACCACCGAGCCGGCCACCCAGCCGCGCACGCCGTTGGGCATGCTGATTTGCCACCACGAGCCATCGGCGTTGCGGCCGACAATGGGCATGGCCGTATTCGCGTTGAGCGTGCCAATCACGTTATAATTAAGCCCCGGCCCGGAGCGAATGTTGACCGCGCCCGGCGCAACAAGTTGCGGTTCGGTGGCGGAATTGGCCGGCGGCGGCGCGCTGGCCGGCAGCGTTTCGCTGCTGCTGGCGTTGGTCTCGGCGGCGCTGGCTACCACCGGGGTTGAGGTGGCGGTGGGCGGCGGTGTCACCGGGATGGGCGTGGGGACAATCACAATCGGGTCGGCGGGGGCGGGGGTAAAAGTGGGCACCGGCGTGCGCGTGGCCAGCCCTCCGCCAAAGTCAGATTGCATCAGGCGCGTGAACAACGCCGAAAAGATGATGTAGTTGACCAGGATGAGAACGATAGCTAAACTCCAGTAACGAGCTTTCATCCGTTTTTCACCGTTTTTGTCCCGTGGGTTTCAGTACCCTGTCACCAGCGCATAATTTTATGTAGACACATTATACCACAGAAATGCGCGTAGCCACAATAAAGCATTACGTCAAGTTAAAGATAGATCGATGTCTTTAAAAGTCTCTGTAATTTGCACTGTTTTAAATGAAGGCCCATCCATTACCCGGCTGCTGAACTCGCTGGCGGCGCAAACCCGCCGGCCCGATGAAGTGATCTTTGTTGATGGCGGTTCAACCGATAATACGGTGGATACGCTGCAAAGCTTCACGCAACTGCCGCTGCGGGTGATTGTTGCGCCGGGAGCCAACATCAGCCGCGGGCGCAACATGGCCATCCGGGCCGCTGCCGGCCCGATTATCGCCAGCACCGACGCCGGGGTGCGGCTGGACTCCAACTGGCTGGCCGAACTGCTCAAACCGTTTGAAAATCCCGCGCCGCCGGCGGTGGTCTCCGGCTTTTTTGTGCCCGATCCCCGCTCGGCGTTTGAGGTGGCGATGGGGGCCACGGTGCTGCCCCGGATAGCAGACATCAACCCGGCCACGTTTTTGCCCAGCAGCCGGTCGGTGGCGTTCCTCAAATCGGCATGGGCGGCGGCGGGTGGCTACCCGGAGTGGCTGGATTTTTGCGAGGATTTGATCTTTGATTTTCGGCTGCGCGACGAGGCTGGCCCGTTTGCGTTTGCGCCGGCGGCGGTGGCTCATTTTCGGCCGCGCGGCAGCCTGCGCGCCTTTTTTAAGCAGTATTACCAGTACGCCCGCGGTGATGGCAAAGCCGATTTGTTTCGCAAACGGCACGCCATCCGGTACGGCACCTATCTGGGGGCGCTGCCGCTGCTGCTTGTTTTGGGGGCGGCGGTGTCGCCGTGGTGGTGGCTGGCCGGCGCGCTGCTGGGCGGCGCGGGGTTGTTTTTAACGCCCTATCGCCGGCTGGTGGAGCAGTGGCAGCCGCTGTCGCTGGTGGATAAATTAAAGGCGGCGGGCTGGGTGCCCATCATCAGAATCACCGGCGATGTGGCCAAAATGGTCGGCTATCCGGTGGGGGTAAAGTGGCGCTTAGAGCGGCTGGCCTCGCAGCCGGAACTCAAATGGCAAAGATAACAGGCGTTATTTATTATCTTGGCTGATTTAACCGATGTGAGGTATAATCAATGCCGGGGGAATGCGCGTGACAACTGCTTGCTTTCAATCCTGTACTGACAACACCTTAATTTCTCAACCTGGAACCGTGTAAAGAGGGGCAAACCTTGATTGGGAACATCCTCGGCAACCGTTATAGAATTCTGCGCGAAATTGGCGCAGGTGGGATGGCCAAAGTTTATCTGGCCGAAGACATCAAAGGGAACGAACTGGTTGCCCTGAAACTGCTGTACCCTCAATTTGGCGAAGACCTCTCTTTTATTCAGCGTTTTAATCGCGAAGCCAAACTGGCCAGCACCCTGACCGACCCGCACATTGTCCGCGTGCTGGATTACGGCGCCGACCGCGACCTGCATTACCTGGTAATGGAGTACGTTGAAGGCCAGGATTTGCACGATGCGCTTCAGGAGCGAAGTTATTTTGCCTGGCGCAAAGCGCTGGAAATTATTGACCAGCTCGCCACGGCTCTGGAACACGCCCACGCTCACGGCGTGGTTCACCGCGACATCAAGCCCCAAAATATGATGCTCAACGAAAACGGGCTGCTCAAAGTGCTGGATTTTGGCATTGCCCGGATTCCCACCCTGCCCTCGCTAACCCAATCTGGCTTTATTGGCAGCCCGTACTACGCCTCGCCGGAGCAGGCCATGGGCGAGGAGGTGGATATTCGCTCTGATATTTACTCCGCCGGCATTGTGCTGTACGAGCTGCTCAGCGGCAATATTCCGTTTGATGCCAAAAGCCCGTGGTCGATCATTAGCCAGCACATTACCAGCGAGCCGCCGCCCATTGACCTGCCCGATGGCGAAATCCCCGATAATGTCAAAACGTTATTAAGCCGAATGCTGGCCAAACGGCCGGAAGAGCGTTTTCAAAACCCCACCGCCTTGCGGCAGGCCATCGCCGCGGTGCTAACCGGCCAGCCGGTGCCGGATAACATTGGTACGGCCGAGCCGGTGGCTCTGGTGGATAAAACGCCAATGGTCGAAAGCCTGCAAGAACGGGCGTTGCAGGCCATCGATACCAAAGAATGGATGCGGGCGGTTGATTTGCTGAGCCAGGCGGCCAAACTTGACCCCGACAACGAAGAAATTGCCGAACAACTGGCCATGGTCGAGGCCGAAGCGCGTCTGTCATCGTTATATAAATCTGGCCGGCGGGCCATGGAGAACGGCCGCTGGGAAGAAGCCATCAATCATTTTAACGTGATTGCCGAATTGCAGCCCGATTACAACGATGCTCAGATGCTGCTCGACCAGTGCCACGCGGCGTTCAGAGAAGAAAACACCCAGCAATTTGTGGCTACCCGCTATCAGGAAGGGCTGGCTCACCTTGATACTCAGCGTTGGACGAGCGCGGTGGAGGCTTTTGCTGAAGTGCAAAAGCTCTCGCCCGGTTATGAGCAGGTAGAACATTTGCTGGCCCAGGCCAAGCAATATGGTAACCCCAGCTTTACCGCCCAACTCAATCGAGCCTTGCCCGGCGGTCTCTGGCGCTGGGCGCTGGTTGCTGCCGGAGTTATTATCATTGCCATTGCCAGCTTTTTTATGTTTGGCAACAACAGCCAGGTTGCCGGTAATAACGATGCCCGCGAGCGGCTGAAGGTGCTGTACGCCGAAGCGCAAGCCGCTTTAGAATCCGGAAACGTTGGCGGTGCGCTGTCCAAACTCGACCAGATTTTTAACGAAGATCCGGACTACGCCGATGTCGCCTCTCTGCGCCGGGAACTGGCGGCTACCCCCACCCCCCTGCCCGAAACAGCGCCATCTGCCACGGTTGACCCGCTGGCGGCGCTGCTGCTGGCCGCTGAAAATGCGCTGGCGGCAACCGAATGGAGCGGGGCGATTGAGGTTTTAAATGAGATCCGGGCCGAAAATTCGGAATATGAAAAAGGCCGGGTAGCCTCGCTGTACTGCGATGCCTATGTGGCTCGCGGCATTGAAACGATGGCCAATATTGGCTCCAGCGATGACCAGGCCCCGGTTGTTACAGCCGCGCAAAAAGATTTCCAGGCCGGGGTTGCCGAGTGTCCGCGCCGGACTGATCTGGCCGAACAGGCTGGCCGGGCTGAGGCATATTTAAGCGCGCTGGCTACGCCGCCGGATGATTACGAATCGCTCATCAAAATATTAACGCCGGTCGTGGCCGCCGAGTCCAATTATGCCGGCGGCAGCGCCAAGCAAATGCTCTACCAGGCCTATTTGGGCCGGGCGGCGGTGCGGCAGGAGTCGCCGGCCACCATTGCCGCCGCGCTCGGAGATTACGAGGCGGCTTTAGCCCTCAATGTTGATGACCCCAGCGAGGCCAACACCCGTCGCGCCGAATTGTTGCTTCAGTTTACCCAGTCGCCGCCGCCGGCTACCCCGGAAGCTGACGCCACGGCGGTGGTGGGGCAGGCCCCAACTCCAACCCCGGTTCAGACCATCGATGACACCCCGGAACCGCCGGTTCGCATAAAATATCGAAAGCCGCAGCTCATTGGCCCGGCCGATGATACAATTTTTGCCGGCCAATTTGCCGAAGTGTTTCTGGAATGGGAACCGGTGGGGCAACTGGCCGCCGATGAATATTACGATGTGACCATTATGCACTTGTTTGCCGACCAGCCCAATTATTCTGGTAGTTTGCGGACTCAGGATACGCGGGTACAAATTACTCAGGATATTGGCGTGGGCCAGGCTGGCGGCGATAGATTTTATTGGTGGGTTACCGTTCGCAAGGATAACACCGCCCCATCAGCAGGCAGTTTGGATTTGCCTCTTAGCCCCCGGAGCGAAGCCAGCACGTTTATCTGGAGCCCTTAACTGCGCGCACATTTCATAATGCCACCTTGACTGTTGCCCTCAGTTTTCAGTCGGATATAATTAAAACATACGCAAAGGTTCAAAGATGGCTCAAGTTTACAAAACCGATCTTCTTGAAGATGCTCTAAAAGAAATGTGCGCCAAACTGGTAGGCGTGCAGGGTGCGGTAATTGTCAGCATTGAGGGTTTTGTGGTAGCCGCCTACACTCCCAAAGAAGGTGAGCTGGATGATGAAGAAGGGCCAACCAGCAGCCCGCAAGTTGCAGCAATGGCGGCCACGTTGATTGCGCTGGGGGAAAGAACATTATCGCGGTTGGCCCAGGGTGAAATGATGCGCCTGCTGGTTGAAGGCAATGATGGCGGCATGCTGGTGGTTCCGGCCAACCGCCGCGCGTCAATTGCGGTAATGGTGGGCCGTGAGGCCAAAATGGGATTGGTGATGTATGCCCTGCAGCAGAGCGCCTCAAAAATCAGCGATATTCTGGAGGGCAGTGTCAATTGATAGAAAATAACGATGAGCCGATCAAAGATAATTTGCAACTGCTCAAGGATATCCTCAACGATCTTATTTCCCGCAATCCCAACATTATCAACGCTTTGGTGGTGAGTGACGATGGTCTCAACGTGGCGTCGGGAATTCCTCAGGCCAATGATGACAAAATAGCCTTAACCGCGTCGGATTTGGTGGATATTGCCAAAACTTTTAATCAAAAATTGCAGCAGGGCCGGCTTAACCGGATCTTGCTAGAAGGGGCGCAGCGCACCACGGTGGTACTGTCGGCCGGCCGACGCACTGCGTTAGTGGTGTCGGTGCCCGCCGACGAAAAGCTGGGGTTGGTGTCGCTGGCTATGCGCCGCGCCGCCGACCAGATTGCAGCGCTGTTTGGCTAACAACATAAAAAAAGAGCTGCTCTACCCGGTAGAGCAGCTCTTTTTGTTTGGTTTAAATTGACTACGGCCCCCACGACATCCGTTCATTGGACCAGTCACGGTCGCCGGTGCCCCACGGATTGCCGGTTGGAAAATCGAATAGTCTTTGCGCCGGCCCGCCGGTGATGGGGGCTACATAAACTCCCCAGCCACCATCCCGGTTTGAGGCAAATGCTACCCAGCGGGTATCCGGCGAAATGGTTGGCAGGCCATCTTGCGTGCCGGGACCGTTAGATACATTCACCACGCCGGAGCCGTCTTCGCGCATTACAAAGGCTTCCCAGTCGCCAGACTCGCGGGACATAAAGGCAATGTATCCGGTTTTGGAATCGGTGGGCGTGACGCTGGAGCCATCCAATGCCTTGCGGGGTAGCTCGCCGGCACTGGTGCGTTTTACTGCCCACGAGCCAACCATAAAAATACCGCACGAACCGCCGCCGGCCCAGGTGTTGCAGCCTTTGTAAGCCAGTTGATCCCCGGCAGTCCATACCGGATGCGAGCCAATAATATCCCCAATTGCGCCGGGCGGGATAATGATGCCAAAATCGGCCATAGCCGCGCATTTATCGGCATCCTGGCTGGGTGGTATAAGACCGCACTGCACAAACAGGTAAGATTGATACCCGTGCGAACCAAAAGCTAACTGCGGATTGCTGTAGGCCAGGGTGGTGCCATCGGGTTTGTAGGTGGGGAATAAATCCGATGGTGAACCGGAGACTGGTTTTTCAATGTTGCCGTTGGCGTTGGCTTCGAATATATTTTCGCCAAAACTGCTGCGCTCACCGTTAATCAACAGCTTTAGCCCATCTCCACGAAAATATGGCTGCCGGGCGCCTTCAATTTTGGCCAGGGTTTTGCCTTCTGGCATGGAGACAATAAATACATCGTACCGGGCCGCGCCGTTATCTGCCGGAAAAGCCAGCTTGCCAGACAGGGCCGGTGGTTCGGGAGTGGGGGTGTCGGTGGGAACGGCCGGAGCCGGCGTGAAAGTGGGGGGCGGTGGCGGAGCCAGTGTGGGTGTATCGGCCACCGGGGCGGGTGTTGGTGTATCGGTAGCTACCGGCGTATCGGTGGGCAGCGGGGTTTCTGTGGCGGTGGCGGTGACAACCAGCACTTCCGGTGTGACTTCTGTATTTTTGCTGTCGTTTTCACTGGCCAGAGTGGCCAAAATAGAGTCGCGGGCGGCATCGGTGGCCTGCGCCGCCACACGCGTGCCCTGTTCGACAGTGGCGGTTGCATTTCGGTTTTCGGCGGCGGTGATGGCGTTGGCTGAGTCTTCGGTTTGGCGGATCTCGGCTGTTTCTGTGGCGGCGGCCTGCAAAGCCTGGGCGGTGGCTGTTGAGTTTGTAGAGCCGCCAACAGAGCCAAACGCCAGGGCGGCAATGACGCCCACCAAAATCAGGATGACTACCCCGCCCCCGGCCAGCAGGGCCACCAGTGGCAACCCCCGGCTGGCGGCCGGTTTGGCCAGTGTGGTTGCGCCCGCACCGGAATCGGCCAGTACGGTTGCGCCGGCATCGGGAGCCTGTTTGGTGGCGGTGCGCTGCATTGCCGAGATGGGGCCGGTTTCGTGCTCAATCTGGTCAATTTTAGGTGAGGTGGCAATGGTTTTGAGCGGGTTTCTATTCAGATTATCTTCTGGCGAAAGCCCAACGGCCTCGCGCATTGCCCGCGCCATGTCACCGGCGGTTTGATACCGGTCATCCGGCACCTTGCTCATGGCTTTGAGCACCACCCGCTCAACAGCTTCGGGGATGGCCGGGTTGACTTTCGTCGGCAGCGGCAGGGGTTCGCTGATGTGTTTCATAATTACGGCAAACGGGGTGTCGGCATCAAACGGAACCATGCCGGTCACCATTTCATAGAGCATCACGCCCAGCGAGTAGATGTCGCTGCGTTCGTCGCCGCGTTCACCCTGGCCCTGCTCCGGCGACATATATGCCGGCGTGCCGGACAATGCTCCGGTTTGGGTGTATTGGGTAGCGCCCATAATCCGGGCAATGCCAAAGTCGGTGAGGACCACCTGCCCCTCTTCATTGATCATCACGTTGGCCGGTTTTATATCGCGGTGAACCATACCCCGGCCGTGGGCGTAATCTATGGCGCTGCACAGGGCGCCAAAGATGCGGGCAATTTCTGGCAGGGTAAAGGGCTGATTGGCCGCTTTGCGGGCCTTCATTTCATCTTTGAGGGTGGGGCCATCGATGAACTCCATGGCCATAAAGTAGGTGTCGCCGTCGCGGTCAAAATCTACCGCCTGGACAATGTTGGGATGGCGCAGTTTGCCAATGGCCAGGGCTTCGCGCTCAAAGCGGCCAATAAAATCCTGATCATCAACCAGATGGCCGTGGAGAACCTTGATCCCAATGTAACGATCGAGACCCGGCTGGTAAGCTTTGTAAACTTCGGCCATGCCGCCGCGCCCCAACCTGGCAACTAAACGGTATTTTCCAAGAGTTTTGCCAACTAGATTTGCCATATGAGTGCCTGATTCTTGTGAGATGGGGACATTATAACATTGTCAAACAGACGTTGCCAAAAGATGTATCTTTTTTGGGTTGACGTGTGTGAATATTTTACCGCAAGTGAGGGCCAAACTTCAATGAGCAAAAGCTCCCCCCTGTGCCGCTTATTTTATCACATTGTCGGCAAAATCACACCTGACGCCGGTCAAAATCCCGTTAAATCAACACCCAATGTATGAAAAACGGCAGGATTGCCTGTGATTGTTGTTTTCAGCCGGGGCCATCCAGAGGGCTGCGCACGCCCAGTCCGCCGCGCTGGATCACGTGGGTGTAGATCATGGGGCACTGGGTCCGTGTAGTATGATTTTAATGAAAGGGAAGGTAGATATAAAATA
>CAYOXS010000257.1:0-8669 GCA_964407935.1 uncultured Caldilineaceae bacterium
TTGTATCTTCCCCATCCCCCCTCGCCCCTCCCGGGGGGAGGGGGCCAGGGGGTGGGGGCAAAGCTACACAACTTGAGTCATTTAGTAATGTCCGAACCGAGGCTATCACGCCGACTCGCGCAGCGCCTGCGCCACCCGCCGATTGATCTCGCGGCGAACTGCTTCGTGTTGTTCGGCGCTGGTTTTTACCTCGACAAGAATCGACTCCGGCGCAGCGACCGCCGCCGCAAACTCGCCCCGAAAGTCGGCCGGGTTGGCGACGGCGCGGTATTCCAGCCCAAACAGTTGGGCCGCGGCGGCAAACTCCAGCCCGTGCGGGGTGACAAACAGCTCGGTGAAGGGCGGCTCAACCTGGGCAATCGGCAGCCGGTGAAAAATTCCGCCGCCGTTATTGTTAATCAGCACGATGGTCGCTTTGAGGCCGCAGCGGCGCAGCGCCAGCAGGCTGTTCAAATCGTGGTAAAAGGCCAGATCGCCGATGACCAGCGTCAACGGCAGACCGCTGCCCGCCGCCACGCCGAGCGCGCTGGCAATGGTGCCGTCGATGCCGCTGGCTCCGCGGTTGGCAAACAGCCGCAGGTCGGTGGGGGTGGGCCGGGCAAACTGATCCAGATGGCGCACCGGCAAACTGCTGGCCACAAACAGCGCCGCCGGCGACGGCAGCAGCTCAACCACATCGGCCAGCAGACGCCCCTCAAAAAAGTTGGCGGTCTGGTCGATGGTTTGCCACGCTTGCGCTTCGGCGGCGCGCAGCCGGGCCAGCCAGCCGGTTTCCTGCGCCGATGATTGACCGGCCAGCCGCTCGCTCACCGCCCGGCAGAGAGTCGCCGGGTCGGCCCAGATAAAATCGCTGGTGGTGTGGCTGTCGTCCTGCCACACGCCGCTGGCGCTAATTTGCACCCGCCGCGCCCCGGCGCTGCCGCCGAGCCACTCGCCCAGCCAGCGCGAAATGGGCAGCGCGCCAAATTGCAGAATCAAATCGGGGGCCGGCCACCGGCTGACCACGTCGCGCTGCAAAAAGGTTTCGTAGCCGGCCAAAAGCAAGCCCTCGGCCTGAGTGGTGTGCGGGCCAAAACGCACGCCGGAAAGCGCGTCGGGCAGAACGGGCAGGCCACTGGCGCGGGCCAGTTCGGTCAGCACCGCCGGAAAATCGCCGCCGGGGCAGCGCGGCCCGCAGACAATCACGCCACACCGCGAGCTTTGAATGGCGCTGCATAGGTCATCAATTTGTAAAGCTGAGGGCGCAAGCTGGCCGCGACTGAACGCGGCAAAAGGCGCGCCGTTGGGCCGCGGCTCGACGGGCGGGACGAGGGGCGGATCGCCGGGAATGGGTTCCAGCGGTTTGCGAAACGGAAAATTGAGATGCACCGGGCCGGGCGGAAAACCCTGCGTGGCGGCCAGCGCCCGGCCGGCCAGCGCCCGCAGCGAGCGCAGCGTTACCGCCGCGGGGGCGGCTTCGGGCAGGGCT
Source organism: uncultured Caldilineaceae bacterium (assembly GCA_964407935.1). Taxonomy (GTDB): domain Bacteria; phylum Chloroflexota; class Anaerolineae; order 4572-78; family J111; genus J095. The sequence continues at coordinate 1,469 of CAYOXS010000257.1, forward strand.
ACATCGACAAACCAGCGGGCGTGCTCGCCAAACAGGTTGAGCTGGTCGATAGTTTGGTTGGCCCCGCTGTGACGCAGTTCCGGCGGGCGGTCGGTGGTGAGCACCAGCAGCGGCACGTGGGCCACGTTGGCCTCGACGATGGCCGGGAAAAAGTTGGCCGTGGCCGTGCCGGAAGTGCAAACCAGCGCCGCCGGCTGGCCGGTAGCCAGCGCCAGCCCCAGCGCAAAATAGGCCGCGCCGCGCTCGTCCAGCAGCGAGTAAACGGTGATGTTGGGGTGGCGGGCAAAAGCGACGGTGAGCGGCGTGGAGCGCGAGCCGGGCGCGATGCAGGCGGCGCGCAGCCCGGCCCGGGCTAATTCATCAACAAAAACGGCGGCCCACAGGCTGCTGGGATTAGGCGCGTCCATTGGCTGCGTCTCCGCCCAGCGCCTCGGCCAGCGGCCGGAATTTCAGCTCGGTTTCGCGCCACTCCCGCTCCGGCTCGGAATCGGCCACAATACCGGCCCCGGCAAAGAGCATGCTCTCGCTGCCCACGCTCACCGCCGAGCGGATAGCCACGGCGAACATGCCGTTGCCGCGGTAATCGAGCCAGCCGACGGGCGCGGCGTACCAGCCCCGCTCGGTGGGTTCAACGGTGTTGATGATGTCCAGCGCCAACTGGCGAGGCCGCCCGCCGACGGCCGGGGTGGGGTGCAGCGCCTTGACCACCGGCAAAATGCCGGGATTGCCGGCCAGTCGGCCCTGAATTTTGGTTTGCAGGTGCTGAATGTTGCTCAGTTTGCACAGGGTGGGCGGTTCCGGCACATGCAGTTCGCTGACCAGCGGGGCCAGATTTTCCTGAATGGCCTCGACCACCAGCGCGTGTTCGATACGCTCTTTGGGGGTATCGAGCAGCCGTTGACCCAGCGCGTCGTCCTCGGTGGAGTCCGCGCCGCGGCGAATGGAGCCGGCCATCGCTACGGTGCGGAGGGTAGCGCCTTCCACTTCGGCCAGCAGTTCCGGGGTGGCCCCAAAAAAGGCGTGGCCGGGAATCGGTTCAAACAAAAAGCGGTAGGTGTCGGGGTAGCGGCCGGCCAGCCGCTCCAGCGCGTCGGCGGGGTCGATGGGCCGGTCAAATTGCAACTGGCGGGCGCGGGCCAGCACCACTTTGTCCAGTTCACTGTGGCGAACGCGGGCGGCGGCTTCGGCCACCAGCCGGTGCCACGTTTCCTGCGGCATCACGTTGCTGGAGCGCGGAATTTGCGGGCTGGCCGGCGGCGGCGACGAGCGATAGGCGCGCAGGCTGGCGCGCAGTTCGCTCAGTTCCAGCGGCAGTTGGCGAATCATATCCTGGCGTTCGGCTTCGGAGGTGATGCAGCGGTTAATGGTGAGCCAGGTTTTGTGGCCCGAGCGGGTAATCTGGATTTGGGGCAAAATAAAGCGCGCCGCCGGAAAGGCCGACCACAGCGGCGAGGCGGGTTGTTCCGGTTGAAAGGCAAAGCCGCCAAACAGGCGCGGGCCGGTTACGGCCGGCGTATCGGCGTTGAGGCGAATCACGCGGTTGAACAGTTCGGCGGCCTGCTGCCGGATCGACTCAAACCGGTCTTCGCCGTGGGCGGTGAGCATGGCGGCCACGCCAAAGCCGGCAAACGAGGCGGTCTGTTTGCTGGTTTCCCAGTAAACCCGCGGCGAGTTTTCGCCGTAACGCAGCAAATTGAGCAGCGGGGACTCCGGCCAGGGCAGGCTGTAACTGATGGTGCGGAGTTGTTCGGCGGGGGCGATGGTCGTTATATTTTGGAAGGGCATCGAATTCACCAGTTCCAACATTGTTATCCTTTCTCAACAGGCGCTAATTCGGGCGTTGTCAATTGTTGAATGCGGGCGTCGGGGATGCCCACACTGCGGAGCAGCATACTGCGCAGCGGTACCAACAGCCGCTCGGCCTCGGGCTGGCCGGTGTACACCCAGCGAATAACCACTTCGTTGATGGCGCCCATCCAGGCGTAGGCGGTCACTTCAGTATCGATGGGCGCAATTTCCCCGGCGGCGATGGCGTCATCGAGGTAAGTTTTGATAACCCCGGCAAAGCGATCGTGCAATTGCAGCCGTTTTTCTTCAAACACGGTGCCTAATCCAACGGCCTGTACCAGAAAAATTTTGGCCAGGCCGCGATACTGGGCGAAGGTTTCCAGGCACACGCGCAGGGCCAAATTGACTCGCTCTACCCCGTCATCAACCGGGGCCACGGCCTCGATGAGCCGGCGCTGCAAAACATCGGCAAATTTATCAATGAGCGCCAGAAAAATTTGCTGTTTGCCGGGAAAATAAAAATAGACCGCGCCTTTGGAGGTGTCCGATTCTTCAACAATATCGTCCACTTTGGTTTCGTGGTAGCCCTTGCGCGAAAATATTTTTACGGCGGCGTCTAAAATGCGTTCCTGCGTAGCTTTGGCTTTATCTGTCATTATTTGCTATCCGTCATTTATAAACCGACTGGTCAGTCTATTAGTGAAAAGTACCACGAGGGCCGGGCGTTGTCAAATCGAATTAAATGAGTTGCATTAAAAATTTAGTTGGGATAATGTTAAGTTGTGGGTCACGCAGGTGGCGGGTGGCGAATAGCGAATAGCGAGTGAGGAGTGAGGAGTGAGCGAATTGCGAATGAACGGAACACGCAACACGAGTTACGCATTACGCATTACTCACCAAACTCACCCAACCCACCAAACTCACCCAACTTATTTTTAGCGGAGGAGAGGTTATGGCCAACAATTCAAACGTGGAAAAGAACTCTTTTGATGCCAACATGTTGCTGTGGGACGTCGAACATCTGGAGGAGTCGCTGCAAAAGTTGTACTTGTTTACAATGAGCAAAGGGCAGGAAAGCATCGACTGGTACGGGGTCAGATCGCGGCCCAAAAAGCAGTGGGCGCAAATTTTGCGGGTGGTGGCCATTCTGGCGACATCGATGGGCGGGATTGTGCCCATTCTGTCGCAGATCCCCACCTGGGCCACAGAAAATATGAATCCGGCCTGGGCATCGGTGGCGATTGCCGTGGCGGCTACATCGCTGGGGTTGGATCGATTCTTTGGTTTTTCATCGGCCTGGATGCGGTTTATTACCAGCAAACTCAAACTTGAGGCCCGGCAGCAGATGTTTCAGTTTGAGTGGCTGGAAACCCGGGCCTCGTGGCAGGGCAACCCGCCCACGCACGAACAGGCGCGAGCTATGGTTAAGCGCTGCGCCCAGTTTGCCGCCGAAGTGTCTGGCATTGTGGAAGACGAAACGCTGCAATGGGTGTCGGAATTTAGAAACGCGCTGACCGGACTGGATACCGGCGCGCGGACGCAGCCGGCGCGGGACACAATCTCGGTGGAAAATACGCCGCAGCGTTAGCGCCCACGCCACCAGTCTTTGCGAACCCGCGGGTCCATAAAACGGCCGGTGTCACGGATGGCGACCTGGATTTCGGTGCCGCGGGCGCGGCCCAACGGCTGTTCGGCCCGCAGCGCCGGCAGTTGGCGGCGGCCGGCGGCGTTCATTTTTTCGTACAGGGCCAGCAGGCCGGGTTCAACGCACACGCCATCAATGTGGATGGCGTAGCCGCTGACCACGCTGTCTTCGCCGGTGTATTTCAGGGTGATGCGTTCCTGGCTGGCGTAAAGCACCAGCACCTGGTAGCCCTGGCCAATGTCGTAATCGGCTTTGGGCACGCCGATGACTTCACCCGGCGCTACTTTCATCCCGACGAGAGAAACCTCAAAATCGGTGACGGGATTGCCGCGCGCGTTGCGGCCCCAGTCCCAGTTATTAACCCGGTAAACAGTGGTAATTTCGGGCGTGCGCTTGTCGGCAAACAGGCTGGCAAGCTGCGGCGCGCGGTGATCGGTGGGACCGGACATATCGATGAGACCGGCTTTGGCGCCGGTTTTTTCATACCCGCGCAAGGCCAGGTTGATGTCGCCGTGCTTGTCGGCCGGGCGGTCGGTGGGCGGGCCGACGATTGGCAGCGTGCCGTAATTTTGGCCGGCAATCGGCGCGCAGGGATCGACTTTGGGCGCGGCCGGCGGTTCCGGCGCGAGGGGTGCTGGCTGTAATGTCGGTGGAGCTGGCGGCGCTGGCGGTGCGACCGGTGCGGGCGTTGGTGGCGTGACCGGCGCGGGGGTGGGTGGTGCAACCGGTGCGGGCGTCGGTGGAGCTGCCGGGGTCGGTGGAGTGACGACCGGCGCGGGTGCGGGCGGAGCGGGCGCCGGGGCCGCAGTTGATTTTGGCCCGGCCAGCGATGGCACAACCAGCACCTGTCCCACCCAAATGCGGCCGGGATCGGTGAGGTTGTTGGCCTGCTGCAGCAGCGGGTATTTGTGGGGGTCGCCGTAAATTTCACGGGCAATCCGGGCCAGCGAATCGCCCCGTTTGACGGTGTAGGTGGTGAGCACCGGTTCGGGTTCGCCGCCGGCGTAGGTGGTGAGCAGTTCTGCCACTACGGCTTCGAGCGTGCGGCCCTCCAGTTGGGCGCGCTCGGTTGCTGCTTGCAGGGTTGCTTCATTTAAATCGATGGTAAAGTTTTTTGTTGCCACGGCCGCCTCCCTTGGAGATACAATTATGAATTACGAATGATGAATTGGCAATAAGTCGCTGCGGCTATCCGCTACCGGTCAAATTTTCATCATTTTACCAACTGCTGCTGATGTCGGACTGCTGAGAGAATGTTTTTGATTATACCATTACTCGCCTTAAAAATGAACTTGGGTTTTAAGGCTTGACGCAATATTTAACTGTAACTATAATAGTTACAAATTAAGGAGAGATTCCGATGGGTACTGCCAGCAGTCGTTTTACCGTTGCCGTGCATATTTTGGCGTTGTTGACCATTGAAGGCAAAGCCGAGCCAACCACCAGCGATTATCTGGCGCGCAGTGCCAGTACCAACCCGGTGGTTATTCGCCGGATTTTGGCGATGCTGGGCAAGGCCGGGCTGGTTTCGGCGCAGCCGGGCAGCAGCGGCGGGGTAATGCTGGCTCAACCGGCCGAACAAATCACGCTGTTGCAGGTGTATCGGGCTGTGGAAAAGGGCGGCCTGTTCAATTTTGGCGCGCGCCCGGCCAATCCGCATTGTATCTGCGGTCGCAGTTTGGAGCCGGTCATTCAAAATGTGTTTCGGCGGGCGGAAGCGGCCATGCAACAAACACTGGCCCAAACATCCATCGCCGATATTGCCAGAGACGTGGAGCATGTTGATGCGCTGGCATATTCCACTCAGAGTTAATTTATCCGGTCAAACTGTAACCGTTATGGTTACTAATTAATTGTAAACAGGAGAAACTTGTGCGATACAAATTATTGGGCAGAAGCGGCCTGCGTGTGTCTGAGATGGTGCTGGGAACAATGACGTTTGGCGAGGACTGGGGTTGGGGCGCTTCAAAAGAAGAATGCCAGAAAATGTTTGAGGCGTTTGTGCAGGCCGGCGGCAATTTTATCGACACCGCGGACCGCTACACCGAAGGCACCGCCGAGAAATTTGTGGGCGAGTTTATTGCTTCGGACCGCGATTATTTTGTGCTGGCCACCAAATACACCCTGTTTCGCCGCCGCAACGACCCCAACGGCCACGGTAATCACCGTAAAAGTATGCTGACCGCGCTCAATGCCAGCCTGAAACGGCTCGCCACCGACTACATCGATCTGTACTGGGTGCATGCCTGGGATTTTACCACGCCGGTGGATGAAGTGCTGCGGGCGCTCGATGATATGGTGCGGGCCGGCAAAATTCTGTACGTTGGCATTTCTGATGCGCCGGCGTGGGTCGTCTCGCGGGCCAACACCCTGGCCGAACTGCGCGGCTGGAGCCAGTTTGTGGCCATGCAGCTCCAGTACAGCCTGATTGAGCGCACCATTGAGCGCGAACATTTGCCAATGGCCCGCTCGCTGGATGTGGCGGTGACGCCGTGGGGAATTTTAGGTTCAGGGGTGTTGACCGGTAAATACAACAAAAATGATGAGGCTCAGGGCCGGGCCAAACTGTGGGGCGGCATCTCGCAGAAAAATCTGGATATTGCCCAGGCGGTGTGATTGATATTGCCGCAGAAATTGATCGCACGCCGTCGCAGGTGGCGGTTAACTGGGTGCGGCAGCAGCCCGGCGTGATACTGCCGCTCATCGGGGCGCGAACAGTGAAACAGCTTGAGGACAATCTGGGCGCGCTGGAATTTGAACTGAGCGCCGACCACCTGGCCCGCCTTGACCGGGTGAGCCGGATTGAGCTGGGCTTTCCGCACGATTTTGTCCGGTCGGATGGAATCAGGGATTTGGTGTTTGGCGGCACGCTGCCGCAGCTTGATGTCCACCGTTACACGCCTTTTGGCGGATAGATCATCTACCCGTTGAGGCGCTGTTCTACCCGCCTGGCCCAGGCTTGCATGCCGTAGCGCTCGCTGCCGGCCAGCCGTTTTTTGGCCGCGGCCAAACTATTGCGCGCGGCGGCCAGTTCGCCCCGCTCGGTGTAAAGCTCGGCCAGCCACAGGTCGATTTGTGTTTGCAGGTGGGGCAGGGTCAAACTGGCTACTGCGCTGTGCGCCGCCTCAAGCAGTAACAGCGCTTCATCCAGATCGCCGCGGGCGCGCGCTGCCAGCCCCAGATTGGCCCGAATATTGGCCGCCTGGGGCTGGTTGTGGTTTCGTTCGGCTTCGGCCAGCGCCCGCTCAAACCACTCTGTGGCCTCATTAAACGCGCCCTCGGCCAGGGCCAGTTCACCCCGGGTGCTGTACAGGTACTGGCGCGGCGAAAACAGGGCGTATTTTTCGGCCAGCTCCAGCGCCGCTTCAATGTGATGGCGGGCCTCCGGCAGTTGGTTGAGCAAAATCAGGTGATAGGCCAGGTTGTTGCGGGCCACCGGCACCTGCATCACGCTGCCTGCCGCCTCAGAAAGCTCCAGCGCCGCCCGGAACGAGCTGACCGCCCCGGCCAGATCGCCCCGATGCGCCAGCACGTTGCCCAATTCAAAGCGGCTGATCCCGGCCATATCCGGCAGATTGTATTCGGTGGCCAGCCGGATACCGGCCTGCAAATGTTCTTCAACCTGCGCCAGCGGCTGGCCCAGCAGCATCCCGCCGGCCGCCAGCGTGTGATACACCCGGGCCAGCACGGCCGGGTCATCAATAGCCCCCAACCGCGCCCGCGCCTGTTCGGCCCAATGAACAACCTCGTTGCCCTGCCCGCTGGCCA
>CAYOXS010000258.1:0-8645 GCA_964407935.1 uncultured Caldilineaceae bacterium
GTGGTAATATGGTTTAGCAGCAAATCCAGTTCCTGTTCCAAATGAGTTAACAACTCTGGCGCATGCTCCAGGCTGCCGTTATAGGCCATCGTTTCCAACTGTTGAGCCGTGGTGCTCACCCGCTCGGCGCCCAGGGTAGCCGCCGCACCTTTGAGACTGTGCGCCACAAAGGCCAGTTGCCGGGCGTTACCCAGGTCAATCGCCTGTAACATTTCTGCCAGTTGCGTTTCGGCTTGCGCGGCCAGCAAATCCAGCATTTCGCCAAAAACCTCCATATCGCCCTCAAAATCCACCAGAAAACGTTCGTGGTTTAAAGTTTGCGGTTCCAAAGCGGCGGCGCTGGCCGGCTCGGATGCGGCTGGCCAAACAAATTGCCGCTTAATGGCGCTGAACACATCGGCTGGCCGGATGGGTTTGCTCACGTAATCGTTCATGCCGGCTTCCAGCAGCCGCTCACGGTCCCCCTTCAAGGCGTGGGCGGTCATGGCAATAATCGGCAGGTGCGCCCAATTTGGGTTGGCCCGAATATGCTGGGTGGCTTCGATCCCGTCCATCTCCGGCATCTGCACGTCCATCAAAACTACATCCACCGCGGGCTGTTCCGCCAAACGCTCAAGCGCAATTTTGCCGTTTTCAGCAATGAGCACGTGATGGCCGGCCCGCTCCAGCAGAATCCGGGCCAGCCGCCGGTTCACATCGTTATCTTCTACCAGCAGGATGGTTAAATCTTGCAGCGGCTCTTCTTCCGCCGGCGGCTGAGTTTGCGCCACGGCGGACGCCGCCGGCGGCTGCGGGTTAACCACAACATCCTGCAAAACGGCCAGTAACTGCGATTGCTTGATGGGCTTGGTAAGATACGCCGACCAGCCAGCCTTGTGCCCGTGGGTGACGCTGCTCAGCGTATCCACCGATGTGGCCATGATCACTTTTAACGTATTTAGTTGCGGCTGCCGGCGAATCTGGCGCAGCACCTCCAGCCCGTTCATGTGCGGCATTTGATAATCCAGCAGCAAAATTTCAAACGGGTCGCCCTGCTGCGCTGCCGCAGCGAGCCGCAGCAGCCCTTCAGCTCCGTTGTCAACGGCTTCTGGCCGGCATTCAAAATAGCCGAGCGTTTCAAACAAAATCTGGCGGTTAGTGGCATTGTCATCAATAATCAACACCCGCAGCCCGTTGATTGCCAGAACTTCGGTAGCTGCCGCCGGTTGGGCTTCTGGCGCGCGCTCCAAAAACACATTGAAATAAAACGTGCTGCCCTGGCCAACTTCACTTTCTACCCAAATTTGCCCGCCCATCAGTTCCACCAACTGCCTGGCGATGGCCAGCCCCAACCCCGTGCCGCCATATTTACGGGTTGTACCGCCATCGGCCTGGGCAAAGCTGTTGAAAATAAGCTCGGTTTTATCCGGTGGAATGCCAATGCCCGTATCAGATACGGTGCAGAACAGCTCGACGCTTTGCGGGGTGGTGGCCCGCTGGCTGATAGTGACCACAACCTCGCCGCTGTCGGTAAATTTGATGGCGTTGCCCACCAGGTTGACCAGTATTTGCCGCAGCCGCAGCGAATCGCCGCGCACGTGCGTGATTGTTTGCGGCTGAATATACAGCGCCAGCTCCAGCGACTTTTCGGCGGCGCGCTGGGCCATAATATCGGCCAGTTGTTCAACGGTTTCGCGCAGATCAAAGGGGATATTTTCCAGCTCAAGGCGGCCGGCTTCAATTTTTGAAAAGTCCAGAATATCATTGATCAGCCCCAGCAGCGACTCCGCCGAAGTTTGCACCGCCTTCAGATAATCCTGCTGCTCGTCGTTTAGCTCGGTGTCAAGGGCCAGTTCCGTCATCCCGATGATGCCGTTCATGGGGGTGCGGATTTCGTGGCTCATGTTGGCCAAAAATTCGCTTTTGGCTATGTTGGCTTCTTCTGCGGCCACGGCCAGCTCGTTGGCCAGCAGCACCGATTGCTCCAGATCGGCATTGGCTGCGGCCAGCGCCGCTTCAGCCTGGGTGCGCTCAACAATCTCTTGCTGGGCTTGCTGGTACAGGCGCGCATTTTCAATAGCCACAACAGCCTGGCTGGCCAACATATTTAACCGTTGAATGTGTTCTGTATTAAAGGCAAACCGGTTGGTTTTGCTATGCACATCAAGCGTACCAATAATTTTATCACCAACCATTAACGGCACACTGGCAATGGCCAGCAAATTTTCGGCGGCGGCGGCCGGGTTAAAGAACAGGTTGTTATTGGGCAGATCATTGGCAATAATGGGTTGTCCCTGCTGAACCACCCGGCCGGCAATACTTTGGCCAATTTTATCCCGCGTTTCAGCAATAACCCTGGCGTTTAGTCTGTAAGCGCCTTTTATAGACAGAGTATTTGTTTTTGGATCCAGCAATAAAATGGCAGATGTATCAGATTTGAGCAGCTCAGCGGCGCTTTGGGCAATGGTATTTAAAACCACGTCCAGTTCAAGGGCAGCCGAGATGGTTTTGCCTACGTTATACAACGCGGCCAATTGCTCGTTAGCGTTCTCTAGCTGGGCGGTTCGCTGCGCCACTCGTAATTCAAGCTCGCCGTGAGCTTTTTGCAGGGCTTGCTCCACCCGATGCCGCTCGGCAATCTCCTCTCGCAGTGAAATGTTGGCCATTTCCAGCTCAATGGTGCGCTGCTCCACCAGTTTTTCCAGATGCTCGCGGTGAGCCGCCAGTTCGGCCTCAGTCTGGCGGCGTTCGGTGATGTCGCGGCCAATCACCAAAATGGCCAGCTCGCCGTCAACCTGTATCGGCGTGGTGCTGATTTCAAGCGGCAATCGCCGGCCATTTTTGGCCAGCACGTCGATACTGTACAACGCCGTTTGGGATTGGCCGGCCAGCCGGCGCAGAAACCTGTCTTTGAGATTATCAACATCTTCCGGCGCAACTACCTGCTCAACCTGCAATTCCAAAAACTCATCGACAGTGTAGCCCAACATTTGTTCAACAACCTTATTGGCAAACACAAATCGATGATCTTTATAAATGGTCATGGCATCGTTGGCCCGGTCAATGATGGTGCGGTATCGTTCTTCAGACGCAGCCAGCGTTGCCTGCGCCCGCCGGAGCTGCACCTGCGTTTCAATACGGGCCGCCAGTTCACTTTTTGAGAACGGCTTAACCATGTAATCGGCGGCGCCCAGGGCAAAGGCCTTAACTTTATCTTCAACGCGATTTACAGCGGTTAGCAGGATGATCCTGATAGACGCCAGCGCTGAATTTGACTTGACCAGCTCCAGCACTTCCAACCCGTCCAGGCCGGGCATCATATAATCCAGCAGCATCACGTCGATGCCCGGTTCCTGCTCCAGCAGGGCCAACGCATCTTCGCCCGATGACGCCAGCAAAATATTGTAATCCTGCTGGCGCAGCAAATGGTGAATGAACTTGCGGGTATCCAGTTCGTCGTCAACAACCAAAATTTTGGGATTAGAAGCCATTTTGTTCAGTCCAAAAAACGTTTCTTGTTCCGCCACACAAACTTCGAGAGCCATTTTTAACACCCCCTGTCGCCCTGCAAAAATCAGCCCATCAATCTCCCCCGCCACCGTGTTCCGGGAATGTTGTTCCCAAAATGAACCGGTCGGCAGGTTGACTAGTTATCCGCCGTGGCTAAAATAAGGCACGCACCTTATGATTGGAGTTTTTACTATTGAACAGCTCTCGGCCGGATAAACTTTGGATGGGGGCGTGGGTTATCCTGTTTATTGGATTGGGGTTAGGCTACAGTATGCTGACCCCCATTTTTGAAAACTCGGATGAAACCCTGCACTACCCCTACATCAAACACCTGGCCGATGGCAACGGTCTGCCGTTGGCGATTCCCGGCCAGCCGTGGAATCAGGAAGCCACTCAGCCGCCCCTGTACTACGCCATTGTGGCCGCCTCTACCTTTTGGATTAACACCGATAACCTGCCTGAGCATTTGCAGTTTAACCCACACTGGCTGTTCACCGAGGTCCGCAGCCTGATCAACGACAACCAAAATCGGGTACTGCACGGCCCAATGGATGCTTTCCCCTACCGGCGAGCAGCGCTGGCCATTCATATTGGCCGCTGGTGGAGCCTGCTGTTTGGCGCGGTCACCGTGGCCTGTTCATTTATAATTTATCGGCAGATGTTCCCCCAAAGTTTAGCCCTGGCCAATACTGCTACCGCTCTCACCGCGCTCACGCCCCAATTTATTCGCGTGTCGGCCACCGTTAGCAACGACAGCCTTTCGGCGGCGCTGGCGGCGCTGGCCGTGCTGCTGGCCCTCAATTTTACCCAACCGCAACAGCAGGCGCTGGCCCACGGCCGGCGGGTCGCGATAAAATTTAACACCGGCCACGCCCTGCTGTTGGGGCTGCTGGCCGGGCTGGCCCTGCTAACCAAACTGAGCAGCCTGACAACTTTTGTACTGGTGGCCTTCATTCTGTTTTGGCGATTGCTCTTTTTGGGCGAGCTGCACCAGCGCCCGTGGCACAAACTCTTCGGCTGGCTGCTGCTGGCCGGGGCGATGCTGCTGCTGCTCAACGGCTGGTATCTGTGGCGCAACTACCAGCTTTACGGCGAGTGGCTGGCCACCGAAACCCACCTCAACCTGGCCGGGCGCGGCGCGCTGTCTATCCCGCAAATCTGGCAGCTCCGCGCCGAAATCCAGCGCGCCTACTGGGCCACCTTTGGCTGGGGCCAGATTCGCCCGCCGGAATGGACGTTTGTCCTGCTGCGCTGGTTTGTATCGATTGGCCTGTTGGGGCTGCTGCTGGGCATCATCACCAAACTGGTGCAGGGCCACAAAAACCGGCCGCTGCCGCTCAACCTGGCCCAAATCAACCTGGAACACATCATCTTTTTGCTGTTTTGGGCCGCGCTCAATCTGGCGCTGTACGTGCGCTGGGTCATGGAAGTGGGGTCGGTCTCGCACACGCGGCTCATTTTTCCGGCCATCACCGCCATTTCGCTGCTGCTGGCGCTCGGCTGGCACACGCTTGTGCCGCCGCGATGGGCCGACTGGCTCAGCGGCGCGGTAGCCGCCGGCCTGCTGGCGCTTAATATTTACAGCCTCGGCTGGCTCATCGGCCCGGCCTTTACGCCCGGCGAATCGGCGAATTTGCCAATAGCGAATAACCTTGACGCAAATTTTTTAGACAACCTGACTCTGACCGGCGGCTCGATAACTGCGGCGGCCAATGGCCAAAATAACCAGCCCACCGCCGCTGCCGGCGAAACCGTGCTGCTCAACGCCGAGTGGCAGGTAAGGCAGCCGCCGGCCAAAAATTACAGCGTATCGGCGCTGCTGCTGGCCCCGGACGGCTCGGTGCTGGCTCACCGCGAAACCTACCCCGGCCTGGGCCTGCGCCCCACCCGCTACCTACAACCCGGCCAGCAATTTACCGACAGCTACCCGCTGACCGTTTCCGCCGCCATCACCGAACCGCTGGTGGCCCGCGCCGTCATCGGCCTGTTTGATTTTGACAGCACCGACCGGGCCGGCCTGCCCGCCCTCGATGCCGCCGGAAACCCGGTAACGCCGGTAGTGGGATGGGTTAAATTGATTCCGCAGCCGTGGCCCGGCTACCAGCCCCAAACACCCGCCAACATCAACTTTGGTGACGCGATCAAATTGATTGGGTATGATCTATCCAAAATCCAAAATCCAAAATCCAAAACCCTAACTCTTTATTGGCAATCCACCGCGCCGGTAACAGAGGATTTCACATTATTCATCCACCTGCTCGATGCCGGCGGCAGCGTAATTGCCCAGGCCGATGGCCCGCCCACCGGCGGAGATTACCCCACCGGCTGGTGGCGTCCCGGCGAAACCATCGCCGACCGGCATTCCCTGCCCGCCGCCCCCGGCGCGATAGCGGTGCGGCTGGGGCTGTACAGCCCGGCCACCGGCCAGCGCCTGCCCGTGCTGGCGTCATCGCTCCCGGCGCAGGATAATGGCGTAAGAATAGAGCTGCGGTAAAGTTATGTTCAAACGCGCCCTCGCTTTCCCTGCAAAATTACGGCACCACTCCGGCCTGGGGCTGGCCCTGCTGGTTTACCTGCTGCTGGCGTTGACCTACTTTTTTGTGGTACCCATTTTTGAAGCTCCGGATGAGTGGACGCACACCGGCCACGTAAAATATATTGCCGAGGGCAACGGCCTGCCGGTGATGCTGCCGGGCCGGGGTATTTGGGGCGGGCAGCAGCCGCCACTTTACTACGCGCTGGGGGCGCTGCTGGTGCAGCCCTTTGAGCTGGACTCGTTTGATGGTTACGCCGAGCGCCACAAAAACCCGCACGCCTCGCTGGGCTACGCGCTCGATCCCGGCAACAAAAACAACTACCTGCACGGCCCCGCCGAAAATTTCCCCTACCGCGGCCTGTCGCTCACGGTGCATATTTTGCGCCTCTATTCGCTGGGCTGGGGCGTCATCGCGCTGCTGTTTATTTACCTCACCGCCTACGAGATTTACGATTTTGGATTTACGATTTACGAAACCCCGCCGGTCAGCGTCACCCGGCGGCAATTTGCCACGACCGTGGCCCTGTTTGCCGCCGCCCAACCGATGTTTGCCTTTATCACCGCCTCGGTGGCCAACGAGCCGGCCAATATTGCCGCCTGCGCCGTGGTGGTCTACCTTTCGCAGCGATACGTGCTGCGCGGCCCATCGTACCGCCTGCGGCGACCGCTGGCGCTCGGTTTGGCGCTGGGACTGGCCGCGCTGGCCAAAATGACCGGGCTGGCCGTGGGGCTGGTGGCCGTGGTCGCTTTTTTGCAGGCGGCCATTCGCTACCGGCGGCAGCCCGGAGCGGCCCGGCAGCTTTGGCGCGATGGCCTGCTTATCGGCCTGACATTTTTGCTGGTGGCCGGCTGGTGGTACTGGCGCAATTTGCAGCTTTACGGCGATTTTTTTCAGCGCGGCCTGTACAAACTCTATTTTAATGTTGATCCCCAGCCGCTCAGCCTGAGCCAGTTTATTTACACCCTGCGCACCGGCGAAGTCTCATTTTGGGCCACGTTTGGCTGGCTCAATATTGTGGCCCCGGACTGGGTTTACACCGTCTATCGCGTCATCAGCCGGATTGGGCTGGCCGGCGCGGTTTTGGCGATTGTGGCGCAACTCTGGCGGCCGGGAGCCAGGAGCCGGGAGCCGGGAATCAGAAGCCACAAACCCGGCGACTCCCAATTCGCAATTCAAAATTCAAAACTCACAATTTTCTTCCATCCTTTAATCCTCCACTTTGTTTTTCCCGTGGCGCTGGCCTTTTCACTCACCCGGCTGGTGGCCACCGAAGGCGGGATGCAGGGGCGGCAGTTGCTGCCGGCGCTCGGCTCGCTGGCCATTGTGGTGCTGTGGGGCTGGTGGGCACTGCTCCCGGCCAAAATCCGAAGGTCGCTGCTCGGCGGACTGCTGGCCGGATTGCTGGCGCTGGCCGCCTGGCTGCCGCTGGGGGTAATGGCCAAAGAATACTGGCCCCGCCCGCTGCTGACCGAGACCGACCTGCCCGCCGATCTGCCCCGGCTGAACTGGACCATCAACGGCGACATGAAGCTGCTCGGCGCGCGGATTAATGCCGATGCCGTCCATCCCGGCCAGCGCGTGCCGGTTACCGTTTACTGGCAGGCGCTCAAACCGATGGCAACCAACTATAGCGTGTTTGTCCACCTGATTGGGCGCGATTACCAGACCGTGGGCCAATTCAACGCGTATCCCGGCCTGGGCTTGCGCCCCACCACCGGTCTCAAGTCCGGCGAGATTGTGGCCGATACTTATCCTGTACAGGTAGAAGGCGGCAGCGCCGCCCCCGCCCGGTTGCTGGTCAACGTGGGGCTGTTCAATTTTGAAGAAGAGGGTCGGCCCGGCCTGCCGGCCATCGATGCCAGCGGCGCGGCGATAGCGCCCACCGTTGGCGCGCTCAAACTGGCTCCGGCGCAGTGGCCCGCCGCCAGCCCGGCCATCGCCGATTTTGCCGGCCAGATTTTGCTGGCCCAGCCGCACATCGAGGGTTGCGCCGGGCGCAGCGCCGCCTGCACCATCACCTTTGAATGGCAGCCGCAAAGCCGGCCCGCCGCCGATTACACCGTGTTTGTGCAGTTGTGGCAAAACGGGCAGCAGGTGGCCGGCTTCGATGCGCCGCCGCTGGCCGGCGATTACCCCACCGGCATGTGGCAGGCCGGCGAAGTCATCATCGACCCGCACCGGCTTGACCTCTCGGCACTGCCGCCGGGCGACTACCAGATTTTCAGCGGCCTGTACAACTTTGCCACCGGCGACCGGTTGCCGGCGGCGGCCAACGGCCAGCCGCTGCCCAATAACGCCATCGACTTGGGGCGCATTTCGATCAACTGAGTATGAGAAGAGCCAAAATTCTGTACGTCGAAGGACATGCCATCCTGCGCGATGTCTACGCGCAACTATTGGGACTGTCGGCCGATTTTGAGCTGGATGTGGCCTCCAACGGTTTGGAGGGTGTCCACAAAGCCGAAACCTGGCAGCCAGACCTGATCTTAATGGGGTTGCGCATGCCCATTATGGATGGATTTGAGGCCATCCGCCTGATTCGAAGCCGGTTCACCACCGCCGCTATCCCCATTATTGTGCTCTCGGCCTGGAACAGCGCCAGCCACAAACAGCGCGTGT
>CAYOXS010000259.1:0-2007 GCA_964407935.1 uncultured Caldilineaceae bacterium
GCTAAACTTGAACAGTAGACCGGCAAATTTTGCCGGCCCCTCAGAATTTATATTAATCCGTCTAGCCACCTGACAGTTTTAAAATCAGGACACAGATAGACACAGATTAACACGGATTAAATCAAAAAATCAGACAAATATCTGTGAAAATCAGTGTGATCTGTGTCCCATAAAAAACTTTGCTACCAAAGTGTCAGGCAGCTAATTATTCCGTTGAATTTAAATGATCGAAGCCGAAAAACTCACCAAAGAATTTGGCGGATTCACCGCCGTGGAAAGCGTTTCGGTGCAGGTGGCCGAGAGCGAGGTGCTGGCTTTTTTGGGGCCAAACGGGGCCGGCAAAACAACAACGGTGCGCATGCTCGGCTCAATTCTCAAACCGACTTCCGGGTCTGCCCGGATTGCCGGCTTTGACACGGTGACGCAGGCGCGCCAGGTGCGGCAGGTCATCGGCCTGCTCACCGAGTTTCCCGGCCTGTACCAGCGCATGAAAGGGCTGGAGTACCTGCACTTTTTTGGCGAACTGCAAGGCATGCCGGGCGATCTCATTCGCCGCCGCAGCGAAGAATTACTCAGCCGGTTTGAGCTGGACGACGCTCAAAACAAGCAGATTGGCGCGTATTCCAAGGGGATGAAGCAAAAACTCACTCTGGTGCGGGCCATGCTGCACGATCCGCTGGTGTTGTTTCTGGACGAACCCACTTCGGCGATGGACCCGCACAGCGCCAAACTGGTGCGCGACTCAATTGCCGAACTGCGCGGCGACCGGCGGACGATTGTGCTCTGCACCCACAATCTGCCGGAAGCCGAGCAACTGGCCGACCGCATTGCCATTATTCGGCGCGGGCAGATTATTGCCCAGGGTACGCCGGCAGAATTAAAGCAGCGCTTGCTGGGCGATCCGCTCATGGAAATCAAACTGGCCGGGCCATTGAATGGGCTGGTCAATTTTTTAAACGAAAAAGTGAGCGTGGTCAACCACGGCCACAACTGGGTGCGCTACAGCGTGCCAGACCCCGACACCTTCAATCCCTATCTGCTGGGCGAATTGGCCCGGAGCAACACGGCGGTGGTCACCCTCAGCGAGGTGAGCCGCAGCCTGGAAGAGGTGTACCTGCGCATTGTTGAAAGCGACCAGCACGTTGACGCCGTGGCCCAGCCGCAGCCGGAAAGAGCAGGCTGATGGCTGTGCAAACTGTGCCCCGCCGCCAGCGCGGCATGCTCGGCAGCGCGCTGGTGATTACCCGCCGTGAAGTGCGCGACAGCCTGAAAGACTGGCGCATTGTTTCGCCGGTGATTGTGCTCACCCTCATTTTTCCGTTTATTATGGATTTTACCTCGCGTTTTGCCACCAACTGGGTTTCGCAGTTTACCGACCCCATTCTGGTGGAGCGGCTTAACCCGTTTTTGTTGATGGTAGTTGGCTTTTTCCCCATTTCCTTTTCACTGATTATTGCGCTGGAATCGTTTGTGGGTGAAAAAGAACGGAACAGCATCGAGCCGATTTTGTCGATGCCGTTGAGCGATCTGGAACTGTACCTGGGCAAAATGCTGTCGTCGCTGGCGCTGCCGCTGCTGGCGGCCTATTTGGGCATCACTGTATTTTTGGTAACCCGAATGACCACCACCCCGACCTGGATACCGCCGCTTGATTTGACGGTGCTGATGTTTGCCCTGACCAGCGTTGAGGCGCTGGTGATGGTGGCCGGCGCGGTAGTGGTGTCCAGCCAAACCACCAGCGTGCGCGCCGCCAACCTGCTGGCCAGCTTCATCATCATCCCAATGGCGCTGCTGATCCAGGCCGAAAGCGTGATTATGTTTTACGCCGATTACCGGGCGCTGTGGTGGTTTGTGCTGGCGCTGTTTGTGATTGCCATTATTTTAGTGCGCACCGGCATCCGGTTGTTTAACCGCGAGGAGATTTTATCGCGGGAAATGGACGAGCTGCACCTCAAATTTATCTGGCGCGATTTTTGGGGCTACTTTTTGCGCCCCCCGGAGCTGGCC
>CAYOXS010000259.1:2107-6870 GCA_964407935.1 uncultured Caldilineaceae bacterium
ATATTTATTAACAACCTGCGGGTGATTATTTTTGCGGCGGTGGTCAGCGTGTTTTCATTTGGCGCGCTGGTGCTTTTTTTAACGCTGATTAATCTGGGGCTGGTCAGCTTTATCATTGCCGAAGTGACGGCCATCGGCCTGAATCCGTGGCTATTTTTAGCCGCGTTCATTTTACCGCACGGTATTCTGGAAATCCCGGCCATTATTATTGGCATGGCTTTTGCCCTGCGAATTGGCGCGGTGATGATGTCGCCGCCGGACGGGCTGGATGTAGGCCAGGCGTTGTTGTTGACTCTGGCCAATTTTGTAAAAATCCTCGTTTTTGTGATTGTGCCGCTGCTGTTGTTGGCCGCCACCATTGAAGCCAACATTACGCCACACATTGTACTGGCTGTTTACGGGAGATAACAACCATGAAAATCCGAATATTGACCGCCGACGACGTGCGCCAGGCGCTGCCAATGGCCGAGGCCATTGAGGTGATGCGCAGCGCCTTTGGCCAGCTTTCGGCTAACCAGGCTGATGTGCCGCTGCGCACCCGCCTGCAAACCGACCAGGGCCTGCTGCTGCTGATGCCGGCTTTTCTCAAACAAAGCCGGGAGATCGGCTTTAAACTGGTGTCGCTGTGGGTCGATAACCCGGCCAAAGGGCTGCCGGCGGTAATTGCCCTGGCGGCGGTGCTGGACCCGGACACCGGCCTGCCCCAGGCTTTGATCAACGGCGAGGCGCTCACGGCCATTCGCACCGGCGCGGCCGGCGGGCTGGCCGCCGATCTGTTGTCGCGGCCCGACTCGCGGGTAGTAGCCGTGTTTGGCAGCGGCGTGCAGGCGCGGGCGCAGTTGGCCGCCGTGCGCGAAGTGCGCCGGGTTGAAGAAGTGCGTATCTTTGGGCTGGCGCCATCTTCTGTGGAGGAGTTTGCCGCGGAAGTGGCCGGCTGGCCGGCCGCGCCCAAAGTGGTGATTGCCGGCTCGCGCAAAGATGCGGTGGTGGGCGCGGATATTGTTATCACCGCCACCACGTCAACCCGGCCGGTGTTTGACGGGCGCGACCTGTCGCCGGGGACGCATATTACCGGGGTTGGCTCGTATACGCCGCACATGCAGGAGGTTGACGAAGTGACGGTGCAGTACGCCAAAATTGTGGTTGACTCGCTCAAGGCCTGTCTGGCCGAAGCCGGCGATTTGATCATTCCGCTGGAAAAGCACATTATCGGCAAACTGGATATTCACGGTGAATTGGGGGCGATTGTTAACGGCAAAATTCCCGGCCGGGAAAGCCGCGACGAAATCACCTTTTTCAAAACAGTGGGGGTGGCGGTGCAGGATGCCGCTGCCGGCGCGGCGGTGTTGCGCGCCGCCGAGGCCCAGGGGCTGGGCAAACTGGTGGAGCTGTAATGTAATAATGAAAGAGGCTCGCATTTCTGCGAGCCTCTTTTTGATTATTCGGGTTGGGGATTTTGTTTCAACCGTCATTCTGAGGAGCGTAGCGACGAAGAATCTCCACGCCACTTTGTTAGTAGAGTTACTCCTGGCCCGGAGATTCTTCGCTCCCTGCGGTCGCTCAGAATGACAATTTTGAGAACTATCGAACTCCGGTTATTCCCGTTCCCATTGGGAGAACATCACCACCATGGTGTGGGGCTGCACCCGATAGGTGGTGGTTTTGCGCTGGATTTCGCGGGCGCTGCCCTCGTCGTAGCAATCATAGGGCGAGGGCAGGCTGGTGTCGATGATGACCCGCCAGTTGCCGGGGTGGGGCGGTTGCGGCAGATAAAAGGCGTGGGGCACGTTGTCGGCGTTGAACAGCATGAGCACGTCCACGTCGTCGGCGGCTGCGCCGGTTTCCTCTTTTGCGCCGTCCATTGTACACATCAAACATTTTTCGCCGGCTTCCCAGGTGGCGTCCTCACCGGCGGGCTGATACCAGTGGATGTCTCTGAACTGGTCGCCGTCGATATCCGTGCCGGTGAAAAAGGTGGTGCGTCGAAAAACCGGATGGGCTTTGCGCAGGGCAATCATGTGCCGGGCAAAACGGTAAATATCGGCGTGAGTTTTGAGAAGCGTCCAGTTGTACCACGAAATCTCGTTGTGCTGGCAGTAGGCGTTGTTGTTGCCCTGCTGCGTGCGCCGAAATTCATCGCCGCCGTTGATCATCGGCGTGCCCTGGCTGAGCAGCAGCGTGGCCCAAAAATTTTTGATCTGCCGGTTGCGAATGGCCTCAATACCGCCATCCTCGGTTGGCCCTTCGATCCCGTAATTAAAGCTGATGTTGTGGTTATGGCCGTCGCGGTTGCCCTCGGCATTAGCCTCGTTGTGTTTGTCGTTGTAACTCACCAGATCGTTCAGAGTAAAGCCATCGTGGGCGGCTACAAAATTGATGCTGGCATTGGGGCCGCGCCCGTTTTTGTGGTACAGATCGCCGCTGCCGGCCAGCCGGGTGGCCAACTGGCTGGTTGAGCCATCGCCGCGCCAATAGTGCCGCACCTGATCGCGGAACTTGTCGTTCCACTCCGCCCAGCGGCCGCCGGGGAAGTTGCCCACCTGATAGCCGCCAATATCCCACGGTTCGGCGATGATTTTGGCCGTGCGCAAAAGCGGGTCTTCGGCGATGCGCGCCGTTAGCGCCGGGTTGCCGGAAATTTCGCCCCAGCGGTCGCGGCTGAGGCTGGTGGCCAGATCAAACCGGAAGCCATCAACGTGCATCTCCAGCACCCAGTAGCGCAGGCAGTCGATGATGAAATCACGGACAACCGGGTGGTTGCAGGCAAAGGTGTTACCCACGCCGGTAAAATCCTTGTAGTAGCGGCGGTTGTCATCGAGCAGGTAGTAAATGGAGTTGTCAATCCCCCGGAAGCTGAGCGTGGGGCCAAGCTGGTTGCCTTCAACGGTGTGGTTAAAAACCACGTCCAAAATCACTTCCAGCCCGGCTTTGTGCAGTTCTCGCACCATTTCTTTAAAAGCGATGACCTGCTGGCCCTTGTCTGACGGGTAGTGGCTGTACAGGTTTTGCGGCGCAAAAAAGGCCAGCGTGTTGTAGCCCCAGTAGTTGCGCAGCGGTTCGCCGTTGTGGGGGTTGCGCCGCTGAAACTCCCACTCGTTAAACAGGTGCACCGGCAGCAGCTCCACGGCGGTGACGCCCAACTCTTTGAAATAGGGGATTT
Organism: uncultured Caldilineaceae bacterium; assembly: GCA_964407935.1. GTDB lineage: Bacteria > Chloroflexota > Anaerolineae > 4572-78 > J111 > J095. The sequence continues at coordinate 5,268 of CAYOXS010000259.1, forward strand.
TTTCGACCACGCCCCAAAACGTGCCGGGGTGCTCAACCGCGGCGCTGGGGTGATAGGTCAGGCTGCGCACGTGCGTTTCGTAGATGATGGATTCGTGGTAGGGGCGGTTGAGCGGCCGGTCGCCCTGCCAGTCAAAGCCATCATCGCCGTAGGCAATGCATTTGGGCATGCCGGCAAAATTGGTGCTGGTTGAAAACGACAGGTCGGCCTCCGGCGAGGTTGAGTCGTAGCCAAACGAGCGGCTGAAATCCCAGCGAAAGCCGCTGGAAATGGCGCGGGCGTAGGGATCGAGCAGCGGTTTGTGGCAGTTAAAACGATGGCCTTCCGGCGGCGCATACGGACCGTCCATGCGGTACAAATAGAGCTGGCCGTGCTCAATGCCGGCCAGGTGAATGTGCCAGATGTCGCCGGTGCGGTTGGCGACGGGGTTCAGTTCAAAGGTGTGAGTCGGTTCGCCCGCGGTAGGCGAGTCAAACAGGTGCAGCCACACCCGGCTGGCGTTGCGGCTGAAAATGGCAAAGTTAAAGCCGGTATCGGTAGGGCTGGGGCCAAGTGGCAGCGGCCTGCCTGCTGAAGCGTGGATTTTGGTTGGTTGGGTCACAGTGGCAGCTCTCTTCTCTTTTTAACATTACGCTGTCACCAAAAATTATAATCAAAAGCTTAAATGTTGCCAGTTATACCGGCTGGGGCATCGGGCCAGGTACACCTGTTTTGATAGATTTTTCGGCCGTTCGGTGGTATGATTGGGAGCAGTTGCCGCCGTCCGGATCGCCATTCGGGCGGGCGGCAGCAAAAAAAGAAACAGGAAAGGATTTATCTCGTGGACCAGATCGAGTTCACTCGCAACTATTCCGACCTCAGTACCAATCAAGGCTTTCAATTTGAATTTTATTGTGATCGCTGCGGCACCGGCCACCGCACCCGTTTTCAGGCCTCGGCATTGGGCACGGTTACCGGCATGCTCGACGCCGCCAGCAGCATGTTTGGCGGGCTGTTTGGCCAGGCGGCCGATCTTGGCGAACGGGCCCGTTCGGCCACGTGGGAAAAGGCCCATGACGACGCCTTCCAAAAAGCGATGGAGGAACTCAAACCCGATTTTATCCAGTGCCCGCGTTGTTCCTCGTGGGTGTGCCGCAAAAGCTGCTGGAATAACAAAAAAGGGCTGTGCAAAGGCTGCGCGCCCGATCTCGGCGTAGAAATGGCCGCCGCCCAGGCCAGCCGCACCGTCGAGGAGATTTGGGCGCATTCGCAGGTGGCCGAGGAAGACCGGGCCATGCTCAAAGAAGAAAACTGGCGCGAAGGTGTGCAGGCTTCGTGCCCTCAGTGCCACGCGCCGCTGGCGGCCAAAGCCAAATTCTGCCCGGAATGCGGGGCCAAACTTCAGGCCCAGCAGTTCTGCAAGGAATGCGGTAACAAGCTCGAACCGGGCGCCAAGTTCTGCGCCGAATGCGGCACAAAGGCATAAAATGACCGGCACGCACGACCCCCTGCGCCCGCACGCGCACGAGCCAAACCCCGAGCCGCCCTCGGCGGACGCCGCGTTTGTGTTCACCGACCCGGCCGGCGCTGAAGCCATCGTCACTGTGGCCGATCTGGCCCGGCT
>CAYOXS010000259.1:6970-8629 GCA_964407935.1 uncultured Caldilineaceae bacterium
TGGTGCGGCTGATTGTGCCCGCCGAAACCGACGACGCGCTGCGGCAGGTGAAATGGGTTGGCCAGATTGTGGTGAAAAGCTGATGACTCAACCGCAACCCAGCGAGCAGAAACGAGTGATTTTGCTCCAGCGTGCCAGCAGTTACCGGGGGCAGGCTTTTAAGGCGGCGGCGGAGCGGCTGGGCGTCGAAGTGGTGGTCGGCGTGGATATTCACCCCGATTTGGCCAAACACTGGAACGTGGCGCTCAACCTGCAATTTGATGAGCCGGACAACGCCGCCGCGGCCATTGTTGAGTTTACCCGCCGCCGGCCGGTGCAGGCGATTTTGGCCGTTGACGACAGCGCCGCGCTGGTGGCGGCCAAAGCCAGCCGGCAGCTCGGCTTGCGGCACAATTCGCCGGATGCGACGCTGGCCGCCCGCAACAAGTTTGAAATGCGGCGCATGTTTGCCGCGGCCGGGGTGCCCTCGCCGCAGTTTCGGTTGTGCCAAATGGCCGATAACCCGGCCCAACTGGCCGGCGAGGTGCGCTATCCGTGCGTGGTCAAACCACTGCTGCTGTCGGGCAGCCGGGGAGTGATTCGGGCCAACACCCCGGCGGAGTTTGTCGATGCCTTTCGCGTGCTGGCCCGCATGCTGGCCGAAATGGCGTCCGCGCCCGGCTCCGACCAGATTTTGGTAGAGGATTTTATCCCCGGTTTTGAAGTGGCGCTGGAAGGCATCATCGACCACGGCAAACTGAAAGTGTTGGCCCTGTTCGACAAGCCGGACCCGCTTGATGGGCCGCTGTTTGAGGAAACAATTTACGTCACCCCGTCGCGCCTGCCCGCCGAAGTGCAGCAGGCCATCGCCGGTTGCGCGGCGCAGGCCGCGGCGGCGGTCGGTTTGGCGGTGGGGCCGGTTCACGCCGAACTGCGCGTTAACGAGGCTGGCCCGTGGCTGGTGGAAATTGCCGGCCGTTCGATTGGCGGGTTGTGCTCGCGCACGCTCAATTTTGGGTTGGAAGGGATTTCGCTGGAGGAGTTGATCCTGCGGCAGGCCATCGGTCTGGAAATCGACTCGCTGGGGCGCGAGTCGCAGGCGCGGGGAGTGATGATGATCCCTATCCCCACCGCCGGGATGCTGCGGGTCATTCACGGGGTGGAACAGGCCGCCGCGGTGCCGGGCATCGACTCCGTTGAAATTACGGCCAAGGTCAACCAGCCGCTGGTGCCGCTGCCCAAAGGCGACAGCTATCTGGGCTTTATTTTTGCCGCCGGCAGCGAGCCGGGCGCGGTCGAAACTGCCCTGCGCCAGGCCCACCAGCAGCTTCGGTTTGATATTGAGGAGTTGCTGCCGCTGTTGTAAAGACAGGAATTAGGAGTCAGGAGTCAGGAATTAGGCGGACTTTACGTAGGCATGTCACCCTGAGCGCAGCGAAGGGTCTCCTGTTTCAATGCTGACCGCAACCCTTGTCTTTCACTCAGAGACTGCGCCACACGTTTCTGGTGTAAGTTGGTTACGTTGCTTTGAAAAGCGGGTGATTACTTACGGGCCGGCCCGCCGCCTTTGCCGCCCGGCGTGCCTTCGGGGGTCCAGCCTTCGGGCATGGCCGCGTCTTCGCCAAAGAAAAACTCTTCGAGCTGCTGCATCAAAAACTGGCGGGCGTTCGGGTCGGCCAG
>CAYOXS010000260.1:0-8612 GCA_964407935.1 uncultured Caldilineaceae bacterium
CTGGCCTGGCCCGGCTGCTGCCGGCTTCGCTGGCGCTGCGCTACCGGGCGCTGCCTGTTGCCCGCGATGAAACGCGCATTACTGTGGCGATGGCTGATCCCGGCGACGAGGAGGCCTGCCGCGAAATTGCCGCCGCGTTGGGCACAGAAATTTACCCGGTTCAGGTTGAGCCGAGCGTGATCGACTCGCTGCTGGCCCAGGTGTGGCCCAACGAAACCTCGCTGCGTTTTTTGGTTTACCACCAAAACAGCCCGGCGACAAACGAGGTGCAGGCTTATGTGCGCTATCTGGAAGGGTTGCTGCACGCGCAGCTAAACTATTTCCAAACCCAGCCAGATCATCCGGGGTCGGTTTCAGATTTGGCGGCGGCCGCCTGCGGCCACGATCTGGTGGTTTTTGCCGAACCGGACCAGTCGCTGGTAAAACGGCTGCTGGTTGGCCCGCCGGGCTGCCAGGCCGCCGAACGGATTCCTACCTCGGTGCTGCTGGCCCGGCAGCCGCGCTGGCCCATCGAAAAAATTCTGCTGGTCACCCGCGGCCAGGAAGGTATCGATGACCGGGCCATCGACTGGCTGATTCGGCTGGTGCAGGCCACCAACGCGGCGGTAACGGTGCTGGGCATTGTCCTGCCAATGGCGGCGGTGTACCAGCGCGCCGTCACCCACCTGCCCGAAGGGCCAACCGGCTGGCTCACCACCGACACCCCGCTGGGGCGGCAGTTGGCGCACATTTCCAACCGCCTGCAAAACTGGCATATCGACGGCGTGCTGCGCTTTCGGGAAGGCACGCCGGAGCAGCAAATTCGGCGCGAGGTGGCCTACGACAATTACGATTTGATTGTGATTGCGCCCGATCCCCGCGACTGGTGGCTGCGCCGGCTGATTGGCGAACTGGTTGACCCGCTGCTGCACTGGATTGACCGGCCGGTGCTAATTGCCAAACCGGCTCGCTAACCCGGTTTACAGACAGGCAGTTCAACGTAAAACGTAATTCGTGTTGTGTGTTACGCGTTACATAAACCATCACTTGTCACTCGTCATTGGTCATTTGTCACACCTGCACTGCGCGCAGGCGCAAGTGTTCGTAAATCCAAAATCCAAAATCGTAAATCGTGTTGCGTGTTGCGTAAAACGCAATTTGTACCCCGCTGACTCGCTCATTCGCAATTCCCATGCTGCCGCACTTCGGCTAAAATAGCGGGTATGAAACTATCCCTTTCGCCGCCCGCGTTGTTGAGAGACCACGCCCGCGTAACCGTCAACCTGCAAGCCGTTGCCGCCGGTTTGGGGCTGCTACTGCTTTTTGGCGCGCTGTGGGCGTTTCTGCTGTTTGCTTCGCCCAACCTGGCCGGTAATGACGACTATTTCCACATTAAATTTGCCCACGTGATGCGCGAGCAGGGGCTGCGCCCACACTTTATCTGGCTGCCGCTGACCATCCTCAACGCCAACAGCTACGCCGACCACCATTTTCTGTACCACGTGCTGCTCATTCCGTTCACTCCCGGCAATTTGATTGCCGGGGCCAAATGGTCGGTGATTGTCTTTTCGTCGCTGGCGTTTTGGATGGGCTGGCTATTGCTGCGCGGGCAAAATGTGCCCTACGCGGCGTTGTGGGCGCTCGGCTTTTTTGCGCTGTCCAATTCGTTTTTGTACCGGTTGAGCATGACCCGGGTGCAGGGGGTTTCGCTGCTGCTGCTGCTGCTGGCGCTGCACCTGCTGCTCACCCGCCGCCACCGCTGGCTGCTGCCACTGGCATTTGCCTACACCTGGCTGTACGATGCTTTTCCGCTGTTTTTGGGGGTCGTTACAATTTACGTGGTGATTATGGGGTTGTTTGAGCGCCGGTTGCTGTGGCAGCCGCTGGTGTTGAGCCTGCTGGGAGTGGGGCTGGGGCTGCTGTTCAATCCCTATTTTCCCCACAACGTGATTTTTATTTACCACCACTATCTGCCCAAAATTGTGGATATCGGCGCGGCCGATATTGAGGTGGGCAATGAGTGGTACGCCTACTCAACCTGGGCGCTGGTAAAAAATTCCGGGCCAACGCTGGTTGTGCTGCTGGCCGGAACGCTGGCGCTGGGGCTACATAACCGGCGTATGGAGCCGGCCACGGCGGTGCTGTTTTTTGTGGCTCTTTTTTTTGGGGCGCTGCTGTTCAAATCGCGCCGCTTTATTGAATATTTTCCGGCGTTTGCGCTGCTGTTTTGCGCCATGGCCTGGAAGCCGCTGCTGGCAAACTGGCGGCAGCGCTCATTTGCCGCGCGGCTGGCTTTGGCCAATCTGGTGCTGGCTGGCATGCTGCTCACCCTGCCCCAGGCCCGGGCCACGCTCATCGATACCACCCCGGCGCAGCGGTACGCGCAGGCATCGGCCTGGCTGCAGGCCAACAGCGCGCCGGGCAGCCGCGTGTTTCAAAGTGACTGGGATGACTTTGCCCAGCTATTTTTTTACAACACCCACAACACTTACACGCTGGGGCTGGACCCAACCTACATGCATTTGTTTGACCGGGAGTTGTATCATCTGTGGCGCGATACGACCAGGGGCTGGGGGAACATCGGCCCGGTTATCAGAGAGAATTTTGAGTCCGGCTTTGCTTTAACGGACCTCAGCCACCAGGGCTTCATCGACAAAGCTGACCGCGACCCGTGGCTTAAACGGGTGTACGAGGATGAATATGCCATTATCTACCAGGTGCTGGACCAACCCGATCCCGGCAAAAAAAGCTGGTACAATTGAGCCTACTGGTAGGCCAGGCTGTCGCGTACGCTGACCCGGGTGGCGTTGCGGGCCGGCACAATTGAAGCCAGAATAGAAATGACCAGAATGACGCCCAGCCAGACCAACACCGCGCCGTAATTGTATTGAAAATCCAGATTGGCTTCAAACATGGCCTGCCCCAGCGCATTGGCCAGCGGTTGGGCAATAAACAGCGACAGCGGCACAGCCGCGGCCCAACTGAATAACCCCTGCAGCAGCCCCTCCATCATAAACATGCCCATAATGGTGGGCGTGCGCGCGCCAATGGCCCGCATCACCCCGATTTCACGGGTACGCTCCACCACGCTGATCGATAGCGACCCCATCAGCCCAATGCCGCCCACCAGCGCCACAATAACGGCCAGAGCCAGTAGCATATTGGTGGTAATGGCAAACTGGCTTTCGGCATCGGCCCTGTCCTGCGGGGTGGTGCCGGTTGAAAAAACATCGTAATCCATGTTGCGCCCCGAGTAGGCATCTTTGAGCCGGGTGGCAATCTGCTCGATGTCAGCCGGGTGGTTGGTGCTGGTTTTTACCAGCAGCCGCGAACCATCGTTGTGTTTTTTGGTGGCGCTGTACACCGCGTCTTGCGGAGCGTAAATCGGTTCGGCGTCAAACCCGCCGCCAAAAATCACCTGAAACAGCCCCACCACCCGCCAGTCCGAATCGCCCAGCTCAAACATATTCAGGGTGATGGTGTCGCCCACGTTAATGCCGTTGTCATCGGCGGTGTCTTTGCTGATGACAACCACGCGCTCGTCGCCGGGTTGCAGCCAGCGGCCGGCCACAATCAGCGGCGCGTACATGGTGCTGCCCAGCGGAATACCCACCACCTGCGCGCCCACGCCGGCTTCTTTGGTGCGCTGGCCCTCTTTCAAAATAGAGGCCGATTGGGTGAACCAGACCTCCGTTTCTTCCACGCCGGTCACGTCGCGGGCCATCGCTTTAACGCGGTCAACTCGCTGCGGGTCTTCAAAGCCAAGGCGGATGTCAAAACCGCGACGGCCCAATTCGTTATCAAGGGTGGTGTTGACCGACGACGACAGGCTCATCACAATCAAAAACATAGCGCCGGCGGCAATCAGGGCCAGTTGGGTGAGAATGAGCCGGCCTTTGCGCCGGAACATATTGCCCAGCGCCACCGCGTAGGGCGCAGATAGCAGCCGCCGCCCCAATCGCTCAACCGCCCGGTCAAAACTGCTGGCGCCAAATTTGCCGCTGCCCAGCCCGTAACTGGCAATGGCCTGCCGCACGGTAATGGCCGCGCCGTTGAGCACGGGCAGCAGTGCCGCCAGCAGCGGAATAACCGTGGCGGCCAAAATCTGGAACGTTGCGGCGCGGCTGGAAATCTGGAAGGTTTCGTAATCAATGTTGAACAGGTTGAGGAACCAGCGGCTCAACTGGTAGGCTACCACCGCGCCCAGCGGCAGCGAAATCAAAAAGGCCAGCAGCCCGTAGGCAAAAACGGTGGTCAGGTAAATTTTTAATATCGAACCGGTGCTGCCGCCGATGGCCTTGATAATGCCAATCTGGTGGGTTTGCTGGGTGATAATGGCGGTCATGGTGTTGGTGACCAAAATCACGCTCATTATCAGCGAGATCACCGCCAGAATTTGCAGCACCAAATTGATGCCTTCCACAAACATGCGGCCCCAGTGCTCGTTGGGGTCCTGGTACGAGGTAAAGGCCACGCCGACATCCTCTTTGGCCAGCCGGTCTTTAAGCTCCGAGGCAATCTCGCGGGCGAATTCCGGGCTGTAGGGCGTGACCCGCACAAACAACCCGCCAAAACGGCCTTCTTTCACGTTGAAACGTTCCATCGCCGGCGCATCGGCAAAAAAGACGGCGTCGCCGCCAAACTGGGGCGGTTCAACAAAATTGTGGCGGATTTTGCCCGCAATCGTCAGCACACGGTCCGATTTGTCGGTTTCAAATATAACCGAGTCGCCAATAGCAATGCCAAAATGCTGGCTCGACAGCCGCTCGATGGCCAGGTGATCTTTGTGCGGCCACTCGCCTTCTTTGAGCTGGAGGATGTCGTAAGTCTGGTTTTGGTAGTCGTCGCGGTTGATCAGCCGGGCCGCCTGCCACTCGTCATCGGGGTGGAGTTTGTAACGGACGGCGACTTCGTTGGTCACCTCAATATCTTCCACACCCTCTATTTTTTTGAGCCGGTCGGCGGTGTCGCGGTCAATATCGCCTTGCAGCGCCATAAAAATGTGGGAAGGGATGACCGCCTGGTGGGCGGTGTCCATGCCGGTGAGCAACTGGTCAACCATGCCAAACGTGGCGCCAATGGCCGATACGCCGGCAGCAATGCTCAGCACGGCCAGCACCGTGCGCACTTTGTTGTCCCACAAATCAGACCAGACTTTGCGCCAGATAACGCTCATTTAAAACCCTGTCCAGCTTGTGCCGCCGCCAATGTATTCGTCGCGGGTGATTTTGCCGTTGGTAATTTCTACCACGCGCGGCACCCGCCGGGCCAATTCCTTGTCGTGGGTAACCATCAGCATCGATTTGCCGTCTTCGACCAGTTTGGAAAACAGCTCAAACACATCCTGCGCGGTGCGGGAGTCGAGGTTGCCGGTCGGTTCGTCGCCCACCAGCAGCGGCGGGTCGTTGGCCAGCGCCCGGGCAATGGCCGCTCGCTGCTGCTGCCCGCCGGAGACCATGCTGGGCAGTTTGTCGGCCTGGTCCTCCAACCCGACAATTTCAAGCAGGTGCATGGCCCGGTCCCGGCGCTCTTTGGCCGAATATTTGTTGGCAAAATCCATCGGCAAAATAACGTTTTGCAGCAGGCTGAGCGCCGGCAGCATCTGGAAAAACTGAAAGATGATGCCGACATTTTCGCCGCGCCAGGCGGCCATCTGGTTTTCTGACATTTTGATGAGGTTGCGCCCGGTCACCACCACATCTCCGGCCGAAGGGCGGTCGATGCCGGTGATCATGTTGAGCAGGGTTGATTTGCCGTTACCCGATGGCCCCACAATCGAGACAAACTCACCTTTTTTAACGTCAAAAGAAATACCTTTGAGGATGGTCACTTCGCCGTCGCCAACTTTGAAGCTTTTGACTACGTCTTTGATCTGGACAATGTATTCGTATCCATTTTTGGGGTTTTTATTAAACATAAGGCTACTCTTGTGCGGCCCAAATCAAATTGACTTTGGGCTTGTAATCGTCCGGGTCATACATTTCAGCCACGTCAACGCCGTGCACGCCCTGGGTAACCACCTGCAAATCAACGTCGGTGAGGTTGTAGCGCTGCTGGTAGGCGGTCATCCGGCCAAATTTGCCCTCTTTGAGCAGCCGGGCGGCGCGAATAGCAAAGTTGGTGGCCCCCAGCAAATCCTGGCCATCGGGGCTGCCGGTGCGCAGCAAATAAGTGAGCGATTGCAAAAACACGTCTTCGCCGGTGAGGTGGCGCATCAACTCGGCCACAACCATGCCGCTGCCGGCCAGGCTGGTGCCGGTTTCAACTACTTCTTCCAATGTGAAATCAGCCTCGGCGTCGGCTTCTTTGGCCCGGTCCTCGGTCATCAGGGTGAGCACCTGCGATTGGCTGCGCGGCGACAGGTGCGGCGTGTATTTGAGAATTTTCTCATCCACAATTTTTGAGCCATCGTTTACCAGCACCACGGCGTAGTTACTGGGATTGAGCGCCTTGTCTCGCTGGAGCAGCACAGCCAGTTTTTCGGGGTCGTAGGGGACTTCGGGGATGATGACCCGGTCAACGCCGGCCAAAAAGCCAACCATCAGCGTGCTGAGGCCGGAATTTACCCGGAAGGTTTCAATGACCACAATTTGCTCGCGCGAGCCGGCCAGCGAGCGGAGTTCGTGGATAAAAGCCACGCCGCGGGCCAGCCCGGTGCTGAAGCCGATGGTGTAATCTGTGCCGTGAATGTTGTTGTGGATGGTTTTGGGGATGGCGATGACCGGCACGCCTTCTTTGCTCAGGTGGGCCGCGTAACGCAGCATATCGTCATCACCAATGACCATAATGGCTTTGAACCCGAGCCGGTTGACCACTTCCTTGATGTGGCGGGTCATATCCTGGGTGGCTTTGCCCCGTTTGCGTTCAAATTCCGGAATGTATTTGGCCGGGGTTTCGAGCGGGTTAACCCGCGACGAGTGCAAAAACGAGCCGGACGAGCGATCAATGGGGCGAACCATGTGCTTGTTCAGTTCGATGAAATTGTCGCCGTAAGTGGTTGGGTCGTGGTAATCGTAGCGGATCAGCCCTTCCCAGCCTTTGCGCACGCCAATCGGCTCAAAGCCTTCATCGATAACCCGGTAAACCAGACTCTTTAAACACATATTCAAGCCGGGGACGTCGCCGCCGCCAACTAAAATAGCAACTCGCTTGCTCATTGGGATACTCCTTGTCTGTGGGTTGGTTGTTTCAGGTGAGGTGAAAGCGGGGCAGGGGGTTAGCCTGCCCCGCAAAACGGACTATCGCCAGGAAAGAACGCGCTCGTCAACCCCGTTGAATTGCAGGCTGATGCCGTTGAGCGCGTCGTTGGGGAACATGGGCCGCTGGTTAGTGCCATCGGCATTCATAATCCAGATTTCCCATTGCCCGGTGCGGTCGGTGACAAAGGCTATCTGGCTGCCATCCGGCGACCAGACCGGCGCGGCGTTGTTCCAGTTGAGGTTGGGCATGCTGCCGCCCTGCGCCCGCTCCATTGTTCTGAAACCCTCTTGGTTAATGTACACGTTGTTGCCGGTGGTTGTTTGCCCGGCTACCACGGCCAGCGGCGTTTTGGTCAGCCGCTGGCGATTGCTGCCATCCATATTGATGGTGTGAATTTCCCAGTTGCCGTCCTGATAGTAGGTGAAGGCCACTTTGCTGCCATCCGGCGAGATGGCCAGCCCGCCGCGGTCACGGTCATCAAAGCTGATGGGCCGGCTGGTTTGCGACTGGTCGTTGTACTCGCCAATACCTTTGTCGGTGCGGTAGTAGAGCCGGACCGGGTCGGTGGGGTGGGCGATGGGCGCGTAATTGTAGCGCGAGCCGGTTGACAGGTCGCGGTAGGTGTCGTCGGTGGTGTCGATTTTGGCCAGCCACCAGTAAGCGTCGGCTGGAATGGTGAACTCAAGCTTGCCGTCCTCAAACGAGATGTTGCGGGCGTCGTTGGGAATATCCACCGGATTGCCAGCCAGAGCCTTTTTGATGAGCGTTTTGTCGCTGTATTTTTTAACGTCCTCTTCCAGCCGGCCGCCGTCCTGGTAGCTAAACACCAGGCTGGCGCCATCGGCGGTCCACGTGGGCGATTTCATCTGGCGGCGGCCGCTAAACCAGGCGCGCTCGTTGCTGCCGTCGGTATTGATGGTGAACAACTCAAAGCGCGGTGCCCAGCGGGTAAACGCAATCTGGCTGCCATCCGGCGAAAGCTGCGGGTCCATACCGGTGGTAACGCGCCGCAGGCCAGTGCCGTCGGCGTTGATCACGTAAATGTCGCCGCCGCTGCTGGTTTGGAACACCAGTTTGCCCGCGCCGTTCCCTGTTACCGGCTGTGGTCCGGCCACGGCCACGGTGGTGGTCGCTGCGCCGCCGGCGGCTGAGGCTGGCGCAATCAGTTCCAGGCCGTCAACCTGCCAGCGATTGTTGTATTTGCCGGTGTTAACGGTGATGACTTTGCCGCCGGGCTGGAGCGTGGCCCGCACCTGGTAGGTGTGGCCGGGCGTCAGCCAGTCGGCGCTGGTAATTTCAAAAGAGGTCACGTCGCCGGCTTCGGCCACAATGGCCTCGCTGCGCAGGTCGTCAACCAGATAGAATTTCTGGGCGCCGGCCAGTTCGGGCCGGGTGAGCGTGGTCAAAAAGCTTTTGGCCGCGGCGCGGGCCAG
>CAYOXS010000261.1:0-8529 GCA_964407935.1 uncultured Caldilineaceae bacterium
GAGATGTCGCCGCCTGGCTGGCCGCACAGGTCGATTTTATTTTTAAGCTGGAAGCAGCCTTGCGGGAACAGCGTTCAACATTTGAACGGGAATTGGCCGGATGAACCGGGCCAAAACCATTCACGTCATCGGCGACAGCATTTCAATCCATTACGGGCCGTATCTGGAACAATACCTCTCGCCGTGGTGCGGCTACTCGCGCAAAACCGGCCGGGTGGGCAATCTCGATGAGCCGGATGGGGCCAACGGCGGCGACTCATCGATGGTGCTGGCTTATTTGCAGCAGTGTTTGGCCGCCGGCCGGCAGTGGGATGTGCTGCTGATCAACTGCGGCCTGCACGATGTTAGACGGGCCAACGGCCGGCTTCAGATTGAACTGGTGCAGTACAAAGCCAACCTGGCGGCGATTTTTGAGCTGGCCCGCCAACTGGCCGCCCAATTGGTGTGGGTGCGCACCACGCCGGTGATAGACCACATTCACAACGCCCGGATGGTTGACTTTAAACGCTTCAACGCCGATGTGGAACGCTACAACGCCGCCGCCGACCGGCTGGCCGCAGCGGCGTGTGATTGGCAGATCGATTTGAACGGCTTTTGCCGCAGTTTGGGCGGCGCGGACATTTTTGGCGACCACGTCCATTTCACCGATGAAATCCGCCGGCTGCAGGGGGCGTTCATCGCCGGCCATTTGATTGCCTTGTTGGGGCTGACAACCCCAACCCGGCGGTAACACCGCAAGGGCAATCAATGAGCAAATCACAAACATGGGCCTTGACGTAACATCACGTTTGTGATACAGTCTATGTGTAACTAAATCCGGAACGTCAACGCCGCCCGGTTTTACCCTCTGAGGCGGCGTTTCATTTGTCCCCGTTGTGTCCCCGCGGCAGTTCACTTCGGCAAATTACATCCATTACGCCGCCAACAGGAGTTTTATGAGTTTTAGTAAATTTGATCTCGACGCGCGTTTACTGCGCAATTTGCGGGCGATGGGCTTTGAAGAACCCACCCCCATTCAGCATGCAGCCATCCCGCCAGCGCTAACCGGCCAGGATATTTTGGGGTCGGCCGAAACCGGCACCGGCAAAACCGCCGCATTTTTGCTGCCCATTCTGCAAAAATTAATCAACAGCCCGGCCTCGCCCCACCCGCGAGCCTTGATTTTGGTGCCCACGCGGGAGCTGGCGCTGCAAGTAACCGAACAAGCCCAGCAGTTAAGCAAAGGCCTGCCGCTCCACGTCGCCACTATTTACGGCGGTGTGGGGTCAAAAGCGCAGGAACAGGCGCTCAAACGCGGTGTTGACGTGGTGATTGCCACGCCGGGCCGTTTACTCGACCACGTAGGCCGGCGCAACATTACCTTTAGCGCGCTGCTGGTATTTGTGCTGGACGAGGCCGACCGCATGCTGGACATCGGCTTTTTGCCCGACATCCGCCGCATCGAACGGCTGCTGCCCCGTGAACGGCAAACAATGCTTTTTTCGGCCACGCTTCAAACCATTGTCGAGCTGGCCGGCGAGATGACCCACCAGCCCGTCCGGGTTGAAGTGGAAAAAACCGTCACCCCGGACGCCATCACCCAGGCGCTGTACCCGGTGCCGGAACATTTGAAGTTCAAACTGCTGGAACAACTGCTAAAAGACGAAAGCCTGGATACCGTGCTGGTATTTGCCCGCACCAAACGGCGCGCCGACCGGCTGGTTCGCCAGTTGAAACGCGCCGAAATTTCCGCGGCTGTCATCCACGGCGACCGCTCGCAGGGACAGCGCGTAGCGGCGCTGGAAGCGTTTCGGCGGGGCCGAACGCGGGTGCTGGTAGCCACCGACATCGCCGCGCGCGGCATCGATGTGGAAGGTATTTCACACGTGGTCAATTACGATATCCCCATGCAGCCGGAAGATTACGTGCACCGCATTGGCCGCACGGGCCGCGCCCAGGCCGAAGGCACGGCCTACACGTTGGTCACGCCGCTTGATACGCGTATGGTGCACCGGATTGAGTACGTGCTCAAGCAAAAACTGGAACGCCGCCGGGTTGACGGGCTGGATTACAGCGCCCCGGCAGCCAACATTCCCACCCCGGAAGAGATTCGGCGTTATGTTGAAGCTAACCGGCGCAAACCGGATGCGCCAACGCCGCCCCCGCCCAGCCGTCGCAACCGGCGAAGTCGCAACCGGCGCAACAAATCCGGCCAGGCAGACTCGGCAACGGCCTGATCTTACCGCCAAAAAACACCCGGCACGCGCCGGGTGTTTTTGATTCGCAAGTACCCGGTATCATCCGCGGCAGCCTGATGGATGACCTGCCCAGGTAATCAAACAGCGTTTTCGCCTGGTTAAGTTGAGTGGGTGTATAATCGGTGGTCATACTGCCATTATATTCGCATCCACAGTAAGTCACGCTTGCAGTGTAGCTGTCGGGCTGCAAACCCGACCTGCGATTTCTACATTCGCTGACTCGCTGATTCGCAGATTTACTTTATTTAGGACTTACGCAGTTGAGCCTGGAAATCTTCCCGGAAGCTGGTTTTAAGCCTGATAAACCGGCATAATTTAGCCAAATTGCCCCTGATCCAGCTTCCGGGAAGGTGAACTGCGTAACTCCTATTATTTTCAAAAGCCGGCGGCACGGCAACGAGTGATGAAAATGTCACTCTGAGCGAAGCGAAGAGCTTCCGCGATAAGTAACTGGAGACCCTTCGGGCTTACGCCCTCAGGGTGACATTATAGAAGGTATTTTCACAGGAGACACAATGTCACAAGCAACAAATTACAAATCAGAACTGGTGGGCGTTTTTGGCCATCCCGTTGCCGAAAATCCAACGATTGTTATGCAAGAAGCCGCGTTTAAAGCCGCCGCGCTAAACTGGCGCTACCTGACCATTGAAGTTTATCCCCAGGATTTGGCCGCGGCGATGAACGGGCTGCGGGCCATGAATATGCAGGGCATCAACCTGACCATCCCCCACAAAGTTGAGGTTTTAAACTATCTGGACAAGGTAGCTCCCGACGCAGCGCTCATCGGCGCGGTCAACACCGTGCGGCGAGAGGGCGACCTGCTCATCGGTGAAAACACCGACGGCAAAGGATTTTTGCGCTCGCTCATGCAGGATGCGCAGCTTGACCCGGCCGGCAAGCGGGTGGTCATTTTGGGCGCTGGCGGCGCGGCGAGAGCCATCAGCGTTGAACTCGCGCTGGCCGGAGCCGAACACATCACCATTGTCAACCGGTCGGTGGCCCGCGGGGAGACGTTGGCCAACCTGCTCAACACCAAAACTCAAACCCCGGCCAATCTGGTGATCTGGAACACCACTTACAAAATTCCGGCCAACACCGATATTGTGGTCAATGCCACCTCGATTGGCCTCTACCCGGATGTTGAAGCCAAACCGGATATTGAATATGACAGCCTGACCGCAACCATGTGCGTGTGCGATGTTATCCCCAACCCACCCCGCACGCCCTTTTTGCGGGAAGCCGCCGCCCGCGGCGCAACCACGCTCGATGGGCTGGGGATGCTGGTCTACCAGGGCGCCATCGGCTTTAAAATGTGGACCGGCGTTGATGCCCCGGTTGAGGCGATGTATGAAGCGTTAAAAGAGGTGTTTGGCTAATCAGCGCCGGCCCCGGCCTCGTTTTACCATTGAGTTCACTCATCTTCAACTACAACAAGGACCTGCTATGGACCAGACAATTCAAATTATCAACCGCGTTTTACCGATTCTGTTTCTCATTTTTCTGGGCTACTGGATTCGCCGCAAAGCCTTTTTGGCCGAAGCCACCATCGACGAACTGCGCAAAGTTGTGGTTAACCTGGCGCTGCCGGCGGTGCTGTTTATCTCTTTTTTGGGGATTGAGTTAAGACCGTCCTTTTTTGTAATTTTCGGATTCACCTTTTCGCTGTGCATCCTCCTTTTTTTGCTGGGCCAGTTTTTAAAAAAGCAACTTAAAATTGAGTACGCCTACTTTCCGTACCTCACCACCGGCTTTGAATACGGCATGCTCGGCATCAGCCTGTTTGGCGGCGCATACGGGCTGGAAAAAATCGGCTATATTGCCGTGGTCGATCTGGGCCACGAGATTTTTATCTGGTTTGTCTTTTTGCCGCTGCTGCTGATCAAACGCGACGGCGCGCAAAATCCGGCGGATATCGGCAAATCGTTCCTCTCTTCACCGGTGGTGATGGCGATCATCGCCAGCATTACGCTCAACGTGCTGGGCCTGCGCGAAACACTCTACCAGGCCCCGGTCACCGGCGCAGTGATGACCACCCTTGATTTTTTGGGCAACCTGACCATCCCACTCATTTTGATGATTGTGGGCTACGGCATCAGGCTGGATGGGCACGGCCTGCAAGACGCGCTGCGGGTGGTTGCCATCCGGTTGGGGCTTTTGATTCCGCTGGCGCTGCTGGTGAACATTTACGTGATCCGCGGCTGGCTGCAACTGGATGCGTTTTTTGAGGCGGCGCTCTTTACCCTGCTCATCTTACCGCCGCCGTTCATCATCCCGCTCTATCGCCGCCGGGATGTGTCAACCGCCGAAAAACAGTACATTAACAATGTGCTGATGGTTCACACGGTAATTTCAATTACCGTTTACATTGTCTATTTCTCGCTGAATCCGCTCATTTAGAAGGTGACTATGCGTCAAAATTTGATGGCGTTGAACCAAAAAACCTGGTGGCCGTGGTTGGCTATTACCGCAGTTTTGGTCGTTGCCGCGCTGCAACTGCACACGCAGGGCCGGCTGTGGATTTGCGCCTGCAACCAGATTTATCTGTGGGTGGGTAACACCTGGAGTTCGGACAATTCGCAACACATTTTTGACCCGTACACCTTCAGCCACATTTTGCACGGCGTAATCTTTTATTGGGCGTTGGCCGCGTTAGCGCCGCGCCTGCCGCTGCTGTGGCGTTTGAGCCTGGCTACCGCTATTGAGGCCGGCTGGGAAGTGCTGGAAAACTCAGCATTTATTATCGACCGCTACCGGGCCGCCACCGCCTCGCTGGCTTATCAGGGCGACACCGTTATCAACTCGATGAGCGATATTTTTGCCTGCGCCGTCGGGTTTTGGCTGGCTCGTTATTTGGGCTTCCGCCGTTCGCTCATCTTTTTTGCGCTCACCGAAATTATTATGATCCTCTGGATTCGGGATAGCCTGCTGCTGAACATCCTCATGCTCATTTACCCCATCGAGGCCATCAAAGCCTGGCAGGTGGGTTTTTAGCGCCCCGGTCAATTTTTGACAAGATCGACAACTTTATGTAAATATATTATGACGATTCAATTGATCGTTCGCAGCCGCAGGATTTGGGGAACGCGATGCCGCCACAGAAGCGCCGGACAACCCAACGTTATTACGGCCGCTGGATATTTCTGGTGGTGCTGGCCTGCGCCAATCTGGCCACATTTCTGGTTTTTTGGCAGGTGTTCAGCAGCACCAGCGATGCCTTTGGCCCGCGCGCCACACCGCCGCCGCACCTGCTTTTACCGCAGGCCACCCTCCCCGCCGAACCCACCGCTACGGCAACCCGAGTTGCCATAGCTGCCACCGCCGCGCCCACCGAAACGCCCGTCCCGTCTCCCACGCCGCCGCCCACCGAAATCAGCCGGCCCGCCCCCATCGAACTCCCGCCCACCGAAACGCCACCGCCGGCCGCCCCTAAAGCCAAACACGTGGTCATCATCAGCGTCGATGGCCTGCGCCCGGACGCACTTGATCTGGCTTACACTCCGGCACTGGACAGCCTGCGCGACAAAGGCGCGTATTCGCCCAATGCCCAAACCATCTCGCTGAGCATCACCCTGCCCAGCCACGCCTCAATGTTGAGCGGCGTCACCCCGGACAAACACGGTATTCAGTGGGGCGTGCCCTATATTGGCTGGCCCGGAATGACCGGCCCAACCCTGCTCAGCATTGCCCACGACGCCGGCTACAGCACGGCAATGGCCTTTGGCAAAGACAAATTGAACTACCTGGCCCTGCCCGGCTCGGTTGACGAAATTTTTGGCACCGACACCCACGACACGGACGTAAAAAACCACGCCGTCGAATTTATTGAAGCCGGCCTGCCAACCGTTCTGTTTGTCCACCTGCCGGATACAGACCGGGTGGGGCATGCCTACGGTTGGATGTCAGAGGAGCAACTGGGCGCCATCACTTTTGCCGATGGGCTGATTGGCGAAATTGTGACCGCGCTAAACAACGGCGGCTACCTCGATAGCACGCTGCTGATTGTTACCGCCGACCACGGCGGGCACGGCAAGAATCACGGCGACGACTCGCCGCTGGACCGGACGATTCCCTGGCTGGCCGTGGGGCCGGGTGTTGGCCACAGCGAGTCGCTCACCACGCCCATCGATACCGTTGATACGGCCGCCACCGCGCTCTATTTTCTGGGCTTGCCCATCCCCGATAACTGGGACGGGCGGCCGGTCCTGGAAATTTTTCAGTAACGCCCCGTCACAAAAAACACAAAATTGACCATCAATCCCCCCTTTTTTCGTTGTTTGCCTGCTGGCTCATCAACCGGCAGCCATTTTTACCCCGCTGCCGGCCAGCCGCAATCTTTCAGAATGGAGAGCCGGGAGTATAATAACGCTGGTCAAATATTTTACCCGCCCCGGAGCAAACCTATGTCCCGCCAAATAAACCCGCTCAAAACCCAATCCCGGCGGTTGTACTCGCTCGGCGAAGAAATTGTTCACAGCATCACGCACGGCATCGGCGCCGGGCTGAGTGTGGCCGGCTTAACCCTGCTGGTGGCGCTGGCCGTTTTATACGGCAACGTATACCAGATTGTCAGTTTTAGCATTTACGGCGCAACGCTGATCATCCTGTATCTGGCATCAACCTTGTACCACAGTTTTCAGCAGCCGCGGGTAAAGCAGGTGTTCAAAGTGATCGACCACGCCTCAATCTACCTGCTGATTGCCGGCACCTACACCCCGTTTTTGCTGGTAGCCATCCGCGGGCCGTGGGGCTGGACGCTGCTGGTGATTGTTTGGGGGCTGGCGCTGTTGGGCATCAGCCTGAAAACGTTGTTCATCCACCGCTTTCAAAAATTATCGGTGCTGGCCTATATTTTGCTGGGCTGGCTCAGTCTCGTCGCTACTAAAGAACTGCTGGCCAACATGCCCGTCGGCGGGATGATCTGGCTGGCGGCGGGCGGCGCGGTTTACACCATCGGCGTAATTTTTTACGCGCTCAAAAAAGTGCCGTATACTCACGCGGTGTGGCACCTGTTTGTGCTGGGCGGCAGTATTTGCCATTATTTTGCCGTGCTGCTGTACCTGGCCCCGGCCCACTAATTCCAGACCTGTGCAACAAGGTCAAAGAATCGCCCGAAGGGCCGGGGGAGTGGGGGGTGTCCCCCCATTATCCCCCCTTCCCTGTGCGGCTATTGCACAGGTTGCTAACTCTCACAACGGATGGTCAATTAAATGGACAGACAAATGAACCGCGATTGGGAGCGCGGCGTAATCCGCTACCCGGACCCGGCGATTGAAACGCTGGACCCGCGCTTTGAAAAATACGTTATCGGCAGCGCCGCCCTGGAACGAATTTACACCGGCGCGCGCTGGACGGAAGGGCCGGTCTGGTTTGGCGACGGCCGCTACCTGCTTTTCAGCGACATCCCCAACAACCGGATTTTGCGCTGGGCCGAAGAAACCGGCCAGGTGAGCGTGTTTCGCAGCCCGGCCAACAACAGCAACGGCAACACCCGCGACCGGCAGGGCCGGCTCATCACCTGCGAACACGACTCGCGGCGGGTAACCCGCACCGAGTACGATGGCCGCATCACGGTGCTGATGGACCAGTTCCGGGGCAAGCGGCTCAACGCGCCCAACGATGTGGTGGTTCACCCCGACGGCCACATCTGGTTTACCGATCCGGGCTACGGCATTTTGATGAACTACGAGGGCCACAAGGCCGAATTTGAACTGCCCACCAGCGTTTACCGGCTCAACCCGGACACCGGCGAAGCCACGGTAGTTACCGACGAACCGGAGAAACCCAACGGCCTCTGTTTTTCGCCGGATTACAGCCGGCTGTACATTACCGATACCGGCGCGTCGCACAAGCCGGGCCACCCGCGCCGGATCATGGTGTACGATGTCATCGATGCGGCCCGGCTGGCCAATGGCCGCGTTTTTTGTGACATGGGGCCGGCGCTGGCCGATGGCCTTCGCTGCGATGTGGACGGCAACATCTGGTCTAGTGCCGGGTGGGCCGGCGAGGGGCACGACGGCGTGCATGTTTTCGCCCCGGATGGCGACATCATCGGCAAAATTCACCTGCCGGAAATTGTCTCAAATGTCTGTTTTGGGGGTCTCAAACGCAACCGGCTGTTCATTACCGCCAGCCAGTCGGTGTATGCGTTATATGTGGAAACGCAGGGAGCGCAATAATAGAGGAAGAAACGGGTGTGTTGTTTTGGGGGGGGGACCCCCCCCCCAAAAAAAACACAAAAAAAAACACCCCCCCCAAGGGGGGGGGGGGGGGGGGGGGGGGTTACAAAAAAAAC
>CAYOXS010000262.1:0-4713 GCA_964407935.1 uncultured Caldilineaceae bacterium
CTATCTCGGAACGAACTTCTGCATTCCTGTAATATTACTGCCCCACCGGCAGCTCCACCCAAAAGGTAGAACCTTTGCCCGGCGCGCTATCGACCCATACTTTGCCGTTGTGCGCCTCAACCACAGCCTTCACCAAAAACAGGCCCAACCCGGTGCCGGGCGTTTGCCGGGCCAGCCGGTTGTCAACCCGGTGAAACCGCTCAAAAATCCGCTCCTGCTCGGCCGGCGGAATGCCAATCCCCTCATCTTTCACAAACAGCCGCACCGTATTGGCCGGCCCCAACTGGCCGCCCACCTCGATGGCTCCGCCGCCGGGGCTGTATTTGATGGCGTTGCCCAGTAAATTGGTCACCACTTCGCGCAGCCGTTCGTGATCGGCTTGAATCGGTGGGAAATTGGCCGGAAAGCTAACTTTGATGGTGTGCTTTTCTGTGGTGGCTTGCAGCTTTTCCACCGACGTGCGCACCATGTCTTCCAGACTGAGCAGGCTGAGCTTGAGTTTTACCCCGCCCGCCTGAAGCTGGCTGGCTTCCAGCAGGTTGCTGATCAGGTGATCCAGCCGGTCGGCTTCCTCTTCAATCACCGCCAGCCCGTCGGCCAGCGTGGCTTTATCCCAGTTGGCGTCTTCGCGGGCCAGGGTACCGGCGTAGCCTTTGATGATGCTCACCGGCGTTTTCAACTCGTGGGAAATCACCGACAGCAGGGTTTGTTTAAGTTCTTCGGCTTCGCGCAGGCGGGTCATATCGCGAACGTTGGCCACAAACTGGGTCACTTTGCCTTCGTTGTTGGTTTGCGGCGAATAATTATCGGCCAGGATAATGGCCAGCCCATCGGCGCGGTGGTGCAACCCTTCGGCATACAGCCGGCCATCCTCCGGCGGATGGACCAGCGGGCAGGCGGTGTGGCACACGCTGCCGCCCTGCTTGGTTCGCAAATCCAGCACTTCGTAGCAGGGGTGGCCAATGGCCTCTTCGGCGGAGATGCCGGTCAGGTTGACCAGCGCCTTGTTCCAGGTTTGAATAATGCGGTAGGGGTTGATAATCATCACCCCGTCACCGCTATTTTCGATGATGGCGTTGAGCCGTTCGCGCTCGGCGCTGACCTGCTGGTACAGCCGGGCGTTGTGCACGGCCACGGCAGCCTGGTCGGCAAAAGCGGCCAGCACCTGGCGATCGTTGGGGCTAAAAGCCGCGCCGCGCGTGCGGAAAATAAAAATAAAGCCGATGAGTTCATCACCAATTTGCAGCGGCAGGCTGACCACCTGGCGCATCTGCACCCCGGCCGCCCGTGAAGCCAGTGCCAGCCGCAGCGAAATATCGGCCGCGGCATCGGTTTCTGCCTCTTTGCCCAGATCGCGCCAGAGCGGTTCAAACAGCGGCACGGCGCGCAGCGGCAGCCCGATGCTGGCCCAGGGTGCCATTTCGCCGTCGTCGCGCCGCAGGGTGATCAGCCCGGCCTGGCCGGCCACAATCTCCACCGCGCTTTTGAGCGTTAACTCCAGCAGCGATGATAAATCAAGCCGGGCGCTCATGGCCCGGCTGATTTCCAGCAGATATTCTCGTTGTCGTAAGCGGAAATCCGGCAGCATTCTATCCACCGGCCAGCGAGGAGAGCAAAATGTAAACTACGCCGCTGCCCAGCGCAAACACCACCACCGACAGCACCAGCCCCAGGGCTACCAGCACCGGCGTCGCGGGGCCAGCGCTGGTGTCGGCCTCAAAATCGGCAGGCCGGCTGGTTGCCGTCGTTTCGTCGGCTTCGTCAAAGTCGTCGTCAAACTCATCCTCGTCCGACTCTTCCTTGACCGGTTGCAGGGCCTGCACAAAGGGGTTGGCTTGCGGCTCCAGGTTGCGCAAGCCTTCGCGGGCGGCGCGGTTGTTTTTGTTGATTTTGAGGGCATTTTCATAGCAAATGCGTTTGTCCTCGTTATCGGTCAACACCTCGGCCAGGCCCAACCACGCCTCTTCGTTGCGCTTGTTCTCTTGCAGAATTGCTTCGAAAATAAGCCGGGCCTGCTGGGGATTCCCCTGTTCTACTGCGTTTTTTCCATCCTGGATCGTTGGCATTGGCGGCTACCCCTTTACATAAGTCTACCAAATTTTAGCACGATCGCGCGGTTTTGTACAGCGGTACGTTTAAATTATAGCACAAACACCAAATTTTGGGTGATGATTTAATGCCTTACCCGCTGGGTTTGCAGCAGCGATTTGCACGCTTCCAGCGCCGCGCAATATTTGCTCACCCGGCGCAGTGTAAAGCGATATTTGCCAATCATCTCTGTGAGCCAGTACGGTATCCGGTAATTGACCTTGATTTCCATAATGCACCAGTCTGGCGGGATAAAAAATTTATTCTCGCTGTTATCGGTGTTTTGCAGGGTTAAATCGTGGGTGCGGCCTTTGAGGTTGGTGTCAAACGTAATCCGCAGGCCGTCGTCATATTCGCTGCCTTCAAACGCCATCCGGTCGTAGCTAACTACCGCCGCCGGCCGCAGTTGCAGTGTCGATTGCAGGTAACGGATTTCGCTCACGGTTTCAAGGTCTATTTCCGACATATCGGCTTCTTCCGGGATGTCAGCGCTGGCCCCGCACAGGGCCTCGGCGGAAGCGTAGCTGATGTACACCCGTTTTTTTTGCAGCGTTTTGTTAATGCGCTGCTTGATTTCGGCAAAGCACAGGGTTTCGGGGGTGGCGGTTGGGTTGCCGTAAATCCGCACCCGCACTTTGCGCCGAAACTTGTGCCCCTCAATTTTGTCCCAGTAGGCCCGGTAGTCGTCGGTGTCGTAGTACAGGCTGGTAATGGAATAACGCCCGTATTTGTCGCCGCGGCTGTCTGGCTCAATGTATTCGGGCAGGATGCTGGCAAAAAAGTCCTGCTGCTCGCGGGTTAAAATGTATTTCAGTTCAAATCGGCTGAATTGTTTGATGCGCATAATGTGCTGGAGTCCGGGTAAAATAAAATAGTAGTTTACTGGCAATTTCTGTTTTGCCAAAATTATGTTATTTCAAGATCGCTCATCACCCTGTTCAATTGGCGAAACCCCCTCAACCACAATATAATACGGCCCATGTCTTGGCTGCAAAGATTACATAAATTTCGATTTGAGCTGTTAGCCGTTCTGCTGCTGATTGTTGGTTTTAGCGTTAGAACAGGCTTTTGGCTGGGCAACCTGTACCACATCGATGAGTTTATCACCATGCTGGCGGCGGTGATGGTGGCCCAAAAAGGCGCTCCGATTCTTCCCTCCGGCCTGTTTTATGACCACGGCCTGCTTTTTTCCTATATTTCCGGCCTGTCTGTGGCGGTGATGGGCTTTACCGAAACGACCGCGCGCTGGCCGTCGGTGCTGGTGGGCACGCTGGCCATTCCGGCCTATTACGCGGCGGCCCGCCGCCTGTTCAACTCGCGCCTGGCCGGGCTGCTGGCCGCGGCCCTGATCACTTTTGACGGCCTGGCCATTGTCTGGAGTGGGCGGGCGCGGATGTACGCGCTGGCAAATTTTTTTGTGCTGCTCAGCCTGTTGTTTTTGCTGCAATATACGCTGCATCGCCCCAGCCCCAAAGGCCGATACCTGTTCCTCATTATTCTGGCCGCGACGCTGCTGTCGCACACCGTCACGCTGCTCATCCTTCCGCCGCTGCTGCTGTCGCTGCTGTTTTTTACGGCGGTTTATCACCGTACCTGGTTTTTGCACAAACGAATCTGGCTGGAAATTGTTGCCGCCGCGCTTGTTTTGGGCGGGGTGATGGCTATTGTGGCTCAGGGGCAAATCAGCAGTACGGTCTCGTATCAGGATGTTACCGCCACCACGCCAGCCCCGCTGGGGCTGGAATTTTTGCGTGGGTTTCTTGACCCCGGGCTGAGTATGAGCCGGTTTGACAGCCTGATCGATTATTTCGCGGACCCGGATTATTATTGGATTTTGCCCTTTATTGGGCTGGCAATTGGCGTAGCGATTTATCGGGCGCTCCGGCGGCAAATTCAATTTGCCGACATCGCCGTTTTGTTTTTGGCGCTGTTCATCGCACTGGTGATTACCGAGCAGGCTCTGCTGTTTAGCAGTGTCTGGCAAAAGGCGCGTTACCTGTTTATTACGGCTGTGCCTGCCTATTTGCTGGTCGGCGCGGCTGGCGCGGCTTATTTGTTGGGCGGGTTGGGCAGCCTGGCGGCCAAACTGTTGCCGTCGCCAACCGGCAAAGGCTGGGCCAAAACGACCGTGCCGCTGCTGGGTGCGCTGGTGTTGGCGCTTTGGTGGGCCAGCGATGACTGGTCCAAGGCCTTTGTGCAGGGTACCGGCGATTACAACACCGCGTTTAATTATGTGCGCCAGCAGCTCCAGCCCGGTGACAAAATTATGACTATTCACCCGGCGGCGGCCTATTTGTTTGCGGGGCAGTCAGATTATTACGCCAACCAGGTCTCGGCCAAGGTGTTGCACAATGACAACAGCGACGACTCGGAAGATGCGGCTGTTGACCGTTACGTCGGCGGCCAGTTTGTCGGCTCGGTTGAGGAGTTTAACCGGGTGCTGGCCCGCGAACCGCACCTGTGGTTTGTGGCCGATAACGCCCGCCTCTACAAACGTTACGACACGTTTTTTACCCAGCAGATTTTTGCCCAAATGGACATTGCCGAACGCAGCGGGCAGATTTACATTTTTCGGCGCAGCCCGCACCCGGTCCCGGTGCCCAAAGAACCGGCCGCGCCGCTCGA
>CAYOXS010000262.1:4813-8522 GCA_964407935.1 uncultured Caldilineaceae bacterium
TGGCAAACGCTGACCAGAGATAACGAGTGGCTGCGCGATACCGCCGAATTGCCGCTGCCGGCCGATTTGAGCCAGGGGCCGTATCACATTTTTGTGGGGTTGTACAATCCGCAGAATCTGGAGCGGGTGCCGGTAATCAACGATACCAGCGGCGAAAACGCGGCCGTGATCAACCTGCCGCCCCTCAACTAACTGCCGTCAGGGCAAAGACTGCTGCTCATCCCGGCCCGGCGATCCGCCCACATTTATGCTGGCCCGCCAGCTTTTGGGGTCGTCCGGATTGCCGGTTGGTTTCACCAGCACCAGCGAGTCGCCGCGGCCATCGGCGCTGAGCGGCCAGCCGCCGCTGTCGCTGTACGCCACCGATGTGACCAGCCGGCCGTGCGCATCCAGCAATGAAACTCGCTCGCCAGAATTAGAGAGGTTGCCCCGGTAAGCTCCGGTCAGCGGCGCAGTGGGGTACTTTTCGGCAAAAGCGGTGGCGTTGCTGGCCACTACCAGCAGTTGGCCGGGCTGCAAAACCGTGTTGGCCGGAAATGTAAACTTAATCCCCTCAAAATACATATTAGACAGCTCAAAATCAGCGGTGCCGGTATTTTTCAGTTCGATGAATTCGTAATCGCTGCCGGCGGGCGGGTTGTACATTAACTCGGTGATGGTCAGCCGGGAAATCTGCTCGGCTACTTTGAAATCGGCCTCATTGAGGGCGCTCCAGTTTTGGCCGTCAAACGCGCGCGCTTTGAGCTTTGTATCGGCCAAAAGCCGCACCGGTTTCCGGTACACCTGCGCAGCCGGGGCCACAGCCCCGCCGGGCTGGCGCGGGTCGCTGCCGGTGGTGGTGTAATAAATAACTGTTTGGGGTGAAGGCGCGCTCATTTCCAGCCGAAAGTCCGGCCCAATCAACCCGCCCGGCTGGTTAAACTCCGGCGGATCGATGGCGGGATAAAAGCCCTGCTCGCGGGCTTCCCCGATGAGTTTGGCGGCGTTGCCCGCCATTTGGGCCAGCACATCATCGCGGGCGGCCCGCCAGTCATCCTGAGTGATCGGCTCCTCGTGGCGCGAATCGCCCCAGCGGGCCGATTCGGCCACAATGGCTTTTTCCAGCGGGTTGGTAAGCGCCAGCCAGTGGTTGCGGGCGCTGGCGTCGGTCAGCGCGCCATCGTGAAACAGGTGGCGGTACAACCGGTCGGCAAACAGGGTGCGGTAGTCGGGGTCGTCCAGCAGCAGCCGCAGCAGGGGGATAACCACGTTGGGCCGGCTGGCATTGGCTCGCCCCAAATAGATTTTGGCCCCGTCAAACCACGTTTTTTCACCATCCCAGGCAAAATAAGTAAGCTGACCGTCTGGCAGCCGCCGCCCGGCGTACCAGTTATTTTCGCCCCAATCCTCGTTGCCGGCGTACCAGTTGACAATAATGTAGTCAAAAAAGTGGGGCACATCGACCAGATTTTCAATAATCTGGCGCAGCCGGGCGCGTTCGGCCGGATCACTGCCGGCTACGGCAAACTCGCGGTACAGTTCGATCAGCCGGGCTTGCTCTTCTTCCGGGCCATCGACCACGCCGCCGTGATTCATCACCACCCAATCCTGGGCCTGGCCGCCCAGGTACGAGGCTCCAAATTCGGCGTCGGGCCGCTCGGTGAGGTTGTACAGCCCCCAGTACAGCCCGTTGATGTACAAATGGACAAATATGCCGTGCGCCCCCACCCCGGATGTGGCAATTTGCGAGTCGCGCAGCCATTGATCGCGGGCGTAGGTGGTTTGCCGGTTTTGAAAGGTGCCGTCAAAGGCGCGGTTAACCCCGCCGCGCAGCACCAGCGTATCAAACTCGGTCACCGGCGAATCGGCAAACAGCGGGAAGTTGAGTTTGGTTTCGCCGTAGCCGCCGCGAAAGAACAGCCGGAACGAGTGTTTGGGGTAAAATTCGTTGCGGCCAACCCCACCCTGAATGCGCAGCCCGGCGTTAACCTGAAAACCCGGCTCGGCGCTGTCCGGCAGCAGCAATTCCACAGAAACCGGCCGCTCCCAATCCAGGCCGCGCCCCTGCGGGTTGGAGTACAGGTCGGTAAAGTTTTGCATATCGGTTACCAGCGACAGGCTGGGGATGGTTTTTAGCCCGGCCAGCAAATCAGGCTGGTAGCGCGGGCTGTGCGCAATTTCGGGGTCCATTTCGTAGTCGGCTTCAACCGGCGCGCCGGCTACGTAATCCTTAAAATCAACCTGATGCCTGCCCCAGGCAGCCGGCCAGCCGGGCGGAGTGGCCGGTTGGGCCAGCACGTCGGCGGGGAAAATGTAGGTTTGGCTGGCCCCCGGCGCTGGCAGGTAACCGTCTTTCAGGGCCACCGCCCGCAGCGGCGTGGTCCCGCTGATTTCAACCGGGCCGCTGTAAAGCTGGCCGTGGTTGGCGTCCGGCGTGCTGCCGTCGGTGGTGTAGCGGATCAGCGCCCCGGGGGTTTGGGTTGACAATTCCACGCTGAAGGGCTGCTCGTAATAACCGCGGTTCACGCTGAACAGTACCGGGCTAACCACGCCGGCCCACGAGTTTTGGGCGGCGTTGGCCTGCCCCGGCGTTGCCGGCGACAAAAAACCGAAATCGCCGCCGTTGGTGCGGCCGTAGGCCATATCTCTGAGTTGAGGCGGGTAACGCGGCTGCAATTCGTCAACAAAGCGCTCGTCCAAAATGCGGTACAGCCCCAAAAAATCGCCGCTGCGCCGGAGCCGGAAGTTGGCGTGTAGCGGTTGGGCCGGATCGGTGCGGTTTTTGCCCGAGGCGTACACCAGCAAATAGCCGCTTCCGGGCAGGGTGATGGCCGGAAAACGCCACTTTTGGGGCAGGGTCGGGTCGTCGGTGAGCGAATAGCCGGACAGGTTAACCGGCTGGCTGCCGGCGTTGTGAATTTCAATCCAGTCGGGGAACTCACCATCTTCATCGGCCAGCCCAACACCGTTGGAGGCCACCAGTTCGTTGATAAGCAGCGGCCCGCCGGTTTGCCGGTTGGCCAGCGACACGCTGATGCCGGCCAGCAGCGTCAACCCGATAAAAGCCAGCAGCCACAGTAACATTTTTGGTTTGCTTACGCGCGGATTGCGCAAAATCTGGCCGACCACAGCCACCTCAGCACCAGGTGATATCGTGGATAGTGTACCAACTTTGTCCGGTTTGGCAATGTTATCAGGTGCGGCGCAGTTATTTTTTGTATCTCCGGCTCATATGTTATACTTTTCGGCTTGGAGTGCATCGCTATGAAAATAACCCTCAAACTATCTTTGGTATTTTTTGCTACATTTCTATTGCTGAACACGCCCCCCGCCGCGGCTCAAAGCGCGCCGCCGGTGCTGGCCTTTTACTACGCCTGGTTCGACCAAAACACCTGGGCCTCCGGCCAGTCCGTTGACCAGCCGGCCTCGCCCTATAACTCCGCCGACCCGGCTGCCATCGAGCGGCACGTGGCCGAAGCTGCCGGGGCGGGCATCGACGCGCTGGTGCAGAGCTGGTACGGCCCACAGGTGGAAAACAACCAGACCGAACCCAATTTTCGGCTGCTGCTCGATAAAGCGCAGGGCCGCGGCTTGCAGGCCGCCGTCAGCTTTGAAACCGGCGGCCCGTTCTTTGCCGATACCGGCGCGGTGACTGCTGCCCTGTCAACCCTGCTCAGCACCCACGTGCAGCACCCGGCCTATTTTCGCTACCAGGGCCAGCCGGTTATCT
>CAYOXS010000263.1:0-8515 GCA_964407935.1 uncultured Caldilineaceae bacterium
TTTCGGCGGCGGTGTGGCCCTATTATCAAAATAAATGGGGCTGGAAAATCAGCACCGGCTTTGACGACTACTACCAGGATTCCAAAGGCTGGCTGGCGGCCGGTCACGTGGATGCCATCGCGCCAATGATGTACGGTAGCGTGGCCGATGAGTTTGACAAGTGGCAGGTGCTGCTGGCGGATTTTATGGCCAACACCTACGGCCGGGCCGTGCTGCCCGGCATCGGCGCGGATTACGACGATTTTAATGGCATCGTGCAGCGGATTGAGGCGGCGCGGCAGGCCGGCGCGCCGGGCCACGCGATTTTCTCGTTTGGGCCGCTCAAGCAGCGCGGCTATCTGGCCAAACTGGCCGCCGGGCCGTATGCGGTACCGGCGGTGCTATCGGCCAAAAAATCGCTGTCCGCATGAGCGGGTGCGGCTGTTGTTTGCTGCACTTTTGCAATTGTGATAAAATATCACCTGCGAATATTCTTAACAGGTGATCCCATGCAGCTAAAACCCGACAACCTCATCAAAGAACTTCAGGAACGCGGAATGCGCGTTACGCCTCAACGCGCCATCATCTTTGAGGCCATCGAAAAGCTCAATGGCCACATTACCGCAGAAGAAATCTTTCAGGAAGTTCAGCACATCAATCCGTACATCAGTCTGGCTACCGTTTACCGCACGCTGGAACTGCTGCAGGATATGGAACTGGTAACGCCGACCAACCTGGGCGGCAGCCAAACTTACTTTGCCATGAAAGATCACGGCCCGCACCACCATCTGGTTTGCCAAAACTGCGGCAGCATCGAGGAGTTTGCGGATGTGCTGCTGGAAAACCTGCGTGACCGGCTGGTGCAGGATTACCATTTTTCGGCGCAGATCAACCATATGAGTATTTTTGGTACGTGTGGCCACTGCGCCAACCCCGACTCGCCGGACAGCGAGTAATCTCATCTCTGAAAATAGCTTTCGCAATGTCACCCTGAGTACAGCGAAGGGTCTCCCGTTCCGATAGATGCAGAGACTCTCACCTGCACTGCGCGCAGGCGCAAGTGTCGCTTCCTGTGGTCGCTCAGAGTGACATTTTTATCCTGTTATCGTCTCACAAGAACCTGCCCGACGTTAGCGCAAATCAAAGCGTAGCAGGTAAACGCCCGGCAGGGTGGTTTCTTCGGCCAGATTGGGCCGGTGCGCTTGCAGCCAGGCCAGAATTTCGGGTTGGGTTTCGGCCTGCCAGCCAAATGGCTCTGAGCCGCTGAGGTTGTGCGTGGCCTGAAATGGCCGCCGGTACACCAGCCACACCCGCCGGCTGTCACCGATCAGCCCGGCCAGCGGAAAAACTTCATCGTTGATTGAGGCAATTTGGGCCGGCAGCGCGCCCCGGTAGTAATAACCAAACGGAATGCTGGCCTGCATGTCGTGGATGAGCAGCGCGTCGCCCGGCTGTGCGGCGGTTTGCACCTGCTGGGCTACCTCGCGCCAGGCCTCTTTTTGCAGCGCCGGGTCGGTGAACAGGCGCAGGCTGCCGGCCAGGCTGGTCGCCAGCAGCAGCCCCAGTACGGCGTTGCCCCAGCGACGCGGCAGCAGCGCCGCGCTCGCCAGCAACAGCACCAGCGCCGGCAGCGACAGGATAAAGTAGCGGTCCACATACAGCGGCTGCTTAAGCGACATCAGCCACAGCGCCAGCGGCGGCAGCAGCAGCCACACCAGCAAAAACCACATCAACGCCAGCAGGGCGTTTTCTTTTTTAGACAGGCCGATGACTCCCGCCGCCAGCGCCGCGCTGGCCAACAGCAGCGCCAGCCAGGTGAGCGGCTGGCGGGGATCGCTGAGGGCAAAGGCCAGGTTGGCGAGGGTCAGCGGCAGATCGAGGGCCGTGACCGGCGGAATCCAGTTAATGCCAAAACTGCCGCCCTCGCGGCCGGCCACAGCCCAGGCCCACGGCAAAAACGGCACAATCGCCGCGGCCTGCGCCGCTGTCCACCAGCGCAGCGCCCGATGGGTTTTTGCCAGCGTTGCCAGCAGCAGCACAAACTGCACCAGGCTAAAAGCAAAAGCAAAGTAGTGAATCTGAAAATTGAACGCCGTGGCCGCGGCCAGCAGCGCCGCCCATTTGAGGCCGGGTTGGGCCAGCAAACGCCAAAAAGCCAGGCCGCTGGCCAGCGTGAGGACCAGCAGCAGGCTGTACATACGGGCTTCCTGGGCGTACCACAACGCAAACGGGTTGAGGGCCAGCAGCGCCGCGCCCGCCAGCCCAAGTTTGCGGCTGTGCAGCGCCCGGCCCAGTTGGTAAAGCAGGGGGATGGCCAGCGTCCCGGCCAGCACCGATGGCCAGCGGGCGGCAAATTCGCTGCTGCCGGCCAGCGCCAGCCAGCCGCGCAGCAGCAGGTAGTAGCCCGGCGGGTGAACGCCGTCGGTGAGCAGCGCGGCCCAAAAAATCGGCCAGTCGATGCCGGCCACCACCACGCTGAAGGCTTCGTCAAACCACAAACTCTGGCGGCCCAGTTCCGCTGCTCGCAGAACAAAGCCGGCCAGTGTTACCAGCAACATGAGCCTCCGCGCAGGTAATTTCATCAAACAGGCTCTCGTTATGGGCGCGAACTGGCCTCGGCGGCGCTGTTGAGGCCAATTTTGAAATAGGTGGGGACAACCTCAACCCAGCTATTACCGGGTTTGAGCGGATAGGGCGTGCCGTCTTCAAAGGTGAAGTAGGGGGTCTGGCTGCCTTCGGACTGCCAAAAGCCTTTGTTCAGCTTGCCATCGCGGAAAAACCAGGCCGGCCCGCGGCCGTTGATGGTAATCTGGATGGACATGCCGCCGCCGGAGTCTTCAACAATGTCGGTTTCTTCGTGTTCGGCAAAGTAGATAATCACGTTGTCGGCGGCAATCTGCGTGCCATCGGCGGCGTCTTTGAGCGGGACATCTTTGATAAAGCGCAGATATTTGCCGCTGGCCGGGTTGTATGTCCATTGGGTAAAGCTGGTGGCCTGCGGATAAGGGATAAACAGGGTGGGCGCCGGCTCGCCGCGGTCGATAGTCGGGCTAAAATTGAAGCCGCGTAATTTGACCGGCGCGTCGAGGTCTTTGCCGGCCAGGTAGGCGTGGGTTTCACTGGCTTTGAACGCGGCGCGAGTCATCCAGCCTTCGTTTTCGCGGTGAAAAAAGAGCGCGCCGTGAAACCACTGGTCCAGATTGGCAATAGGGATTTGGGTCATTTGCCAGCGCACGGGGTCCGAGCCGCCCGAATGGGCCACCGCGGCTTGATATTGCGGCCCCAACTGAACGTTAATCAGCCGCGCCGAGCGGATGGGCGCGACGGTGTCCGGGATGTCGCCCAGGTAAATGGCGGAGAAACGGGTTACCCACCATTCGGCGATTTCTTCGTAAACTATATCGGCCCGGTTGAGGCCCAACTGCGCGCCGCGCGCGCCTTCGTCGTTGCCCACGCGGACCATCAGCGGGCGGTGCTTTAAAACCGATGGATTGCTCACGGCCAGGCCGGTGAGCGGGTTGATGTTGGCGGCGCGGTTGATGGGCGGCACCGGCGGCAGGTTGAACACCGGCGGCGATATGGGCAATCCCGGCGCGGACGGTTGACTTTGGGCGGCGGCCGTCTCGGTGGGGTTGGGCGTGGTGGTGGCGGTTGGTACGGGGATGACCAACTCCTGCCCAATCTGCAAAAAATCATCTTCGGTGATGCCGTTGGCGGCCAGAATATCTTCCACGGTGGTGTTGTAACTAAGGGCCACATCGAGCAGGGTGTCGCCTTCTTTAATAGCGTAAGTTTGCGGTGTGGGTTCCGGCGTGGCCGTGGGCGTTACATCGGTGGTGCGGGTTGAGGTGGGCGTGGGCGGAGCCGGGGTGTGAGTGGGCGCGGCGGTGGGCAGCGGCATGGTTGGCACCGAAGTGGGCGTGCTGGTGGAGACCTGCACGGCCGGCGCGGGCGTCGGCGGGACGGGGGTTTCGGCGCTGCTGCAGGCCGTCAGGCTGGCCGCAGCCAGCAGCGTTAGCACAATGGTGGTGCGGGCAATAGTTGTGGGCATCTTCCTCTCCACTCCTCTGAAAACAGGAATTAGGAATCAGGAGTCAGGAGTCAGGGATTAGGGGGTAGAAGATTCCTGAACTGGCTCTTAAAAATTTGCAATGGAATCCAAAACTACAGTTTTGGATTCCGCTTTCAGTCACGTGACAAGCGTGACCGGCTGCTGTAGGGGCGCTTCGCGAACCGTCCCTACTCAATCTTCAGCCGTAACCCGGCTATTATAATGATATTTGGCCAAAGATGCGAAGCGATGGGGTTTGGGCAGTTGCGTTTCAACTTGCGGGGCGGCCAGCCGCCATTATTTTTTCAGGGCCACGGTCAGGCCGTCGCGCACCGGTAAAATGGTGGTGACAAAGCCGGGGTGGTCAAACAGCCGCCGGGTAAATTCAACCACCCCCTGCGTATCCGGTGAGGTATCGCCGGTAAACGGGCGGCCGTGCCAAAAAATATTGTCGGTGATGAACAGGCCGCCGGGGCGCAAATATTTTTCGG
Organism: uncultured Caldilineaceae bacterium; assembly: GCA_964407935.1. GTDB lineage: Bacteria > Chloroflexota > Anaerolineae > 4572-78 > J111 > J095. Next base: position 4,522 of record CAYOXS010000263.1, read on the forward strand.
CCAGTTCGATGGTGGCCGGGTAGCCGTCTTTGTCGATATCGTTGTAAAGGATGTCCCACTGGCCGCCCACCCGTTGCAGGGCGGCGGTGGCTTCTTCCTGGTGATAGGTGACGCGTTCCCACAGGCCGGCCCGGCTCAGAAAATCTTTGGCCCGCCGAATGTTGGCGGCGGAAAGTTCGGTGCAGTGAACCTGGCCGGCTGCGCCAACGGCCCGGGCAAACCACAGCGCCGAGTAGCCAAACCCCGAACCCAGCTCAAACACGCGCCGGGCGTTGATAGTCAGCGCCAGTTGGTACAGGTGGCGGCCGGCCAGCGGCCCGATAATAGGAAAGCCCAGCCGGTCGGCCAGCGCTTCCATTTCGTGGCGAACGGGATCATCAAAATCATACCACTGCTGCATGTAGGCTTCGGCCTGCGTTTTGGAAAATTCTTCAGTCATTATTCACCAGCACTTACGGGATAAGCAGCAGTTTGCCGGCGGTTTTGCGGCTGGCGAGCAGCCGGTGGGCTTCGGCGGCTTTGGCCAGCGGAAGTTCGCGCTCAATCCGCAGCGAGAGTTTGCCGGCGGCCAGCCAGTTGAAAACATCGGTGGTGCGCCAGACCAGTTCGTCGCGCTCGGCCATGTAGTGGCCCAGCGTGGGGCGGGTGACGTACAGCGAGCCGGCGCGGTTGAGCCGCAGCAGATCAAACGGGGGTACCTTGCCGCTGGAATGACCAAACAGCACCAGCATGCCGCGCGGCCGCAGCACGCTCAGGCTTTGCTCAAACGTAGATTGCCCCACTGAATCGTACACCACATCGACGCCCACGCCGTTGGTGATTTTTTTGGTTTCCGCCGCAAAATCGGTTTCGGTATAGCGGATCACGTAATCGGCGCCGGCCTGCCGGGCGATGGCTTCTTTTTCGGCGGTGGAAACGGTGCCGATGACGGTAGCGCCGGCAATTTTGGCGGCCTGCACCAGCAGTTGGCCGGTGCCGCCCGCGGCGGCGTGAATCAGGCAGGTTTCGCCGGGTTTGAGCGGGTAAGTGCTGCGGGTGAGGTAGTGGGCCGTGGTGCCCTGCAGCAGCACGGCCGCCGCCTGTCGCAGCGACAGGCTTTCCGGCACAGCCACCAGTTTTTCCGACGGCGCGAGGGCATATTCGCCGTAGGTGCCGGGGACCATGCAGTAGGCCACGCGGTCACCGGGGCTAACGGTTTCTACATCCGGGCCAACCGCTTCAACCACACCTGCGCCTTCGTCGCCGGGGGTAAACGGCAGGGGCATGGGGTACAGGCCGGTTCTTTCGTAAATGTCGATGAAGTTGACGCCGCTGGCCTCAATTTTAACCAGCGCCTGGCCGGGGCCGGGCTGCGGCACGGCCACCTCTTCCAACTGCATCACATCAGGCTCTCCAATCTGGTGTACGCGAATGGCTTTCATCTAATTTCTCCTTGGGGGATTTCAGTGGGCAAAAAAGAGTATAGCATGTATAATGTGCGGGTTGCAAATAATTTTGGAAATTGACGGATGCCAGAACTGCCGGAAGTTGAAACTGTTGTGCGCGGATTGCGCGGCCCGCTGGTGGGCCGCACCTTTACCGGGGTCACGGTGCGGTGGCCCAACTCCATCAAAACCCCTCTTTTTGAGCTAAATGAACGGCTGCCGGGGCAACGCATTGAGGCGATTACCCGGCGGGGCAAATATTTATGGTTTCATCTTTCTGGCGGCGACTCCCTGTTTTTGCACCTGAAAATGAGCGGCGATCTGCTGGTGCTGCCCGCCTCTGAGCCAGACGACCCGCACGTGCGCACCATTTTTAGCCTTGATAACCAGCACGAACTGCGGTTTAAAGACACGCGCAAGTTTGGCCGGGTGTATCTGGTGGCTGAGCCGGATGAGGTTATTGGCAAACTGGGGCCGGAACCGCTGGCCGATGACTTTACGCCCGGCAAGTTTGCGGCGCTGTTTGAGCGACGTTCCGGCCGGCTCAAGCCGCTGCTGCTCAACCAGGAATTTTTGGCCGGCGTGGGCAACATTTACGCCGATGAAAGCTGCCACGCCGCCGGCCTTAACCCGCGTCGCAACGTCGATACCCTGTCGCCGGCTGAACTGGAACGGCTGTATCACGCCATCCGGCAGGCGTTGACCAGCGGTATTTTGCACAAAGGGGCCAGTCTTGACGCGGTTTATCGCGGCGGCGAGTTTCAAAACCATTTTCGGGTGTACGGCCGCGCCGGCCAACCCTGTCTGACCTGCGGCGCCGAAATTCAACGGGTAGTTCTGGCCGGTCGGTCCACTCATTTTTGCTCAAATTGCCAACGTTAAAATTGAAAGGAATCCATCTGTTATGTTTACCATTGACCCTCACGTAAAGGGCTTGATTTTTGACTCCGACGGGACGCTGGTTGATACCATGCCGCTCCACCATCTGGCCTGGGTAGAAACTGTGGGCCGATACAACGCCCATTTTCCCGAGCCGCTGTTTTACGAATTGGCCGGCGTGCCCAGCGACAAAATTGTGGCTGTTCTCAACGAGAAGTTTGGTTACAGTCTTGACCCGGAAACCATTGTCCGCGAAAAAGAAGAACTGTTTATTAAAAAATATCTGCCGCAGGCTCAACCCATTGCGCCGGTGGTTGATATTGCCAGGGCACACAAAGGCAAAATGCCGATGGCTGTGGCCACGGGCGGGATTCCGGCGGTGGTCAACAATGCGCTTGAAACCATCGGCCTGACCGGCTTTTTTGACGCGGTAGTGACCGCGATTGATGTGGAACACGGCAAGCCCGCCCCCGATCCGTTTTTAGAGGCGGCCCGCCGCATTGGTGTGGCCCCGGAACTGTGCCAGGTGTTTGAAGACAGCGACGCCGGGCTTGAGGGCGCGCGCCGGGCCGGCATGGTCGCTACGGACGTGCGGCCGTGGCTCAACGGGCACGCCAAATAATTTAACCCGTAATAACATTGGGCAGCAACCTGAGTTAGATTATGAAGCAGTCAATTGTGCATGTAGCGCTGGTGGTTAAAGACTACGATGAAGCAATTGCGTTTTATACCCAAAAACTAAACTTTGAATTAATTGCGGATACGTATCAACCCGAACAAGATAAACGTTGGGTGGTGGTCGCTCCACCCGGTTCTCAGGGAGCAACAACCTTGCTATTGGCCAGAGCCTCCAAACCGGAACAGGAATCGTTTATTGGTAATCAAACCGGCGGGCGAGTATTTCTTTTTCTTAATTCTGATGATTTTTGGCGTGATTACAATGAAATGATAGCCAAAGGGGTTAAGTTTGTACGGGAGCCAAAGCAACAGGAATACGGTTGGGTAGCGGTATTTGAAGATTTATACGGGAATCTTTGGGACCTGCTTGAGTTAACTCAAGCAGGTTTGTAGTATGAGGCTGGTATCAGGGCCACGGGAATTGTTTAAGGTAGGCCGACACGGCCTCCATTTCAAAGCCAAATTGCAGTTTCTCGCGGCAGTGCCACTCATATACCTCGGCGGGTGTGAGCCAGATAACGTCCTTGATTTCGTCCGCGTTGAGCGGGCCGATGTCGCCCAATGGCCGCACCCCAAAAATAGTGTAATCCAGATTGGCCCGGCTGTAGAAAACGCCAATCTGGCCAATCACCTCAACATCCAGCGATAGTTCCTCTTGCATTTCCCGGTGCAGGGTTTCAACGGGGTCGGTTTCGCCGGCGTCCAGCCGCCCGCCGGGGAAGGTCCATTTGTCGTGCATGGCCGGGTTGCGGAAGTTGTGATGGATAAACAGGATTTTCTCATCCTTAATGAGCAGCGCGCGCACGGCATATGGTTTTTTGGTCGCGCTCACAGTAAGCCTCGCTTTGTTAATTTTTCATAATCGGTAACTGTAGCACAGCTTTGGGTTTGAGGGCAAATATCAAAAAGCCGCCGGGCTACTCGCCCGACGGCTTTTTGATATTTAACGCGAGTTATGTGCCGTTACCCCTCATCCCCCTACCCCCTTCTCCCCACTGGGGAGAAGGGGGGGT
>CAYOXS010000264.1:0-8515 GCA_964407935.1 uncultured Caldilineaceae bacterium
CCCGGCAGGCCGTCCTCAAAAAGGCTTTAAAGTTAGATTAACTCTGTTCCAGGCGTTGTTTGAATGGCACAACGACAACTGGACCAGCGCCTCGGCCTGGGCGGGGATTGAGCCGTACTGTTTGCCGGCGTGCAGCAGTTCGGCCAATCGGTCTTTGGCCGCAAGAATATCACCGTGACGAAAAATCAAATCACGGGCGGCCACATCCAGAGCGCGCAGCACGGCGGTGGGCCGCTGCCAACGCCGCGCCAAAGCCACTACCGCAGCGGTCTCTGCCGGCGAGCGCCAGTCCGTCCAGCGGATCGAGGGTGCGGGCGTAATCGTCCTCGTCGCCGTGAGTGCGGGCCAAAGCCACCACCTCATCATCGAACCCCAACCAGCGGCTAATATAAGGCCCCTCGTCCGTCACCGCTCAATTTGCCCGCGCAACAGCATCAACCTGGCCCACGGCAAATCACGCCGATCACCCACCAGCGCCAACCCGCGCTCAACCAGCGGCTCCCAGGCGTGAGACGCCGCGCCGGCATCTTTGAGCGCCCGCGCAACCCCCGTGAGGAATGAAATCACGCCCTCCGCTTTGGCCTGCGCCTGGAGCAGCAGGGCTAGCGCCTCGTCGATGCTGTCCAGCAGGGCTTCTTCGGATAATCCGGTTAACGGGGGCAGCAGATAAAAGACGAAACCGCCGGTAAACGCGGCGGCCACCTGCAACAGCGCGTTAGTTGCCGGCGAAAGTCGGGCCAGACGGCGGGTAACCACCTGCCGCACGGCGGGCGGGATTTCCGGCCAGCTATGGATTAGCCCATTTAAAAACGAGTTGTTTACCAGCCACAAATGAGGTACAATCCAAACAATGGTCGGGCCAGTTTGTCAGTGATTTTTGTTAGCCAATGTCAGGGGGGACAATGGGTTATCAAACGGTTAGCATTGCTCCAGCTTTGCAGGACTTTCGCGAGGCTCGCCGCCAGGCGGCTTTGCAGGAAGTAATGTCTCGCATCACCGGCGACTCCACCAAACTCCTCTCTTTTGATGATGTCAGCCAGAAACTCAAAACTGAAGGACGGGTTGACAAAGGCGTTGAGCAAATTCCACTTGATTCCATCATTGGTAGCTGCGGCCGCCACGAGGATTTTAGCCGAACTTTTTTGCCGCTCCGTGAAAGCGATAAAGAACGATGGACCCAGGTTCGATTGCACGTTAGCAAAACCGGCCTGGCCAACCTCGCGCCCATTCTGGTCTATCAGGTTGGACAGGTTTATTTTGTTTTGGACGGCAATCACCGGGTATCTGTCGCCAGAAAAATTGGAGCCACGCACATTCGGGCGCACGTGACCGAACTGAAGACCAAGGTCAGCCTGTCGCCCTTTGACCAACCCGATGACCTGATTTTGAAAGCGGAATACAGCGCATTTCTGGAAAAAAGCAATCTTGATGTAAGCCGGCCCGAAACCGACTTGCGGGTGACAGTACCCGGCAAATATTGGATCCTTGAAGCTCAGATTGAAGCCCATCGCTTTTTGGTGTCTGGCGAGACGGAACAGCAGGCGACTTTTCTGGACGCGGCTGTTTTCTGGCACGATGGCGTTTATCAAAGCGTTGTTCAGGTCATTCGGGATCGAAATTTATTGCAGGGCTTTCCTGAGCGAACCGAAACTGATCTTTATCTGTGGATTTTTGAGCATCGGGCAGTCCTCAAGCAAAACATCACATGGGACATTGCCCCGCACGAAATGCTAACAAATTTGGCGGTAAAGTACCGGCCCAAAACGCTGATGCTGAAAAACTCCAGCAGAAATTCTCCGGTGTACCGTGAACCTAAAGCCTTGACCGGCCAATGGCGGCGCGAAAAAATGCTGATGCCGGAGCAAAGCCGCCTGTTTTTTAATGTTTTGGTGGCAATTACCGGCAAGGCCGAAGGCTGGCAGGCTCTGGCGCAGGCTTTCGAGATTGCCAAACGGGAGCACGGCAAGATTATGGGATTGCACCTGGTAGCCGATGAGCGTGACATTGACACGCCAAATTCAAAGATGCTGCGCAGTGAATTTAACCGGCGCTGTCAGGCCGCCAACATCGCCGGCAGCCTGACTATTGAAGCAGGGCCAGCGGTTGACAAAATTTGCCAGCGGGCCGGCCTGGCCGATGTGGTGGTGGCCCCTCTTCTCAATCCGCCCGGTTCCCGGCTGCTGGGCCGAATAAGCTCCGACTTCCGAACTTTGATCCAACGCTGCGCCCGGCCGGTATTGGCCGTGCCAGAAAAACCCTCTTTCTTAAACAAAGTTCTGCTGGCGTACGATGGTAACGCCAAAGCAAAAGAAGCTCTTTATGCCGCCACGTATATTGCCGGCCAATGGAACATTCCGCTGGTGGTTTTGACTGTGGCCGAAGATGACTCTGATGAGAAAATTCTGCAGGCCGACGCCCAAAACTATCTTGAGAAATATAATGTTGCGGCGTCACTGGCCCACAAAACCGGGCCGGTTGGTGAGAAAATTCTGGAAACCGCCGAAAGTTACGGCGCAGATTTGATCATTATGGGCGGCTACGGCCGCAGCAAGTTAAAAGACCTTATCCTTGGCCATTCGGTGGACCAGGTGCTGCGCGAGTCGAAACAGGCCATGCTGATTTGTCGCTAATTTCGAGGTCAAATTCTGGTGTTTCTAAAGCACACCCAGCCGGCGCAGCCCCTCGGCCACGCCGGCGGCAAAAGACTGCCGGGCATAATAGAGCTGCGCGGGCGGATCAACCTGTAATTCCTTAAGTTCAGGTTGGGCATTGCCCACAATGATACCGTAATCCAGCTCAACCAGCATCGAGCGATCATTGCCGCTGTCGCCGGCAGCGATCACCTGCGCCGGGGCCAGTTTCAGATGGCGGATCAGAAAACGCACGGCGTTGGCTTTGCCGGCGGCGGCGGGCAGAATATCCAGATGCTTGCCGCTGGACCAGACCACCTGGTAGCCATCGCCGGCGGCGGCCACCCGTTGCTGCACCAGTTCTGCCGCCCGGGCCGGGTTGGGCGCCTGATCAAGGTAGAAGCTGGCTTTCAGGGGAGTATTGTAACGGCCTGCCTGTATAACCGCGCCGTCAATGTCGCTGAGAAAAGAGATAGCCTGCCGGCGCGAATATTGCCGGTGCAGGTGGTTGGCCCATTCCTGCAGCGGCTGCATCTCTGCCGAAAATGGCGGCAGGTAAATTTCGGTGCCCACCTGGGTGATAATGGCGTCGGCCTGAGGAATATTTTCCCGCTCAAAACCGGTCAGCACTTCTTGCAGGGTGCGGCCGGTGGTCAAAAACAGGGCCAGCCGGCCCTGCGCCCGCAATTCTGCCAACTGCCGGCCCAGGCGCACCAAAGCCTGGCTATCTCCGGTTAAGGTATTATCGATATCAGTAGCCAAAACCCACTGAATTTGCTGTTTGGTTTGTATCATTACTCCCCCTCAATGCCAATGGTTTGTTGAAAGTTATTGGTCATTTTACCGTATTTGATCCCTCAAAAACAGCAATTGCCCGCACCGGTGAACCGGTTCCGCCGCGAATTTTGAGCGGCAGACCGATAAAGCGAAAACGCCCTCGGCCGATGAGCCGGTGCAAGTTGATCATATTTTCATAATGCGTAAAACCCAGCTCGCCACAAATATGATGAACTTCTTTGTTAGATACGTGCCTCACCCCCGGTGACATCGTTTCCACGCCAAAAGCGGCGATACCCTGCTGCCCCAGCCAGCGCGCCGCGGCAGCGCTAATCCCCGGCCCAATGGGCCAATCGTCTGTGCCAAATGCGCGCCGATAATGGTCCGTATACAGAAGCACGGTATCTCCCGGTTTTATTTCAAGACCCGTCGCAACCAGAGCGCGATCCAAATCGGTTGGCTCAATCAAATCCCGCAAACCTTTGTGAGACAGATCCAAACAGATACCCTCGGTGTAAAACATTGTCAGCGGCATCGTGTCGATAGATTGCCCCCGATACTGGCGCGCCATATGATTTATGGCATCAACGTGCGTGCCCGTATGTTCGCCCAGGTCCAGCCGGTTCACGGCGGGTGAAACCACGTCGCTAGCTGCAATACCATCCCACTGCTCGTGTGAAACGTGCATGGTGATCTCTACTTTGGGCAAACCGGGAAAAACAGGCATCCCCGAATAGATTTCCTGGCTCAAATCAATTATTTCAGTCATATCTTATCCCCTTGATTATCAAGCTGTGTCTATCAAAAAACACTGCCCAATCAACGCAAAGCACAACGGGCCAGCAGCGGCGGAATGTTTTTACTTCTCCAAAATTCCTCGATCGTGGTTCTAACAGACGCATAATATCACACAATCAGAATAAAACCATGTGTACCGGCCGCAGCCAGGGACGCAGAGAAATTTCAAAACCGGCATTGACGCCGCTTTTTTTGTAAAACACCCGGGTGGAATGGTTCGGGATACGCCGGAGGAACGCCTGGAGACACAGGTAGCGGGTATGATAGGCGCAAATGAACGATGACATCGCCAACAACATGGAGACGGACGCGCCGGTTGACGAGACATTTGTCTGCGTTGTCAAAATCTGGGTAGAAGAGTTCCCGGCGGCGGGACAGCCGTTGGTGTGGCGCGGCCATGTTAAAGACGTTCTCAATCAGGATGAGCGTTACTTTGAAACGTTAGACGAGTTACAGCGTTATTTTGCCGACAAAATTTCGCCGTGGAATCTGAGAACCGTACCAGAGTTGACTGAATGAGCGATTTTTCGGCCATTCGGGCCATAAGCGAGTCTCTGCGCAGTTTGATCCAAAACCAGATCACAATGGCGGGGGTCAATGTAACCGAAGAATCTCCCCGGGAAATGGTCGCCGATGGCATCACCGGCATTTCGGTGTGGCTGTACCGCGTTACCCGCAACGAGCACATCCAAAACCACCCCGTACCCCGGCCCGCGCCCAATCAGGCGGCCCGGCAGCCCATTCCCATCAACCTGCACTACCTCATTTCATTTTTTATGAACGATGTGCGCGATGAACAACTGCTGCTGGGCCGGGTGATGCAGATTTTTAACGACCGGCCGCTGCTGCGCGGCGCCGATCTGGCCGGCTCGCTGGCCGGCACTGACGACGAGTTTCGCGTTTATTTTGAAACGCTGACGCTGGAGGAACTAACTCGAATTTGGGCCTCGCTGCAAGAGCCGTACCGCACCTCGGTTACCTACCTGGTTGAATCCGTCCGAATCGACTCAACCCGTGAGCCAATGCTGTCGCCGCCGGTGATGGTCCGCCAGTCAACCACCAGCCAGATTTTAGTGGCCAAACCCTGATATGAGCTATCAAATAATTGTGGGGCAAGCAACTTATACCGTCGTCGATGACCTGACCGATACCTTTCAGGTGTTACTGTCGGGGCAGGTGCTGTCGGCGGAGTGGAACGAACCGCTGCCCAGCTTTCAAATTAGCGTTGACCGGCCCGATATTTTTGTCAAAACGATGGCCGGCGGATTTTTTGCGCTGGCCGGCCACGTGCACCAGCTCTTCCCCCAACTCGATTCCACGGCTTACGCGTTTGATATTTCCGCCAGCGCCGCCAACACCGTGGGCCAAACGGTCACCGTTACCGTGCCGATAAACAGCGTCTTCCCGCTGGCCGAGCAGAACTTCTCTTTAAATTACGTCCCGCTGCGGGTGCAGGGCCGGGTAACGCTGGCCGCCACCGGCGCGCCGGTAGCAAACGCCGCCGTCACCATCGACCTGCCCAACGTGCTCACCCTGCGCTCGGTGAGCCAGTTTGAGCACCCTGCCGGCACATCCGTGCGCAGCGGCAGTTTAAGCCCCAGCGGCGCGGCCCGCACCGTTTCCCAAACTGCGCCGCTGGCCGCGCTAACCCTGCAACTGGATAACACCGCCGGGTTGGCCGCAGGTTTCATTCTGCGATTGGGCGCGCCCGCCGCATTTGTATTTGTGGTAGTTGACACCGTTGGGCCGGCACCGGGTGTAGTCAATTTGCGCACTCCTGTTACACGAACGGTTACCGCCGGCGAACCGGCGCAGCGAGTTACGTTTACACCGGATGGCAATTCGCAGCCGCTGGCCGAAGCGATCCCGGCCGGGTTGGGCCTGCTGCCACTGAGCGGCAACCTGGCTGCCGGCGCGGTGCAAATTGACGACGCCACCCCGGCCCGGGTTGAGTATCACGCGGTAGGCGCGCTGGCCAATAGCCAGGGCTATTACCGGCTGGATGGCATCGGCCGGCGGCGGTCCATCACGCTGCGGGCGCTCAATCCGCCGGCCACGCCCACGCATCAGGCGGTGCAGGGCTGGCTTATCAACCCGCGCCAGCCGGTCAACATTGTCGATTTACCACTGTCGCCAATTTAAGAATGAGGAGGTTTCTGTAATGCCAGAATATTTGTCCCCTGGAGTTTATGTTGAAGAGATCGATGCCGGCCCCAAACCCATCGAAGGGGTTAGCACCAGCACCGCCGGTTTTGTGGGCCGGGCGGTGCGCGGCCCCACCACCGGCCTGCCGCTGCTGATCACCAGCTTTCCCGATTTCCGGCGCAGGTTTGGCGGCTATTTGCCCGATACCGGCGGCAACGACCATTTTCTGGCTCACGCGGTGTTTGGCTTTTTTGCCAACGGCGGCAAACGCTGTTACGTGCGGCGCGTGGTCAACGCCGATAAATCCACCACGCTGGCCACCTCCGGCGACGCCGCGGCGCTACCGCCGTTGGGCGGGGTGATAACCCGCCTGTCGCAAAACGGTGTCAACGGGGCCAACACCGTCACGCTGGCTTCGCTGCGAGGGATTGAAAACGGCGTCACGCTGACCTTCACCCAGGTTTTGGATGGCGTAACCACCACCGAAAACCTCAACGTGACGGCCTACAATCCGGCCACCCGCGTGGTTACGCTCAGCGGCAATCTGGCCAACAATTACGACAGCCGCTTCACCAGCGTTAATCTCAACCTGGCCGGCGCAACCCCGGTCGTGATTCGGGCCTCGGAGCCGGGCGCGTGGGGCAACAGCCTCAGCGTGCAGATTTTCCCGGAGTCGCGCAGCAGCGCTGAAGTGGTGGCCATCTCCGATGCGGTCGCCCCGTTTGATACGGTGCAACTCAGCAGCACCAGCGGTTTTTATGTCGGCGCGATTATTGAATTTGACCGCGGCCAGTCCAAAGTGTACGCCAAAGTTACGGCCATCAACGGCAACAGCATCGATGTGACCCCGGCGTTTGGCACAGCCGCCGATCTGGACCACGATACCGGCGGCACCACAATGGCCCGCACCTGCGAATTTAGAATTGTGGCCAGCTACCAAACCATCGTTGAGCAGTTTGCCGGCCTCACGCTCGATAACTCCACCAGCCGCTACTACGCCAACATCATCAACACCGGCTCCACCCTGATTTCGGTGCAGGATGTGGCCGACAACGTGACCACCGACCCCTTCACCCAGCCGTCCGGCAACGACGGGCTGAACGTGGTGCTGGCCGGCGGCGCAGACGGCAACCCGCCCACTGCCACCGATACTATTGGCCAGGATAACGGCCCCAACAACCGCACCGGGATTCGCGCGCTGGTGGATATTGACGAGATCAGCATGATCGCCGCGCCGGGTATCACCAACCAGGCCGTGCAAAACGAGCTGATCACCCAGTGCGAAACCCTGCTCGACCGCTTTGCCATCCTCGATCCGGTTTATGCGGCCAACAGCCCGCTGCCAGATATTGTTAACCAGCGCAACCGCTACGATACCAAATACGCGGCGCTCTATTTTCCGCGGCTCATCGCCTTTGACCCGCTGACCGGCGGCGAAATCACCCTCCCGCCGAGCGGCCACATGGCCGGCCTGTACGCCAAAACCGATATTGAGCGCGGCGTGCACAAAGCGCCGGCCAACGTGGTGGTGCAAAGCATTTTGGGGCTGGATGTAACCATCAACAAAGGCGAGCAAGATATTCTCAACCCGCAAAATATAAATGTTATCCGCGATTTGCGCAGCGACGGGCGCGGCATTCGGGTGTGGGGCGCGCGCTGCCTCACCAGCGATTCATCGTGGCGCTACGTGCCGGTGCGGCGGCTGTTCATCTTTGTTGAAGAATCGCTCGATGAGGGGCTGCAGTGGGTGGTGTTTGAACCAAACGATTACACCCTGTGGGCGCGGGTGCGCCAGTCGATCACCAATTTTCTCACCCGGGTCTGGCGCGATGGGGCGCTGCAAGGCACCAAACCGGAGGAGGCGTTCTTTGTACTGTGCGAGCTGGGCGTCACGATGACGCAGGACGACATTGACAACGGCCGGTTGATTGTGCAGGTGGGCATTGCCCCGGTTAAACCCGCCGAGTTTGTGATTATCCGCATCCAGCAATACACGCTGGAAGCCAGCGCGACATAGGGGACGCTTCATCGGCAAAAAGCGCCGCCCGGAGAAAAAATTATCTTGTCGAGAAAAGTAGCAGGTCACGTTGGTAGCGTGACTGACCCCCTCCCCTGCCCCTCCCCCTGACAGGGGGAGGGATGAAAATGAAGTGGCTGACGCCGGC
>CAYOXS010000265.1:0-8506 GCA_964407935.1 uncultured Caldilineaceae bacterium
GGTCGAGGACGCTCATAGCCCGGTTGTTATAAACCAACCCGTCCGGGCCAAGCACATCAACAGCCCGCACGGCGGTCACTTTGAATGTTTTGATGGGCGAAGGGTTAACCGGTTCTTTGATCGGGCAGGTTTCATCAAAGTTTTTCTCGTTGGTGGCAATTTTGCCGGTTTTCTTGGGAACGCTGTTATTGGGCAGCGGCAGCAGGTCTGTTTGGGTTTTGCCGTAGGTTCGGAAAATACCCCACACCCCATTCCACAGGTCTTCGGTTTGGGCGCCGATGGTGTACAGATAATCCAGATGCTTGGGGAAGCCCGGCGAAGCGATATCGGCCGGCACCGGCACATCAAAATTGGCGTATTCGGAAATACCGGCTTCCTGAGAGTTGCTCCAGCCGGAGTTGCCGCCATTTACCTCGTGTTTCCACTTCATGCCGTGGAGGGTAAAGGTGTGCTCTTCCTCGTGAGCGCCGGCCTGAAGGCGAATACGGACTTTGTCGCCCACGTAAGTCCGCAGAATGGGGGTAGCGGGATCGCCAGCGTTAACATCACCGGTCAACGCCGGATAAGGAATCTGGCCCTGTCTGGTGTTGAGCGCGGCAATAGCCCGGTCGGTGCGCGACTCAAAGGCGCGGGCCAGATCGCCGGGATCGCTGGCGGTTTGCCCATCGGAGTTGTTGTACACGCGCAGGCCAACCGGCTCGTTGCGGTAATTGACCACGTAGGTGCCGGGGTCATCGGCCGAGATGGCTTCCGGGCATGGCCGGGGAACGCCGCCCGGGCAGACGTTGGGGAACCAGGCCAGAGCAGCCTCGCGTCCTGTTGGCGGGGCCTGGCGGAATGGGGGGTTGACAGCGTTGGCAAAGTCGGGGCCGTTGCTGCCGCCGCCGGCCAGGTAGGCGTGCTGGAAGTCGGCAAATTCCAGGTAAAATTCGCGGTGGCTGCTGGTTGTATCGGGCGTAAGAATATCCGCCCGCCACGAGGTGGGGCCGCCATCGAGGCGCGTGCCCATCATTGCCCCGCTTTCCGGGTCGCGCCATTGGGAACCTTCCGGCTCAACCAGAACGGTGGCATACAGGCCCACCTGCTGGTGGGTGGACGGGCCGTAGTGGTCGTGGGTGAACACGGTGCCCACGCCGCCATCCCACGAACGGGCCAGCAGCGGGTCGGCGTACCAGCGTTGAATGGTGGTGCGAGCGCCGCGCCAGTTTTGGCCATTGGGACCGGTAGCGCCAAAAAACGGATGAGCTTTGGCCTGCAGGTTGCGAACAATTTTGTTTGCCGTGGTTTTAAACCCGCCCAGGTTAAAAGCGTCGATGCGCTCGCGCGTCTCGTCGGGGCTGATGGTGCCGTCTTCGTAGTTCCAGCCGTTGGCCGAACCATCGGCGGCAGTCACATCAAACTTAACCAGGTGAATGTGCTGGCCAATAATATCGGTGGGGGTGCGTACCTGGTAATCATCCAGTTCGTAAACGCTGGGCACCAGGTTGGTGTGCCAAAATTCAACACAATCGCGGGTGTTAAGCCGCATCACCAGCGGCTCCGGCGCTTTTCTCCCGAGCAACAGAGGCTTTACATCTTCCCACAGCGCCTCAAAACGCTGCTGCGGAAAGTGCCAGCCCACTTTATTAATGGTTACATCGGTTTGAATCACGGCAGCCCGGTAGTGGCGAGTTTGGGCCAGCGCCGAGCCATCATCGGCGCGGCAGGGGTCGGCGTAGGGCGCGCCGGGTTTGGCGGGCAGACCGTTGGTTTCAAACTGGGCCGCGGTGCCGTCGGTTTTGAAGGTTGCCTGCCAGCGTTGGGCGTGGAAGGACATGGCCTGTTTTTCGATGGCGGTGCCATCTTCCGGCAACTGGATAGCCGTAGCTTTATGGACGATCTTGTTGAAATCCAAACGGGTCTGATATTGTTCAACGGCATCGGTGAATTTGGCCGGCCCGCTGGTAACAATATGACGCGGCAGGCCGCCATCCATCACATCTATTTTTCCGTTTTTGTTCAGATCTTCCCCGGCATCCAATTTGCCGTTGCGGTTGGCATCTTCCGTGGCCAGGTCCAGGGTTGGGTTGGGGGGGCGGTGGCCGGCCAACCCGGGGATGTAGAAGGGATAGCCCGGATTTGCGGTAGAAGCGGCGGCCCAATTTTGGGCGACATCGGCGATATTGTCACCGTTGGAGTCAACCTGGCTGGAGTCCATCAGCCCGTCGCTGTTCAGGTCATACGGGACGGTTCTTGTTTTTGAGTCTGGCATGGGGGCCATAGCATAACCGGGCAGCGGCACCAGAGCCGGAATGGGCGTGCCGGCAATAATCTCACCATCGGCCAGCGCCCGCGCTCCGGCCACCGGCGTACCGTTTACCGGCTGATCCAGCACCGTGCCCTGTTCAAAAACATCGTGGGTGCGCCACATCTCCCACATGCCCTGGGCAAAGTGAGGATAAAAGTGACAGTGAAAAATGGAGTCGCCGGGGGTTTTGTTGCGGTTGCCGGAGCCACCGTAGGCGATTTCGTAGGTGTAGCCGGTGCCGGGGCCAATGGCCTGGCTGTCGAGGTAGTTGGATTGCGGGTCGTTGGGCGACCAGAGCCATTGGTGCGCGTGCAGGTGGAAAATGTGGTGTTCTTTTGGCCCGGCGTGCAGGTTGCGAAAGATGACCCGGTCGTTGAGGTAACTGTGATGGACGTTGGAGGGATCGTCGGGGTAGAGTACTTTGCTGGCTTTGGGGCCGGAGTCGGGCAGGCCATCGCCGTTCAGATCGGCGTTGGCCGGGATGTCAACCACCTGGGCGGGGTCGCCTACGGCCCAGGCCGTTAAAAAGAACTCCTCGTATTTGCACTCGGCGCAGTCCCACATGGGGCCAACGCCCAGCCGGTTGGCGATAATTTCTGAGCCGATACCGCCGGTACCATAGTTGACGGCAAAACCATCGACCACCCCGTGCAGGGTGTGCTCCAGCACAGGGTCATTGTAAAAGGATGGGAAGGCCTGCACGGCAAAAATTTCATCGTGGAAGATAACGGTGAATTCGCGGAAGGGGCGATCCCGGCCAGGCATAGCCGGGTTGGAGGGATACCAACCGCCAAAATTGCCACGGCCCGGGCCGGTGATCACCGCGTTGAGGTCGGAGTGGACCAGGTTATCGCCGTGACGCATTTTGACAATCGGCAGGCCGTCTTTGCCCAAACCTGTGCCGGCCGGATAAACGGCGTCATAATTGAGGATTGGCTGGCCGGCGGGGGTGCTGCGGACGGCCCAGTAACCGCTGGGCTGGCCCGTGGCCGGGTTTATGGCGGCCGGGTCCCAGCGGGGCAGATGACCGGCCGCGGGGCTGCCATCGGCATTCCAGGCCGAGGCGGCCATATCCATGTCCAGCCGGGTGAGCTGGCTGCGATACCAGTCGGCGTCGTCCGGTTCAACGTTGACCGCGCCAAACAGGCCGTAGGCGCGGGTACCGCCGTTGCCCTCGCCGCCAAGGGTTGACCCCATGCTGTACATCAAATAGGTGTTTTCGTGGGCGGCGTAGTAAGTGTAGGTCGCGCTGTCGCCCGGTTCAACCAGGCTGCTGTCGTTTTGGCCCACAAAAGAGCCATCTGAACCGATGCTGCCTTTCAGGAACAGGCCGTCAATGTGGATAGATGCCGCCCGGGTAACCGGCTGGTCATCTACCTGCGGATTAATGGAGCCGGCCGTGTTGGTGCCGGGGATTGGCTCGGTGGGGAATTCGCCCGGCAGGTTAAAGATGAACGGCTGTACACTGAGTAAGTTGGTAAAGTGAATTTCAAGGCAATCGCCAACGTTAACCCGCAATACCAGCGGACGCGCCCGTTTATCCGGGCGGAGCATCACATTGCCGGGAACCAGCCCGCCGCCGGGTGTTTTTTCCACAATGTCGTTCCGCAGGGCGTAGATCATGCCGTTGGCATTCATTGCACCCATGCGGTTGTAATAAAAGGGCTGGTCCAGCGCCACCACATCAGCGGTGACAGTTTGGCCGCAGGAGGCATCCTGAGATGGCAACGCCGCGGCTGATGCCGCGGCGTGATTTTCTGCGGGGGCCGCAGCGGCCGCCGGTTGGGAGAGCATGGGAAAATCTGCTGCTGTCAGCGTATTGCTGTTGCTGGCAGGCCAATCTGGCGGCGGGGCCAGCCTGGCCTTGGCTTCGCCCGGATCAACTGACGACAAACTAAGCCCCAGAATTAATAAAGCAAATATGGTCATTACCCGCTTGGTCATAATGTTCTCCCCCTAACAATGTTTTCCTGCAAAGTGGCCATAACTGCCAGCAGGTCAAAACTGTTGGCGCACAGGTATTGGCTGGTAATCAACTGAATCTTGTCTGTGCCCAGATCGGTGCGGAGGATGGGAATATGAGAGTGCATGGTTATGAAAGCGCCAACGGTATGGATAGTTTCTTCTTCTAAAATGCCGGCCACAATAATAACGTCCGGGTCTAAAAAGTCGAGCATCGTTAAGGCTGCCAGCAGGGTGGGAGCAACGCCGATTACTTTTACCGCTCCACTGTTTGCCAGGATACGGTCGATGCCCGTGGCGTATAGTGAATTACCAACAATGAAAACTTTGAATTGGTTCATAAGTTGAAAGTTGAATTAAAGCTAATCTGTGCCCGATTAGAAAAATGAAAAAGACCTCTTTAACAAATCAGATTGTTTGTTATCAGGATGGTCATTGAGTTTAAATTTTTAATTAGCGGCTGGAACAACGGAAAAGGGTGGCCGAGTTTTTTTCAACTGCCATCGGACGACAAAGCCATCGGCCGGTGGTTGCCAAAACAGTAATTACTTGTAACAATATGATATTACAGTGCGCTTAAGAATATAATGGGCATTAGTGAAGAGATTGGTCCGACATAAGCCATACCTATTTAAGGCCATTGTCTGATAATATTTTCAGACATTTGTCTGAAACATCCGGCATATGTCTGATAAGAATTTCGGGCATTTGTCGAGCAGGTGTATAATATGGCCCTGCTTCTGAGAATTTTGCCACTAATGAAATGGTTTTTTTTGCCAATCAGCCGATTTTAACTTTTTTCTAATATTTTTCTGCTGACCCTCATATAAAAATCGGCTATAGTGGATCAACTAAATTCATCAACTGCCAGATTGCCTCAAACAAAACCTGATTAAACCAAGCTTAACAATTGAAATAAACCTGTTACCGTCAATCAGCGATGATTCAAAGATTTGCCATAAATTCAGGATTGGCATAAGAACTATTGGAGGAATGAGGAAGATCTGTGCACCTTGAGTTTAGGTTAAGCATTGGACGGTGTAGCGTTAAACTATTGAGAGGCGTAAAGGTTGGCGCAGCGTTATGGAAGATAACGTGATGCCGGTGCGGCCCAAAAACTTTCTGAATCAACTCAGTCTGGCCCAGCGCTCGATGATGGTCAGTTTTGTTATTATTACTGCCGGTGTGTTGGGCATTGGCTATTGGGTTGGAGAGCAAATTAAGGTGGGGGTTGTTAACCGTATCGGCGCAACGACGGCCCTGTACGTGGATAGTGTTATTTCGCAACAGCTTCAGGAGCTTGGCCAAAGCGACGCAATAATGCCTGAGCACCTGCAAATGCTTGACCAATTGCTGCATGAGACTGCTCTGGGCCAACAGATTGTCGTTTTTAAGGTTTGGGATAAAACGGGCCGGGTGGTGTACAGTACGCTCCCGGATACAATTGGACAGACCTTTCCAATTGAAGAGCGACTTCAACTTTCCCTGGATGGAACAGTGGTAGCCCGGATTAGTAAACTGGACGAGGACGAGAATCTACCCGAAAAAAGAATCTGGCCACAACTGATAGAGATTTACATGCCGGTGCGCCTGAGAGGTACAGACCAGGTCATCGCCGCCGCCGAGTTCTACCAGATTACGGATGATCTGGACAGAGAGATCAAAGCGGCCCAGGTGCGGAGCTGGTTGGTTATTGGCGGGGTAATGCTGGTAATGTATCTACTCCTGGCTATTTTTGCGAAATGGGCCAGCGATACCATTGCCCGGCAGCAGGTTGCGCTCAACAGCCAGGTTGATAATTTAACTTTGCTTCTCAATCAAAATATAGAACTTGACGAGCGGGTGCGTCGAGCCGCCGCCAAAGTGGCTACACTCAACGAACGCATTTTGCGACGAATTAGCGCCGAACTACACGATGGTCCGGCCCAGGACATGAGTCTGGCTGCGTTGCGGTTGGGCGATGTTATCAGCCGCACTACTAAAGAAGAAGTAATAGCCGAAGAACAACTCACCGGCGTTCAAAAGTTGTTGCAGCAGGCTATGGAAGACATCCGGGGCATCGCCGGTGGGTTGGGCCTGCCACAATTGCAGGAACTGAGCCTGGCCGAAACCATCATTCGGGCGGTACGCACTCACGAACGGCGGTCGGGAACCAGGGTAACGCTGATCACGGATGGGCCGCTTGAACTGACAGGAACATTGCCACTCAAGATTACGTTATACCGGCTCATTCAGGAAGCGTTAAACAACGCCTTTCGCCACGCTGGCGGTGCGGGGCAGCAGGTTCACGCAAGCGTAACCGGGGATTATCTGAATATTGAGGTCTCCGACGAGGGGCCAGGTTTTGACATAAAAAACGTGGCCAATGAAGAGACGCACCTGGGAGTAGTTGGGATGCAAGAACGGGTAGAGAGTTTGGGCGGAAGTTTCAGAATTTTGAGCGGGATTGGCCAGGGAACAAAAGTGCAAGTCCGACTATTGCTTGATGGAGTAGAGGGTATTGAGTATGAATGATAAAATCCAGATTGCCATTGTAGATGATCACCCCTTGTTCAGACAGGGTGTAGCTTCAATCCTTAACGCCGAGCCGGATATTGAAGTTGTTGGCCAGGGCGCCACGGCAGAAGACGCCATCTCTTTGGCCCGTGACTTGCTCCCCGATATTATTCTGTTAGATGTTGACATGCCACAGCACGGTCTCAATGCCGCCCAGGTTATTGCTAATGAATATCCGGTCATCAAAATTGTGTTTTTGACCGTGTCTGAGGAGGACGATCATCTGATTAAGGCGCTCAAGGCCGGCGCCCGGGCTTATGTGCTCAAAGGCGTTTCCGCGCCGGAACTGGTAAAAATTTTGCGGACGGTGTGGGCCGGCCAAACCTACGTGCCGCCGGCTCTGGCGGCCAGCCTTATCCTGGAGATGAGTGAGGTCAAACCTCGTGAGCGATCACACACCAATCCATTGGATGAATTAACCGAGCGGGAACGCCAGATTCTTGAAAAGCTCGCCGACGGGCTGAGCAATAAGGAAATTGGACTACAACTGCATTTAACCGAAAAAACAATCAGGCATTATATGACCAATATCCTGCAAAAGCTTCAAGTCCGAAACCGGGTTGAGGCCGCGCTGCTGGCCCAGAAGGAAATCGGGTAAGCAGCAGATCAATTTAATCCCCATCGTTTTTTAATGCCTCCAAATTAACCCCAACTGTAACCTTTCCGTAAACTCTTGCCGGCAAGAGCAAACCGGGGCGTTTGGGTTTTCCCTCCAATCCAAAGACAGATTGCCTGCGTATATATCCACACAGCAGAGTTACCGGTACCTTTGCAAATTCATCCAACTATATACATAAGGCTGACAGAGCCGGGGTTCAACAACGATGACCAGCGAGTCCGGGTAAAACAGTTGACCGGGGTAGAGCTCCCCCCTTGTTTGGCATCCCTCGGCCTGCGGCACAATTTTACAGGAGAAACGATGAAAAAGGTTATTTTTGTTCTGCTGGCAACAATTCTGGCAGTTAGCGCTATTTTTCTTGGTTGGCATGTCTCTCAGGTAACGGCCAAGGAGGCCAAAATTCTGGAATTCGATACGATGGCCGGCCTCCCGCAGGCGTTAACCGGAGCCCAAAATCCTATCCGCGGCGTAAACGGCGGGGGGTTGCCCTGGGCAATTGGTCCCACCTCCGGTGAACTAAAAAAAGATGGTAAGTTAGAGATCAAAGTCCAGGGTCTGGTTTTTTCTGCCGGCCCCAATACCGGCCGGAACACGGTTCCGGCGTTTCGGGCAATTGTAAGCTGCCTGAAAACTGATGGCAGCGTCGAGAACATAACCACCGATCAGTTCCCGGCCACAGAAGAAGGCAATGCTAAAATCGAGGCCAAATTAAACTTACCCGAGTCGTGTCTGGCTCCGATCATCTTTGTGACCAGCCCTGGCGGGGCGTGGTTCGCCACAACGGGGTACTAAGCTCACAACATTTTCTGATTTTCGAGACGAGTGGGCAGCTTAAGCTGCCCACTCCTGTCTACAAACTGTTCGCCGGTAAATGAGCGGAACCCCCATCAAAATGTTTAAATATTTTGACCCGTCTTGCTCCGGGTTAGGGCAAGCCATGCACTGTAAAACCGGACATAAAATCATGTCGCTTCAGAATACTCTGAAAACCCATTAGCAAGTTGACTGATAAAAGAGGGGCCAGCTTTCAGCCCAGCGGCAGGGAAAAGCCAAAAGTGCTGCCCTGATTGGGGCCGGGGCTG
>CAYOXS010000266.1:0-4853 GCA_964407935.1 uncultured Caldilineaceae bacterium
ACCTCGCGGGCGTGCAGCGAGTTGCCCAGCAAACTCCAGCCGGGTTTGGTTTGCGGTGAACTGAGCACACCGCCAGTTGGGGGAGTTGCCATAGGGACCTCTTTTCTGCCCTCACCCCCTGCCCCCTCAACCCTTCGGGCACTTCGTCCCTGTGGGAGAGGGGGTATTGTTTTGGTGAGGTTTTGGGGGGGGGGTGACGCCCCAACCAAAACCAAAAATAAGGGGGGCGGGGGGGGGGGGGGGTGGGGGGGGGTGTGGGGGCCCCAACCCCCCCCAAAACCTCACCATTAATTCGGGGGCAGGGATTGGGAATATGAAACTGAGTGAAGCAGCTTACTGGGCCTGGCGTTCGGCCAGGAGCTGTTCAACCTGCGTTTGCAGAAACTCGGCGGCGGTTTCGGGGGTCATCGAGCCTTCCAGGGCGATATTGCTGACCACCTGCGGAATGAGCAAACGGCCTTCAATATCACCCACCACGGCTCGTTCCGCGGAGTCGTAATCGGGGCGGAACAGCCAGCGCTGCATCGTATCGTAGCCGTTGGCAATCTGATCCAGGGTTTCAGGCGAGTAGTTGGCAAAGTAATCGCTGCTGCTCTTCCAGCCGTCAACCGCGCTTTTGGTGACGGGTACCTTGCCAAACGGAGCCAGGGCCAGCACATCCTGATAACCTTCGGTCAGGAAGAACTTAACCACATCCTGCGCCTCGGGGTCGGCATCGGTGAGGATGCCCAGCGTAACCAACTGGCCGTAGCTGGCCGAGCCATTGGGGCCTTGCATTTTTGGCGCAAAGCCGGTTTTCTGCGCCAGATCCGGCGTGGCCAACTGCACGGCACCGCCGCCTTCCAGCCCGGAGCCATCAACCAGGTCGTCCATAATGTAAGTGGAATAGAACAGCATCGCCGCCTGATCGTATTCGTAGGCTTCACGCGCGCCGCGCCAGTATTGCGGGCCGGGGGTGGCGCAATCTTGCAGGCTGGTGTAGAAACGCAGAGCCTCGATCATTTCCGGCGTGTTCATAGTGACGTTGCCGGCTTCATCAAACGGCCAGGCGTTGTTGGAAATGGCCACCTGCTCAAACACCTGGTGGCCGTAATTTTGGCCGGGGTCGGTGCCGATGGTCAACCCGTACAGAAAATTATTCTGGTCAACCACGGCGCAATTGGCCGCAGAAATAGCATCCCAGGATTCGGGCGCGGCCAGGCCAAGCTGATCAAACAAATCCTGGCGATACCAGATCGCCTGAATCCAGCCATCGTACGGTACGGCGGCATATTTGCCGGAAGCCGGATCTTTTACCATTTGCAGCGGGCCTTCGCGGAAATCATCAAGGCCGATGCCGTTGATCACGTTCATGGCCGCATCCTGATCCAGAATGCCATCGGCGGCAAAAGCGGCCACGCGTTCAATCCCCATGCGCACAATATCCGGCTTGCGGTTGGCGGCCACGGCCACCGCGATCCGCTGCGACACGCCCGCTTCTTCGATGGGCACAATCCGCACTTCAACATTGGGGTTTTGTTCCATGTACCGTGCGGCGACTTCTTCGTACACTTTTACCCGGTCTTCTTCGTTGTCGGTTGTCCAGAATTCAACCAGCACTTTGCCTTCGGCGGCAGTGGGGTTAAGAAACGCTTCGGCCTCGGCCTGGGTGGGAATGCAAAACTGCTGGCCAACTTCAATTTCATCGGGGTTTTGAATGGCGGTAAAGCTATCGTCCATTTTGGCGGCGGCGTTGGTTGAGTCGATAATCGCCGGGAAGGCCAGAATTGTGCCAAAATAGCGTTCGGCCACTTTAGACAGCCAGTCGTCGGCCTGAACGGTGTACACGTTGTCACACTGCGGGCCATCCTGGGCAAAGCCCGGCGCGGCCATCGTGCTGAACAAAACCAGCACAGTTAATAGTACCAAAAATTTCTTAGTCATCATTGTCACTCCATTTGCTCCTTTGAAAATAAGGGTCAGGAGTCAGAAATTGGGGATTAGGAGACTCCTGGCCTGATTCTGTAATTCGTAACACGTCAAACGTAGTTCGTGTTACGTGTTGCGTGATTCGTCGTTCACAATTCGCAATTCGCAATTCGCTATTGATCACTCCTCCCTTCAAATGGTTTGGCCGGGCCGGTTGACTGCCGGATAACCAGCGACGGCTGCATAATTATCTGCTGCTGCTCAATTTTTTGGCCCAAAATCAGTTTGATGAGCATCTGGCAAACCGTCGTGCCAATTTTATATATCGGCTGGTTTACTGTGGTTAGCGGTGGGTGCGCATGTTCGGCCGGGGGGATGTCATCAAAGCCGGTAATGCTGATATCCTGGCCTACGGTTAATCCTCGCTCCTGGACGGCGCTCATCGCTCCGAGCGCCATCAAATCGTTGCTGGCCACAATGGCGGTGGGCGGATTGGGCCGATCAAGCAGTTGGCCGGCCAGTTCCCGCCCCTGCCGCTGGGTTAAATCGCCGGTAACAATCAACGACGGGTCCACGGTCAACCCATGAGTTTGCAGGGTTTCGGTAAATCCGCGCAGCCGGTAGCGGGCAAACATCAACTCGGGCGGGGCGGCCAGACAGGCCAGTCGCGTGTGCCCCAACTGCAGTAAGTGCTCAACCACCAGCCGGATGCCGAGTTCACTGTCTTCATCAACATAGGGATAGTCCAGCCCGGCTTCGGTACGGCCAAAAGCGACAAACGGAAACTGATACTGCTGTAACAATTCAATCCGGGGGTCCTGAGCGCGGGTGCGGACAAGGATAAAACCATCGACGCGGCGGCTGCGGATGTTTTTGAGATAGGTGACCTGTTCGTCATCGCCGGGCGGCCGGGTGGAAACCAGCAGGTCAAAGCCGTGCCGGGCCGCCTCGTTGCCAAGGCCGGCCAGCAGCTCACTAAAAAAGGGATCGGAGAATCTGGGGCCGAAGGTGGGCACAATAATAGCCAGCGTATCGCTGCGCTGCTTTTGCAACTGGCGCGCGGCGATGTTGGGTTCGTAGCCCATTTCCTGAGCCACCTGCCGCACCAGCGTGCGGGTTTCCTCACTCACATCATCGTATCCGGCCAGCGCCCGCGAGACTGTGGTAACTGACCTGCCCACCCTTTGGGCAATTTCTTTGAGTGTTGCTGACATTGTGCGATTTTCCAAAACGTTTTGGATGTGGCCCCAGTATAAACCAAAACGTTTTGGATGTCAAAATTGTCACACATCGATTTTTCAACTATAGTTGTTACATGCAATTCCCGCGCCCGGCGTTAAGGGCGCCTGCCTGTGGGGCCGGTGAAAATGGAGTAGGGGGACGCTTCGCGAAGCACCCCTACATCTCACTGAAGGCGGAGTCCAAACCTGCAGGTTTGGACTCCGCTCACAATTTTTAAGAGCCGGGTCAGGAAATCTCCTGCCCTAACTCCTGACCCCTGAATCCTATTTCCTGAGGAGTATTTGATTATGCATATTGGTTTTATTTCAACCCGTTTAAATGGCACCGACGGTGTTTCGCTGGAGGTGGAAAAGTGGGCCACGGTGCTCCGCCGCATGGGCCACGAGCTGTTTTACTGCGCCGGCGAGCTGGGCGGCTACGCCAGCGGCGGCACGCTGATCCCCCAGTTGCACTTTGACCACCAGTCGATTGTTAAGTTCAGCCAGGACGCCTTTGGCGAAGGCCGGCAAAATACAGACAGCGCCAGGTTGATCGACGGGATTTACGCCACCGCCGACGAAATCCGGGCGCCGCTGCGCCGTTTCATCCGCGCTAACCAGCTCGAAATGATTGTGGTGGAAAACGCGCTGACCATTCCCATGAACCTGCCGCTGGGCATCACCCTCACCGGCCTCATCGCCGAGCTGGGCATCAACACCATTGCTCATCACCACGATTTTTTCTGGGAGCGGCAGCGCTACCAGAGCAACCAGATTTTGGACCTGCTCGACACCGCGTTTCCGGCCAAACTGCCCACCATTCAGCACGTGTCCATTAATAGCATTGCCCAAAAACGGCTCAAAGACCGGCGCGGCATCGACTCGCTGGTGATCCCCAACGTGCACGATTTTGCCACGCCGCCGCCCCACATTGATGAGTATTCCAAAGATTTCAGAACCGCCCTCGGCCAGGCCGAGGGCGAGCCTTTTATTTTGCAGCCCACCCGGGTTATTCAGCGCAAAGGCATTGAAATGGCGCTCGAACTGGTCCACCGGCTCGATGTGCCCGCGAAGCGGTTGTACATTACCCATCGCGCCCACGATGAAGGGTTGGAATACTGGCGCTGGCTCAAACGCGAGGCCGGCATGATGCACGTTGACCTGCGCCTGATTGACCACCTCATTGGCGCCGAACGGGCCAAAGCCAACGGCCACAAAATCTACTCCCTGTGGGATGCCTACCCCCACGCCGATCTGATCACCTACCCCAGCACCTACGAAGGCTTTGGCAACGCGCTGCTGGAAGCCATCTATTTTAACAAGCTGATCGTGGTGAATCGCTACCCGGTGTATAATGCCGATATCGGGCCGCTGGGCTTTGAGTTTATTGAGCTGGACGGCTTTGTGGATGATGCGGCCGTTGGCAAAACCCATGAACTGCTGCGCAACCCGGAGCAGGTGCAGGCGATGGCCCAAACCAACTACCAACTGGCTCAGGCCCATTTTTCGCTGGAAGTGCTGGAGAAAAAACTGACCGAAGTGATCAAAAACTTCAATTGACCGTTAAGCCGCACTTAATCTGCCTGTGGCACACTGACCACAGACTCTCTGGCAGGATAATTCCATGAAAACAACTGGCTTGCTGATCAGCGTCACCGCAATTTTACTGGCCGGCTGCGCCGCGCAGACAGCGCCGCCCGCACCGACCGCCACCCTTCCCCCGCC
>CAYOXS010000266.1:4953-8416 GCA_964407935.1 uncultured Caldilineaceae bacterium
AACCGGCAACCTGTTCGCCCACGCCGCCGGACCAGTTGGGGCCGTTTTACGTGCCCGGCGCGCCGGAACGCGCCAGCGTGGGCCAGGGCCACATGCTGCGCGGGGTAGTTCGCTCGGCCAGCGGCTGCGCCCCGCTGCCCGGCGCGCGCATTGAATTCTGGCTGGCCGGGCCAGACGGCAACTACAGCGACGTCTATCGCGCCACGGTGGTGGCCGGCGCAGACGGCGCGTACCAATTTGAAAGCGACTTCCCGCCGCCCTATTCCGGCCGGCCGCCGCACATTCACCTGCGGGTGTCCGCGCCCGGTTTTGAAACACTGGTGACCCAATATTATCCCGGCCCCGGCCAGCCCGACGGCACATTTGAGCTGGTACTCACGCCCACAAACGCGCAGGGTTCGGCGGCGCTGCCTCCATCCAGCCTGTTTAACGTGAGCTGGGACGACCGGGCCGACTTTAAAGCCGGGCTGATTCCCGCCGAGCAGCCCGCGCTCGAGGCGCTGCCCGGCGCGAGCGTCTACCACATCGACCTGACCATTGCCGCCGATCTGCTCACCCTCACCGGCCGGCAGGAAGTGCGCTACACCAACCAGGCAAGCGCGCCGCTCACCGACATCTACTTTCGGCTGTTCCCCAACCTGGCCGATGGCGAGTCGTCGGTTTCAAATGTCACCGTCAACGGCCAGCCGGTCACGCCGCAGTTTGAACTGAACAACAGCGCCCTGCGCCTGCCGCTCGATGCGCCGCTGCCGCCGGGCCAGCAAGCGGTCATCGGCCTGGATTTTGCCGTAACCGTGCCCGCCGCGGAAGGCGGCAACTACGGCACCTTTGCTTATCTCGATGGCGTGCTGGCGCTGGCTCATTTTTATCCGCTCATCCCTGCGTTTGACGACGAGGGCTGGAACGTGGAAATCGCGCCCAGCATCGGCGACGTGATTTACGCCGACAGCAGTTTTTACCGGGTTCGGGTGACTGCGCCGCTCAGCGCCACGCTGGTCACTTCCGGGATAGAAATTGAGCGCGCCGCCGCGGGCGAGCAGCAGACCGTTACGTTTGCCGCCGGGCCGGTGCGCGATTTTTACATTGCCGCCAGCGACCGTTTTGCCGCCGCCAGCCAGACCGTCGGCGACACCACCGTGCGCAGTTTCGCCCCGGCCGAGTTAGCCGCCGGCAACGAGCGGATTCTGGCCGACGCCGTGCGCTCGCTGGAGATTTTCAACGAGGAATTTGGCCCCTACCCCTTCAGCGAGTTTGATCTGGTCAGCACCAATACCTCGGCGCTGGGGGTGGAGTATCCCGGCATTGTGGCCATTTTGATGGACTTGTACCGGGACAACTCCGATTTGCCGGGCGTGCTGCGTGAAAGTGTGGTGGCCCACGAAGCCGCGCACCAGTGGTTTTACAGCGTGGTTGGCAACGATCAGATTGATGAGCCGTGGGTAGACGAGGCGCTGGCCCAGTACGCCACCCTGCTCTATTTTGCCAAAACGCAGGGCAACGCCGGCGAAACCGGCTTCCGCCAATCGCTGGAGCGGCGCTGGGAACGGGTTAACCACGAGGATATGCCCATTGGCCTGCCCGTGCGAGACTACACAGCGCAGCAGTACGGGGCCATTGTTTATGGCCGCGGGCCGCTGTTTGTTGAGGCGCTGGCCGGGGAAATGGGGGCGGATACCTTTGCCGGATTTCTGCGCGATTATTACCGCCACAACCGGTGGGGCATCGCTACCGCCGCCGGCTTCAAAACGCTGGCCGAAGAACACTGCCAGTGCGACCTGACGCCGTTGTTTGAGGAATGGGTGTATCCCAAACAGGACGGCGGGTAAGTTTGTCGTGGCGCCGGCCCGGTGCTACAATAACGCACCTTGAGAAAAATCCCACAAAACAATTTGCGATTTTGGATTTTGGATTTACGGAATCATTCGCTGTTTGCTACCCCTAATTCCTAACTCCTGACTCCTGAATCCTACCTTCAAGAGAGGTCAAAATGGCTGATTTTGTATTGATGGCCCATTCGGGTTGGCGTTACGTTGTGCTGATTATGCTGGTTATCACGCTGCTCAAAATGCTGGTGGGCTGGCTGGGCAAGGCGCGGTGGACCAGCCTCGATGCCCGGCTGCTGCTGGCCCTGCGGGTAGTGGTTAATATTCAGGTGGTGCTGGGGTTGCTGCTCTACATTTTGCTGCAATTCTGGACCAACATGCGCTTCACCGGCGAGCATGTGGTGCTGGCGCTGCTGGCCGTGGGGGGGGTAGAATTTGCCGCGGCCCGGGCCAAAAAAGCCGCCGATAGCAACAGTAAATTCAAATGGGCCGCTATCGGGCTGATTGTGGCCTTTGCGCTGATTTTTGTGGCGCTGCGCATTGTGGGGGGATTGTTCGGCTCGATCAGTTAGGGGCGATTTTTTGCGCCCACACCTGATCGTAAATATCCTGCCATACCTGGATACTGATTAACGCCAGCGGCAAACGGCCCAAAAGTCGTTGCAGTTGCTCGCGGCTCCAGGTTTTGCCCGGCATTAATTTTGCTTCCCAGCCGACGCGGTTGGTGGTTAACAGCCAGCCTCGGCCGGGATTTTTTTTGCCGGCCGGCTGCAACACCCGCACCAGTTCGGCCAGCCCGTTTTGGGGATTGGGCAAAAACTCCAGCGCCTCCAAACAGGTTACAACCGGCAAACTGTTGCTGGCAAACGGCAGAGCCATCGCATCGGCCTGAATAAAACTGACGCGCTCACCCAGATGCGCGGTGTCGCGCCGGGCCACCGCCAGCATTTTCCAGGCCCGGTCCACGCCGATGACTCGCCCGCGGAAATCTGGCTGGCGCAGCATTACCAGCGGAACGCGCCCCGTGCCGGTGGCCACATCCAGAATTGTAACCTCTGCCCCGCCATCGAGCCGGGTTGCCAGCGGCCGCCCCAGGCAGTAATCCTCGTCGTCATCGTTAAATTCTTTGATGCTGTTGTACTTTTCGGCGGTCCAATCGTACAGCAGCGCCACCAGCGGCGCGCCCAGATACGCGCCTTCGGCAATGATGAGCTGCCAGTAAGCCAGCGCGCCGGCAAAGCCAACCGCCAAAATCAACGCCAACCAGATCATTCAACCTCCCTATCCGCCCGGCAACCCGGCCGCGCCGCAACATCCCGATTTGGGTTTTACAGCAGCACAACCGCGGCGGCCTGTCCCCAGAGAGTAAGACTAAGTATTGAACCTAAAGCAAGAAAAATTTATGACACTGTTATAAAGCAATTATAACTCAGTTATAAGTTGTTTATAACTCAGTTATAATCAGATTATAACTGAGTTATAATTTGTTTTTGCTTCCTGAAGCCCTCAAGTGAGCTACAAGCCCGACCTACGATT
Source organism: uncultured Caldilineaceae bacterium (assembly GCA_964407935.1). Lineage (GTDB taxonomy): Bacteria > Chloroflexota > Anaerolineae > 4572-78 > J111 > J095. The sequence goes on from CAYOXS010000266.1 coordinate 8,313, forward strand.
TCGCAGATTTGCTCATTCGCAGATTCGTTTTTTTCAGAGGAGTCCGACAAAACCGGGGAGTTCGACACCAGGAATACCCGTACCGGGCACAGATAAAAATGGTT
>CAYOXS010000267.1:0-8381 GCA_964407935.1 uncultured Caldilineaceae bacterium
GTCATTTTTTATTCATCCTGTTCCATACAAATTTGGCTCGATTGTAGGCCACCTGTCACAATTTGTCAAAATTTTACCAGTAATAACCAGATATTGGGAATTTTTGACAATTTCCGGTGACATCGGTATACTTGGCAGCACGTGATCTGTGTTGCGTGTTCCGTTAAAAAAGATGGGTTTTACGCAACACGCATCGGCAAAAAACATCGGGACACCAACAGAAATTGAAAACTGGCTCACGAGAGCCTGCTGCCCAAATGCACAAACTTGAACGCAAAGCCAAAATTCTGGAAATCCTGGCGCTCCGCGGCTACTGCTCCACCGAGGAGTTGGCCGGCAGTATGGACATCAGCCAGACCACCCTCTACCGCGACATCAAAGAGTTGGAAGAGGCCGGGGCGATTGAACGGCAGCACGGCGGCATCGGCCTGCCGCGCCGGTTTATCACCAACGTCGATTTCAAAGTCCGCGAAACGGCCAACATCGCCGCCAAAGAGGCCATCGCCGCCCGCGCTATCAGCCTGATTGAGCCGGGCGACTCGCTGTTTCTGGATACCGGCACCACCTGCCTGATTCTGGCCCGCAAACTGCGCGAACGCAAAATCCCCGGCCTGACCGTGATCACCAATTCCTGCCGGCTGGTGCTGATGCTGGAAGATACGCCGGACTGCCGCGTCATCTGCACCGGCGGCGTCCACATGAAAACGCTCGATGTGCTGGTTGGCTCGCCGGCCGAGGAGTTTGTGCAAAGCCTCCATCCCAGAAAATATTTTATCGCCGCGGCCAGCGTATCGGCCCAGGGCTGCGCCGATACCGAACCCGCCGAAGTAAAATTGAAACAGTTGGTCGCCCGGCAGGCGCAGCAGCGGATTGTTTTGGCCGATCACACCAAGTTTGACCTGCTGGCCACGTTTCAAACCATCAAAACCGCCGACATCGATATTTTTGTGACCGACGCGCTGACCCCGGCCGAAAAACTGGCCCCCCTGGCCGACCTCGGGGTGCAGATCATCCGCGCCGATCTGGAATAGAGGAGACTGCCTATGAAACGGATTGCCATTTTAGTCAGCGGCGGCGACGCGCCCGGCGTCAACGCCGCCATCGAAGCCGCGGCCCGCTGGCTGGCCGCCCACCACGCCGAAGCCTGGGGCGTGCGCGGCGGTTTTGCCGGGCTGCTGGCCGGCAAACTTGAGTCACTCACCGCCAGCGCTGTGGCCGGCATCGGCGCGCGCGGCGGCGTGCTGTTTGGCACCTCGCGCGAGCGGGTGCTCGGCGAACCGGACGCCCCGGAACGGCTGCACCAGGTCTGGGCCGACAGCCGGCTCGATGGCCTGCTGGTGCTGGGTGGCGACGGCACCATCCGCCAGGCCGCCAAAATTGTCCACGAGTGGGGCTACCCGCTCATCGCCCTGCCCTGCACCATCGACAACGATGTACCGCTCACCGAGCGCAGTCTGGGCCACGACAGCGCCAGCAACCGCGCCCTGCCCATGATCGACGCTATCCGCGACACGGCCAGCGCTCTGCCGGGCCGGCTGTTTGTTGTTGAAACGCTCGGCGGCAGCACCGGCCATCTGGCCATTGCTGTGGCTTTTGCCGCCCAGGCCGATGCCGTGGCCGTGCCGGAAATCAAAGCCGATGCGGCGGTGGTTGGCCGCAAACTGGCCGCTGCGGTTGAGCAGCGCGGCTACGGGCTGGCCGTGGCCGGTGAGGGCATCGGCCGCATGGCTGATTTTTGTGACGCTGTGGCCACTGCCGCCGGCTACCGGGTGCGGCTCACGGCACTGGGCCATACCCAGCGGGGCGGCCCGCCCTCCGCCGCCGACCGCGAACTGGCCCGCGTTTGGGCCGAGTTGGGCGCAGCTCAATTGCTGGCCGGCGCGGGCGGGCAAATGCTGGCCTGGCAGGCCGGCGCTATCGGCACGGTGCCGCTGCCTGATGTTTTTGCCGCCCCGCCCAAAGCCATCGACCGGCTGAGGTATGAGCAAATCAATGAGTAATGCGCGATTTTGGATTTACGATTGACGATTTTGGATTTTGGTTAGTGTCTTTAGTTTTTCGCCACAAATTTTCTTACGACGTGTTGCGTGTTCCGTTTGCAGCACGCAGACAGCGAGCAATAGCACGGAAAATTTAATGTGACGCCTCGGGCAAATGAACCATGCCCGAATTACGAATTACAAAATCAGGCCAGGAGCCTCCTGATTCCTGATTCCTGACCCCTGAATCCTATTTTAAAGGAGCACTAATGAAACCCGTATCAGCAACTATTTTAAACCAACTGTGGCTGGATTTTGACGCCCGCGAGGATCGCCTGCGTGAAGTGGTAGCCGAACGGCTGGTCCAAAACCCGCCGCCCCAACTCGATGATGCCGTAGTGGCCAGTTACTTCTTCGCTTTTCGCCAGCAAACGCTATCGGCAGCCGTCGCCGAAATCAGCTACCACGCCACCAGCGGCATCAAAAACCCGCCGCCCGGCTCGCTGCTGGAAGAGTGCTCGGCCACCGCGGCCGGCATCGACCCGTTTGATGCCAGCGAGCGCATCGGCCTGCTGCACATCGCCTTCCCGCTGAAAATGCTGCTGCAACCCGACGGCCATCTGACCTCGGTGGATTTGCTGCACACCGCGGCGTCGGCGGTCATTTTTGATATGTACGAAAATATGGACGCCCGGCTGCTGCGGCTGGAAATCCCGGAGCGAGTGCTGCGCACTTTTCCCGGCCCGGCCCACGGCCCGCACGGCTTGCGCCAACTGACCGGCTTTGCCCCCGACCAGCCCGCCTTTGGTACCATTCTCAAACCCACCGCCGGCATCACCCCGGACGATGTGGATTTTTTGGTGGGGCAGGCCGCGCCCAACCCGCTGTTTATGTTTATCAAAGAGGACGAAAACCTGTACCCCAACCTGGATTACTCGCCGGTGGCCGAGCGCACCCGGCGGGCGATGGCCGCCATTGAGCGCGCCCGCGAACAGCGCGGCGGGCTGGGGCTGATTTTTGCGCCGCACATTACCGGCGCGCCGCACGAAATTCTGGACAGCGTGCACGCCGCGCTCGACGCCGGGGCCACCGGGCTGATGTTCAGCGAGACGTTTGCCGGCGGCATTGTGCGCATGGTCCGCGAGGCCACCAAAAACCGGCCGCAGCCGCCGGCCCTGTACGGCCACAACGCCGGCATCGGCGTGAAAACGCGCGGCATCTGGCGGGAGGTGATTGATTTTCTGGCCCGGCTCGATGGGATTGACTTCCGGCAGACCGCGCCGCTCAAGGCCGGCGCGCCCTTCATTCGGCCCTACGGCGCGGAATGGCTGGCCTCGGAGCAGGCGCTCAGCGAGCCGTTGCCCGGCATCAACCCGACGATGATTACCCGCGCCGGCGGGCTGGACCAGGGCAACATCGGCCTGAACCTGGCCGACGTGGCCGCGCGCGGCCTGACGCCCAACGTGCTGTTTCTGGCCGGTTCGGCCATCAACTCGGTGAAAAATGAGGCCGGCAAAGCCGACCCGCGGGTGGGTGCGGCCGCCATGCAGGAAGCCGTGGAAGTGTATCGCTCCGGGGAGTTGGCCGGCGTATCGCTGGCCGAATACGTGCCCGCGCTCAAAGATGTGGCCGCCCGGCGCGGGCTGGCGGCGTTGCAGCGGGCGCTGGCGCAGCGCTACCCGGCGTAACCTATTTCACGTAAAAAATAACCGCCGCCCACGGCTGAATGGGTTCGCCGCTGTGGTTGTGGGTCACCGTTAGCCCCAGCAGCAGCGGCTCGGCCAGAAATTCAGCAACAAGTTTAGCCAGCGTTTCAAAATCGCGCCGGAGCTGCCAGGTCAGTTCCGGCGTTTGTCTGTGATGCAGCACTACAAACAAACGGTTGCCGGTGTGATAGCGGCCCTGCGTGGATTGGTGGGCATACTGCCAGTGCGCCAAATGGTGCCGATTTTGCCAGGCGAATTTGAGGCTTTTGGGGTAGGCCTGGGGGAAACGGCTCACTTTTAAATCAAAGGGGAGGCCGCGCAGGTAAAAATCAATGGTGCGATGTTTGGCGTTGGCTTCCGGCTGCACATCGGGGTGGGCCAAAAACATCTGCAAAATCTGGTTGTGGGTGTGGTGATTGTACCAGCGTCGAATGGCGTAATTTTCAAACAACGCCGCGTCCAGCCCGTTGGCGGCAGCGACAGCGCCGGCCTGCCGCTGCACGCCGGCCAGCGTTTTGACCCGGTAGACAAAGTTGCTCAGCCTGTCCCAATGGTCGCCCTGCGGACGGCCCCACGGCGGCAGGTCGGTCACTTTGCCCAGCTCGTGGCGGATAAGATTGAAGTCGCTCATTTTTTGGGTTTGAAAAAGAGAATGACATATTCGTGCTTGAAAATGTAGTAGCCCCCGGCCAACGCCCGATAGCGCCACAGGTTGGCCGTGCGCCCTTTGCCCTTTTCGTTGCCTTCGATATTTTTGACAATGATGGCTTTGGTTTTAAAACCGACCCGGTTCATGCGTTCCATACACCAAAAGCCGAGCGGCGCCAGCTCGCCCCGGTCGTACTTGTCGCCGATGACCAGCGCGGCAAAGCGGCCGGGCGCCAGTAGCTCAAACCCGTGGCGGGCCACGGCTTCAAAGCCGGCCAAAAACGCCTCGGTGGTGCTGGCGTTGGACAGATCGGTAGGCTGGTCGGAAAATTTGATGATGTCGGCGTAGGGGGGGTGGAGCATCAACAGGTGAGCGTGTTCCGCGCCCAGCGAACCCAGCGCGCCGGAGACCTGCGGCACAATCTCCGGGCTGGCGCTGTCACCTTGCAGCAAATGAATCCGCGAACCCAACTGGCCGGGGTCGATTTTGCCGGCGACGTAATCGACCAGATCGGCCTTTAATTCCACGCCGATGCAGCGCCGGCCCAGCCGCGCGGCTTCGATGGCGCTGGTGCCGGAACCCAAAAACAGGTCGAGCACGATGTCATCTTTTTTGGTGTAACGGGTAAAAATCTGGGTGGCAATCTGCGGGATGAAATTGCCGTGGTAATCGAGCTTGTGGCCGTCGCCGCTGGCCCGGCTGTCGTACAGCCACAACGAGTCGGTTTTTACGTCCGGGTAATCGCGCCAGCGGCTCAGGTCGATGTCGCTCCAGGGTTTGGTTTGGGGGGCTTCGTCGTCGGTCATAGCCCCGGATTATAACCGAGGTTGGCCATTTGAAAAAGTCTCGGCGCGGCGGGCCAGCGTTTGGCGCACGGCGGCAATATCGGCGGCGCTGGCCTGAGTCAATTTGTAATAGCACCAGCCGGCGGGGATAAAAAGAAGCTGAAATACGGCCAGTCCTACCACGTAATTGAGTGGCGAGGCCAGATAGGGCGTCAGCGCATCGATGACGAAGCCGGTCAGGCCGCTGCCCAGCGCCGCGCCCAAACCAACGGCGATGGCCAAAAAACCAACCGCCGTGCCGCGATGTTCCGGCAAATTGACATCGGTTAAAATGGCGTTGCGGTTGGGAATATCGGCCGAGGCCAGCGCCCAGGCCAGCAGCGCCAGCACAAAGGCGGTCAACACCCACGGGTTGATGACGATGCTCGCCAGCGTGGCCAGCGCCACCGGCACAATCTCGCCCGCCGCCGGCAACGCCAGCCCGCGCAGCGGAATAAACAGCGCCGCAATCTGGAACGGCACCGAAGCGATGGTGCCGAGCATAGCCAGCCGCGCCCGCCCGCCGAGCTGCCGCCGCTGCCAGCGGTCGCCCAAAAAGCCGGCCAGCACGGTAAAATTGAAGCCGGTTTGCAGCAACAGCGACAACAAATTACCCGACATGGTGGCCACTTCAAGGCCGTAGCCCACCTGCTCTACCCGGGCAATGAACAGCCGGGGCAGCCACACCAGCGCGCCGTAGGCCACGGTGGCAAACAACGCCACCAGCATCAGCCACATATTGGAACGCCGGGTAATAATGGAGCGCACATCCACCCAGTGAATGCGGTAGTTGTACGTTTCGCCGGCGGCAAATACGCCGGCCAGTTCCGGCTCGGCCCGGCCGCGCGCCGGCTCAAAGGCAAACAGGTACAACCCCGCTGTTACCAGCCCGGCGCTGCCGATCACAAAAAAGGGCAGCGGCCAGTGGCTCGCGCCCAAAAAGCCGCCCAGCAGCACCCCCAGCCCGCCGCCGCCGCCCTGGGCCAACCCCCACAGGCTCATGGCCAAACCGCGCCGGGCCGGCGGCGTAAAATCGCTGACCAAGCTGAAGCTCACCGAGGCAATACAGCCAATGCCCACCGCGGTGAGCAACTGCCACAACAGAACCTGCGCGTAAGTTGCGGCCAATCCGGTCAGCAGCATGGCGGTGCTCCAGATGAGCGTGCCGCCAATTAACAACCATTTGCGGCTGCTGCGGTCGCCCCAGTAGCCCCAACCAACCGCCGTGAGCGACAGCACCAAAATGGTCAGCGAGGTGATCAACCCCAGCGCCGACTCGGCCACGCCCAAATCACGGGCCATCACGGCGTACAGGGGCGGAAACGCGGCCCGGGCCATATTGTCCAGTGACGCAAGCACAATAAACACGACCACGGTGTAAAATTTGTGGGCGTCGCTGCCCCACCAGCGCGGCGGGTTTCGCAGTGAAATTTCCATCAATCTGACTCGGGGTTCAATATTCCAACGGCTCGTCGGGCAGCACAAAATCGATGGCCGGCAGTTGGGCCACGCAGCCGCCAGCGGGCGCGGCGGCCGGGTTGGCCAAAAACTCAGCCAGCAGTTCATCGGGGCAGCCGGTAGTGGAAGTGACCGAATGGCCAAAACCGGACAGTTCAAACAGGTAAGCGTGGCTCAACGTTTTGGCGGCGGCGCGGCCCCAATCGGGCGGGGTGATGGGGTCGAACTGGCCCGTTAAAATCAGGGTCGGCACATCGCTGGCCACCGGCTCATTTTCCCGCGGGTCGGCTTTGCCGGCGCTCCAAATGTGGCAAAGTTCAAACATTCCGGCCGTGGTGCCCTGCAACAACGGCTGGAGCGATGGCGGAATTTGGGTGGCGAGCATGGTTTCAATGGCCGGCTCATCGCTAAAAGCGTATTCATCGTGGCAGATCACCGAATTGTACATGCCCTCGCTGTCGCTGCGGTCCGGCTCGGCGCCATCAACGGGCGGTTCTTCCAGGTAGGCAAAGGCTTCGTCAAAAACAAAGTTGTAAGTGGTAAAATCGCTGTTCGCCACTTCGGCGATGGTGCGGGGCAGGTAAGGGATGAGGTAATCCAAATACAGGGCCTCGATAAGCGTGTCGGCCAGGTCGTCGCCGTAAAACGCGCCGGTGTCAAATTGGCCGGGCTGGTCGTTCCAGGCGGTCACTGTGTCAAAAAAGAGGGATTCCAGGTTGGGGTAGGCGGCGGCGCAATCGGGGGTGGCGGCGCAGGTGGCAAACAGCAGGCGCAGCGCCCGCACGTGAGCCAGCGCGCTGTCGGCGGCAAAATCCACCGCCGGCGGAAAGGGCGAATCGAGCACCACGCTGCGCAGGCCGTCCGGGTGATCGCGCATTACCGCCAGCGCCAGCCGGGTGCCGTACGACACGCCCAGCAAATTGACCTGCGAGTAGCCCAACGCCCGGCGCAACGCGGCGATGTCGGCGGCGTTTTCGGCGGTATTGTAGGCGGCTAAATCGATGCCTTCCGCCCGCAGCCGGCGTCGGCAGGCCGCGTCGGGGTTGGCCAGCGACTCGTCAAAATATTCCGGGCAGTCCAGCGACGGCCGGGAGTAACCGGTGCCGCGCTGATCGATGAAAATCACATCCCGGTTTTGGTGGAAGGGATAAGTACGCCAGCCGTCGATGTCGCTGCTGAGGCTGACCAGGGCGCTGCCCCCCGGCCCGCCTTCCAAATAGATGACCGGGTCCGGCAGGGCGGGCGGTTCGGCGGCGCGCAAAACGGCCACGGCCAGTTCGATGGTTGGCGAGTCGGCCCGGCTGCGGTTTTCCGGCACGGTCAGCCAGCCGCAATCGATGCGGGCGTCGCTGTCGATGGGGTCAAAGGGGCAGTCTGCCGGGCGAAAGGCCGGCACCTCGGCCGGCAGGGTTGGTGTGACTGGCGGCTCGGTGGGCGCGGGGTTGGCGGGGACAAGCTGGCCCAGCCCGCAGCCGAGCAAAATGGCGGTTGAAAGGATGACCGGAAGCAGGGCATTACGCATAATGGCAGGTAGAGTAGCACTACTTTTGGCTGGGGTAAAATCCGGGGAGCGATTTTACCCCAGCCAGAATGAAAATTACACTTTTTGTACCCCTCCCCCCAACCCCCTCCCCAAATTGGGGAGGGGGAGATTTGATTGAGTTTGTGCTTTTTTGTGGCCAATCCCCCCAAAATAACCAACAAAAAATATAGTTACCCCCACAACCACCGGGGGGGTATGGGGGGCGGGGGGGGGGGGGGGGTA
>CAYOXS010000268.1:0-8272 GCA_964407935.1 uncultured Caldilineaceae bacterium
TCTTCAAGTATACCCATTCCGCAGCGGTTGTAAACAGGAAAAAGCCGCGGCGGCAGGGTGGCCAAAAATATGCAGGGGCGCTTCGCGAAGCGCCCCTACCCGTCGCAACACCTGCACCGCGACCGCGCGGGAGAGCATGCGCGAGTGGTCGCAATTTGTTTATTTTCACAGGCGTAGGTCATGCTGCAAGCGTGACCGTCGGGCTGCAAGCCCGACCTACTATTTTATTATCCGGGTTTGCGGTGGGGAATTTTAGGTGCGGGTTAATAACGACTCTAAATAGGCGTCGTCAACCCGTTTGAGCTGCCGCTTGCGTTTGGCCAGCCAGCGGGGCAGGCCGAGCAGCCCGGCCAGTTGGCCGCGCAGCCGCGCCCGGGCCGCCGGGCCGCGCCAGGCTCGCAGGGCATCGAGGGCAATTTTGAGTTGTGCGCCGATAATGGCCGGCCAGTACCGCCGAAAGATCGCGCCGGGCAGGTTTTTGGCCAGCACAAACATGGTGTTGCGGCCGGTGTAGTAGCTGGCCAGCACCCCGCCGCCGGTCGCGCTGAGGTGATGGTAAACCACGGCCCGGGGCGCAAATACGGCCCTGTAACCGGCCAACTGCGCCCGCCAGTTCAAATCCACGTCTTCCAGATACATAAACAAATCCTCGTCAAACAGGCCGATGTCGTTGAGCATGCTCCGCCGATAGGCCACCGCCCCACCGCAGCCGCCAAAAATATAGGTGTCGGCGTCAAACTGGCCGGAGTCGATTTGCCACACGCCGCGGTTGATGGGGATACCGTTAACGCCAAAGCCGTCGCCGGCGGAGTGAATTTTGTTTCGCTCTGCAAACAGCAGCATTTTACTGGCCACAATGCCCGCCGCCGGAAACTCGGCCAATTGATCCACGAGCGCCTGCGCCCAGCCGGGATCAACCTCGGTGTCGTTGTTGAGCGGCACCAGCACCTCGCCGTGAGATTGGGCAATGGCCCGGTTAATAGCTCCGGTGAGGCCAAAATTTTGCCCCAGCTCCAGCACAATCACCTCCGGGAAATTGTGGCGGGTGTAGGCGACGGACTCATCGCTGGAACCGTTATCGACCAGGATTATTTCCAGATGCGGGTAGGTTTGGCGGCGCAGCGCGTTAAAACAAACAGCCAAATGCCGCACGCCGTTGTAATGGGGAATGATGACAGACAGCAGCGGCTTGCTCATTTTTGGGCAAAATGGTCGGCCAGCGCCTCCTGCCACGGGCGCAGGCTGATGCCCAGTTCTGCGCCGCGCAGATTGGCCAGCGGGGTAAACGGCGGTACCACCGACGGGCGCGGGTATTGGGCCAGCGTAGTTGGTTTGAGCTGCACATGCTCGCGGCCGCTGAGTCGCAAAATTTCGCGGGCAAAATCAAAGCGGGAGCAATAGCCGGCGTTGGTAAAATGATAAATGCCGTAAGCGTGGGTTTGCACCAACATGGCCACCGCTCTGGCCAAATCCGGGGCGTAGGTGGGGTTGCCAACCTCGTCGGTCACCACCTGGAGTTCGCCGTTTTTATCGGCGGCGGCGACGATCTTTTCCGGGAACATGTGGCCGCCGCCAAACAGCCAGGCCGTCCGCACAATGTACAGGCCCTCTTTTAAATAATGGGCCGCCATCTGCTCGCCGGCCCGTTTGGAACTGCCGTAAGGGTTGATGGGCTGGGGCGGGTCGTTTTCCAGATAGGGGCGGTCGCTGCGGCCACTAAACACCTCGTTGGTGGAGATGAGGACCATTTCGGCGTTGCAACGCAGGCAGGCGTGGGCCACATTTTGCGTGCCAAAGGCGTTCACCGCAAACGCCGCATCGGGGTCTTTGGCGCAGGCGTCCACATTGGTCAGGGCGGCACAGTGAATGACCAGTTCCGGGTACAGATCACTGAGCATGGGCACAATCGAGTGGTCAGAAATGTCCAGCTCGGGGTAATCAGGGATGTCGATAATCTCGTAGCCCTGAGCGGTGAGTTCTTTGTGGAGGGCCTGGCCCAGTTGGCCGCTGGCTCCGGTAATAATTACGCGCATCGATTTGTCCTTGTGAAAAGAGTTTACAGGCGCAGGCCGGGTAACGCGTCGGATTTGGGCTGCGTCTTTGATTTATCCAGTGAACGACGCACCAGCCCCACAAAACTTATCAGCAGCATAATGGGCCACGGCAGCAGCAGCCCCAACGTGGCCGCGATCATCGTTTCAAACAGGGCGGTTATCTGCCAAAAGGCAACATCCACATGGGGCAAGGCCCAGATTACGGCCACGCCGTGCTGCCAATACGCCCAAAACAGCGGCAGCGCAAAAATAAAGGTGACCAGTACGCCAAAACCGTAACCGGCACCCAGCAGGGTGATCCAGTCTGGTTCGTTAACCAGCATCAGCAAAACCAGGATGAATCCGCCGCCGGCCAGCAGGCTCACGGTAATTCTGCGGCCAATTGAAAAGGGCCAGTCTGAAAAACTGGTGATGGTACTCAGCGAATATTCATAGCCTTGCAGTTGGTAGAGCACGTGGTACAACCCCACCGTTAGCACCGTAGCCATCAAAATCAGCCCAAAATAGCGACCGCGCCGCCGCCACATTACCGCTGCCCAAACCAGCAGCACAATAGCAGCCAGGGCCAGCCGCGGCAACTGCTCCGATTGGAGCTGCTGGCGGTGAACCGCGGCCATGTTTGCATCGGCGGTTTGCTGGGCCAACCGGGCCAGTTGGTACGCGCCGCTGGCGTTTTTCTGGGCAAAAGCCAGTTGGGCCTGCTCCAATTCAGCGGGCAGGGGGGTGCTGGCTGCCTCGCCGGTCAGCGCGGTTTCATACGCCTGCATCAGCGCGATTCGCTGGCGGGTGAGGGCCAGTTGGGCCAGAGTGTGATCGGCCTCAGCCAGGCGGAGCATCTCAAACAAAATGCGCCCCTGCGCCAGCGAGGGCGGCGCAGCGCCCAACAGAGTGGTAATAGTTGGAGCCACATCGGCGGCGGAAATATCGCTGAAACTGCCGGGCACAATGGCATCGCCAATCATCAGCAGGGGGCGGCGCAGCACTTCTGGCTCGGCCCCGCCGTGCCCGCCGGCAGCGGTGAAGCCGTGGTCGCCCAAAATGACCAACACCCGCCGGCCCAGATCGATGGATTGGTAAAGCTGGCCCAGATAGGCATCAATCTGGCCTGCCGCCTGGCGGTAAGCCGGGCTGTCGGTGCCGCCCTGATACTGGGCGGCGCTGGCCAGTTGGGTAAAATTAATCAGGATCAGATCGAGGTTGTCATTTTGCAGTAGCAACTGGGCGTCTTCAAAAATAAGCTGGTCGGTTTCCGGGCCGCCCCCCTCCACAAAAAATGTCTCGTCCAGATCATTGCGCGGCGCTAATCGACGCCAGTCTTCCGGCCCGGCCAGGGCGGTTTGTAACCCGGCGGCATGGGCACGGGCAAAAACAGAATCACTATCGACCAGCGACAGTTCCGCCAGCGGCACATCGATGGGCGGCGCGCCGTTGGTTTCGGCCGGCGCGCCGGTGATCAGGCCCATTTTTGAGGTGAACGAGTTGCTGGGCGGTTGGCCCTGAATAATAGCGCTGGCCCCGGTCTGGCTGATTTGAGTCACATTGGGCAGTGCGTTGTCTTCCAGGGTGGTTTCGCTTAACCCGCTGACCAAAACCACAATCACGCCGGTTGGTTTTGAAACGGCCAGCGGCGAGTCATCAAATTTAACGCCGGTTAGCGGCGACTGGAAATGTTTAATGGAGCCGTAAAACGCCTGCGCCCAAAAAAATGTACCCAGCGCGCCACAAGCCAGCACAATTATGCTCAAAATTACAGAAAAAGACTTCTTCATCGTCGGCAAATTATACCAGTTTTCCAAATAAAACCATACACTTGTCTATAATCACAAATTCGCTTACCATTAGCCCGGTTTTCTGCGGCCAATTTAGCATCAGGCCGGTAAAATAGTCAAATTGAGTGGTTTGGTCAAAGCCGCGCAGTTATTTTGCAGGCAATGTTAATTTTGGAGATTCTTTAAAACAGTGTAACATATATGTTTGCGCAAGGGCGATGGCCCATATTCTGTTGGGAAGCAGAATTGGCTTTGATTTGATTGATTAAAGAAGTGAAGGAGATTTGTTTTGGGTGGGATTTGGCCCAAGGCAAGAAATGGGAACGCATAATGGAACGCAATATTGCAGAACTCGAACGCCGTTATCAGGCTCTGCTCGGTGATTATCGCTCCGGGAAGATTGACGAGACCACCTTTACGGCCGAGATTGACAAGCTCCAGTTTCAGGATAACCTGGGCCGCTACTGGATGATTGGCGCTCAAACCGGAGCCTGGCATTATTACGACGGCCAGAACTGGCGGCAGGCTGATCCAAACGAGGCCGACAAGCTGCCGTTTATGGACGCTCAGGGCCGCTACTGGCAGCGCGGCGCAAAAAGCGGCGACTGGTATTACTACCAGCCCGAAACCAACGAGTGGGTCAAACCGGGCCAAAACGACCCCACCGGCCCTGCGGTCTCACAGGCGCAGCCGCAACCGCAGCCAACTGCCTACGCCCAACAACCGGCCCAGTCTGACACCGAGCTGTTTCAGGACGATGATGGCCGGTATTGGTCACTGGGCGCAAAAAGCGGCCAGTGGTACTTTTACGATCACGAAGGCTGGCACCCGGCCAGCGAATTTGAAGCCCGCACCGGGCGAGTACAACCCCAGCCATTTCAGCAGCCGGCCCGGCCCTCGCAGCCATCGATGCCGGCCCAGGGCTACCCCGGCTACGCTCAGCCGACCTACCCGGCGCAAAATTACGCACCCCAAAGCGCCGAGCCGCAACCCGCTTATTTTGTTCCCCAACCCGGCCCGGCCCCTGCGCCTCAGGCTCCGGGGCAAAGCGGCTCATGGTTCTATTTTGATGGCAAACAGTGGCTGCAATATTCCACCGGCGAGCCGGCCAAAGATTCCCCCCCCGATCCAGCGCTGATTGTGGATCAGGACACCAAAGAGCCGGCAGCCAAAGCCAAAAAAGCCGAACCTAAAACCGAACCGGTGGTGGCCGAATATATAGAGGAAGACGAGCCTCCCGTTGAAGTTGTTGACGTTGAGGTGATTACCGTTTACGAGGCTGAACCCGACCCGCAACCGCAGCCCGCCGCGATTCAGCCAGAACCGATCCCGCAGCCCAAACCGGCTCCAGCGACCATCCCTATCCCGGTTACGCCCCGCCGCCAGCCGGCCGTTGAAGAAGAACCACTGCCGGCAGCCACGGCCCGCACCGCCACCTCGCCGCTATCACCCGATGAAGTGGTGCCTCGCCGCGAAAAAAGCTCGCCGGAACTGCCGGCCAGCGGGCAACGGCCAAGTTCGCCGCAGGATAGCCAGGTGGTGCCGCAGCGCAGAACGCCGGCCGCCCCACCGCCCGCAACCACAGAACCAGGCCGGCCCGGCTCGCCGCGCCGGCGCTCGCAGGCGGCGCACGAACCTACCATTATTATTCCCACCGGCTCCACTACCTCTACCCCGGCAGCAGCCCGGGCGGCCAGGCCCAGCCCGCCGCCGGTAGCGCCAACCCCGGCCCAACAAAAACGAGCCCGGGAAGACACCATGCCAATGGAGCCGATTAAAAAACCCGAACCGGCCGCACCCGCGCCCGGCGTCGCCCGGCACCATCAGGTAACACAGCCACTGCCGGTCATCCCGCGCACAACCCAACCGCCAGCCGAAGAGCCGCCTCAGAGCCAACGCGAGCAGCGCGCCCGGCAAAAAACAGCAGAAAACATTGCCCCGCCGGTCGCTCCGGTCAAACCGGTCGAACCAAAACAGAGCGGCGACAAGGACAAAGAGGGCTACACCCTGGGCGACATCCTGCGGGCCTTTCCCAGCACGCTCTGGACAGGCATTGCCGGGGTCGCGGTGCTGGTCATTTTTGCCTTTATCATTATCGCCGTGTTTATGTACGGCAGCGGCGCGTTTGGCGCCGGCAGCGTGGCTCAGGTAGAACTGCCTACGCCCACCCTGCCCGCCGGCCCGCCCGATGAAACACCAACGCCCGGCCCCACGCCCACCGGCAACAGCGCCGCTCAACCGGTAGACACGCCAACCCCGGCCACAATGGCCAAATACAGCAGCCAGGATTTGGACATTACACTGGAACACCCGGACACCTGGAAAACCAAAGAAGACGGCGGGGCCGTTATTTTTGCTCCGACTGCCGCCGGGCTTGACCCAAAAGCGCTGGCCGAAACCAAAATGTTAATTGGCCAGCCGGAAAAAATTGACGCCCCTATTGCCGATATTCTCAGCGGGGTGCTGGGGCAATTTCCGGCCCAGGCCGAAACCCTCAACGAGGGCACCATCAGCATTGGCTCGCAAACCTGGACATCAACCCAGATTCGGTTTGAAGACGCCGCCGAGGGCAAGCAGGGGATTGCCACCATTGCCGTAACCAGCAAAGACAGTACCGGCTACTATCTGGTGGCCTCGTCACAAGCTCAGGATTGGAACTCGGTGCAGCCGGTGTTTCAGGGGATGATCAACAGCTTCCGTTTTGGCGCGGAAAAAATAGTGGCCAAGGCCGAAACACCCAAAGCCGCCGCCACCTCGGCCACGCCCAATGGCGGAACAGCGGCCGCCACCGAGGACGCGGCCCAAACCACGCCAACGCCCAAATCAACCCCAACGCCGGCGCCCACCGTTAGCCTGACGCCCCTGGTTTACGCCGTTCAATCCGGCGATACCCTGCTGGCCATTGCCAATAAATTTGGGGTAGACGCGGATTTGCTGGCCTCTGAAAACGGCATCGACGACCCGGAAAGCCTGCAAATTGGCCAGGAATTGACCATTCCGTTTACCGCCGAAGAACTGGCCGCCTACAACAGCACCGGCAATGCCGCCACCGGCAGCAAAACCACGGCTGCTACCAGCGCCCAACCCGCCCAGCCGGCCGGCGACAACTCAACCGCCGATACCGCCTCAACCGGTGCCCAACCGGCGGCTGCGGAAGCCGCCACAGCAACCCCGGCGCCAGAAGTCGCTGCCGCGCCGGTTAGCGGCCGGATTGTTTATCCCGCCTTTAACAACGGCACCGGAGTGTACGATGTCTGGATGGTTAATTTGGCTACCGGCGAACAAACGCCGATTGCCGGCTCGGCCAGCCAGCCGGCGTTTAATAAAGATGGCTCGCTGCTGGCGTATCGCTCGTGGGATAGAGGCACGCGCGGCATCTTCTTTAGAGATTTCATTGGCGGCCGCGGTGATATTGTGACCAAGTTTGTGGAGGATGGGCTGCCGGCATGGTCGCCCGATGGCTTGAACTTTGTTTTTGCCAGCCGCAAAGAGGGCGACCGCGTCCCCAGAATTTATGTTGGCAATCAGATAGGCGAAACGCCTTTTGCGGTTGGGTTCCAGGGTGAATATCCATCGGTAATGCCCGATGGCCGGTTGGTAATTAAGGGCTGCACGCCCTCTGGCGATTGCGGGTTGTTTTTGCTCGGGCCGCGCGGCGGCGGGGAGAAAAAACTCAGCGACCTGCCCTCAGACACGGCTCCGGCCCCATCACCAAACGGCGGCAAAATTGCCTTTATGTCGTATGATCGCGGCGGCGCCGGCAACTGGGAAATCTGGATTATGAACTCTGATGGCAGCAATATGCAACGCCTTACCGAAAACGCCAGCGCCGACGGACTGCCGGCCTGGTCGCCCGATGGCAACAGCATCGCGTTTGTTTCAAACCGCGAAGGCGTGTGGGCCGCATGGGTAATGAACGCCGACGGCAGCAACCAGCGCAAGCTGTTTGATATGAAAGGTCCGCCCGATGGCAAAGTTTTGTACGATGACTTTAACTCACGGGGCTGGCTTGAAGAGCGCATCTCGTGGGCGCCCTGATCACAGGAGTACAAACCAACACAGATTTGAAAGCAAGCCCCTCAAACAACGATTCGCCTGCTGTATTCGTCCGTGTTAGAATCAGATAAATAATAAAGCCCCGCCATCATCGGGGCTTTATTTTCCCAAACAGACAATGGAGGTCCGGTAGGTATATTGGGGTTATTGCATACGCAACGCGATGCCAGGGTAATTTTGGCGCGCGTTGTTTGTTTTTGCAATACCCCGTGATCTTCCTGTTTTGATTACAGAACCATTCAAAGGTGCCAAATGTCTAAGCCAACGTACCTGGAATTGGAACAAGAGCTTCAGGCTATAAAAGCAGTGGAAACAGAGTTACGAGAAACCGCTCAAAGGTACAACACCCTGGTTGAAAACCTCAACGGCATGGTTTACCGCTGCCACCATGAT
>CAYOXS010000269.1:0-3019 GCA_964407935.1 uncultured Caldilineaceae bacterium
TTCTCAATAATCAAAAGACCGTTGCTGTCCTGCGGGCAAACCTTAAAAGCAATGGTACTGATCCCCAGGCTCCGCTGCTCGCCAAAACGGTCTTCGCCGGCGGCCACCCGCAAAACAGACGGCAGACTTGTTGAAACTTGCCCAGATCCGCTCATATATTCCCCTTGTTTGATTGAAACAATTATCGCCTTAATAGAAAAAAGCCGCTGACTTGCTATCAGTGGCTTCCTGTGGCTGCCACGGTGTCGTCCCGGCAGCGAGCGGTATCTCCAGTGATTTTTTTCCGCGCATTGGGATTTAGCGCGTATTATATTCTACTTCAATCACAAAGTAAACATTGAGAAAAAACCCACAACCCGTTGAGCAGGGGCAGCGTTATTCTTCTATTTGAAGTTACAACGATTCGACCCGGGCGCGGAACTGGCGGGCGTTTGCGGCCAAATCTGGCCCGGCGGCATACAGGCCGCCGGCAATCAAAAAGATGACCTCTGAGCCGTAAAAGCGGGACATAGTGGGTAAATCCGCCAGGGTCATGCCGCCGGCGGGTACGGGGAAAATGGACGGGTACGAGCCGAGTGGCGAGGTTGCGCCCTGCACAATGCCCCGGCAATCCTGCTGGCTAAAGGGGAAACGCCCGCCGTAATTCACAAAAATGGTGGCGTCGGCGCCGGCCAGGCGGGGAAGCTGGCCAAACACAACCCGGTGGGTGAGGCCGTGATCGGGGCCAAGGACCAGCGTGCCCAGCCAGGCAGGGTGGCTAAAAATGGGCAGCGCGAAATCATCGTCGGCGGCCAGCCGGCGGATGGCGTCCCACCCGGCCAGGCCGGGCGCGACCATCACCCCGCCCGCGCCCAGTTGTTTGGCTGCGGCGGCGCGGGCAAAAAGCTGGTCGTTGGGGGCGGTGATGTTGGGCACGTACAGGCAGCGATAGCCGGTGTGGATGTTGGCGCGGTGGATGGCTTCGGTGCAGCGGGCTACCCGCTCTGAAAAACGGGCAAAGGGTTGGTCGGTGAGGCCGTGGTCTTCTTTGATGATGTCGACGCCGCCCAGCGCAATCTGGTGGGCCAGCGCGGCCAGGTTTTCCGGGCTCAAGCCCATCGGCTTTAGCGCGGTACACAGCAACGGCCGCGAATCGATCCCCACCAGCCGGCGCAGGCCCGCCTGCCCAAAACGCGGCCCCGGAAAATGGCGCAGCAGGCTGTCGGGCACGTCCAACTGCAAAACCCGAATGCCCGGCTGCATGGCGGTGTTGCCAAAGATGACGTTTAAAAATTGGGTAAACTCAAACGCGGTGGTTTCGATGGCGTAGCTGATGGCGGCTTCGTAGACACCGGGTGCAAGCTCGGCCAGCAGCTCGGGCCGGCCCACAATTTTCTGCCGCAGGTCATCGTGGGCCAGCAGGGTTTCCGGCACTTCGACGGTTTGCTCCAGGCAAATGCCCTGCACCCGGGCGCGGGCTTCAGCAGTATCTGCCGCCCGCACCTGATAATGCACCACAAAACGCTCGCCCGACAGGTTGAGGAAGGTTTCGGGAAACTGCATCGGCCTATGAATTCTGGCTGACGTGCCGCACGGTTTGGTGAATGAGGGCTTGCAGCGGCGGGTAAGTGTTGATGTACTGGTCAACGTAAAAGCGGTAGGCTTCGTGCATGGCCGGGTTTGGCTCGATGCGGCTGCGGGCGTGGACCATCCGTTTGGCCGCCTGCTGGATGTCGGGGAACAGCCCCGCGCCAACCGCGCCCAGAATGGCCGATCCGAGCGCCGGCCCGTCGGCCACCTGGGGCAGGGTGATGGGCACGTTGCTCACATCGGCGTGAATTTGCATCCACAGCGGGCTTTTGGTGGGGCCGCCGGCAGCGACCATCTCTTCTACCACGTAGCCGTTGGCCCGGAACGTGCGCAAAATATGCTCGGTGCCGTAGGCAATGCCCTCGATGATGGCCCGGAAAAGGTGGCCGGTGGTGTGCTTCAATGACAAACCGCGAATGACGCCCCGCGCTTCAGGGTCAACATAGGGGGTGCGGTTGCCCTGCCAGTAATCCAGCACCAGCAGCCCTTCGGAGCCGGGCGGAATGGGCGCGGCCAGTTCGGTGAGAATGGTGTAAATATCAACGCCGCGCTGGGCGGCCTGGGCGGCTTCTTTGCCGCAGAAATTTTCTTTGAACCATTTGACCACTGAGCCGGTTGAAACCTGCCCGCCTTCAACCGTGTATTGGCCGGGCAAAACGGCGTCGGTGTACGCGCCAAAAACGCCTTTGGCGTGCAGCGGCTGGGCGCTCTGGCCCAGATGCAAGTGGCTTGAGCCGGTGATAAAAGCCATTTTACCCGGCTGCAACACATCAAGGCCAATCATCGCCACAAAGGCATCCGCGCCGCCCTGGGCTACCGGAATGCCCGGCTGCAAGCCTAACTCTTCGGCGACGCGGGGCAGCAGCGGGCCGACAACCTGTCCCATATCCAGCACCCGCTGCGGAAACTTTGCCAGCAGATCGCCCAGGCCGATGAGTTCGTAAAAATCGGCCGGCCAGCCGCCCTCGGCCCGGTCGTAATACCAGCGAATGGCGGTGTTGTTGATGCTGGCCACCCACTCGCCGGTTAACCGCAGGTTGAGCCAGTCCTCAAATTCACCCACGTAGCGGGCCTGCCGGTAAAGTTCGGGCTGGTTTTCTTTGAGCCACAGCGCCTTGCAGGGCATCCACTCCGCCGAAACGTTGCCGTAGCCGTTGTATTTGAGGGCCGGGTGACCGCTGGCGGCAATGCGCCGGGCCTGGTCGGCGGCGCGCACGTCCATCCAGATAATCGCCGGGCGCAGCGGTTCAAAGTTGTCATCCAGAGCCAGCACGGTGCAACTGGTGCAGTCTGTGCCCAGGCCGACAATGGCCTCTTTGGGCAGGCCGCTTTCTGCCAGAGCTTTGTGGCTGGCCTGCACCAGCGCCGACCACCATTCATCGGGGCGTTGCTCGGCCCAGCCGGGGCGGGGGTGGTACAGGGGATAAGGCTGCGAGGCAAAAACAACCGG
>CAYOXS010000269.1:3119-8259 GCA_964407935.1 uncultured Caldilineaceae bacterium
TCTTCGATCTGCTTGATAAAGGCCGATGCGTTTTCTTCGCCCCAGCCTTTGTTCACGGCGGCTTTGATCACCTCGCGGGTGGCGGCCGAGGCGGGCAACGGCACGTTCAAATCCTGAGCAAAGCGGGCGATGAGGTTGGCATCTTTGAGCATTAGTTTCAGCGCGAAGTGGGTGGTGAAATCACGGTTGATCAACATTTGCCCCACGCCATCAAAAATGGGCGATTTGAAATCGGTGACGTGCAGCACGCCGAGCACGTCTTCCGGGTTTAAACCGGCTTTGGTGGCCAGAGTCATGGCCTCGCCCAACCCCTCTAACTGGCTGGCGACGACCAGATTGCCCACTAACTTCATCGACGACCCCATGGCGGTGCCGCCCATGTAGTGGGTGGTTTCGCTCAAAACTTCCAGAATCGGTTTCACTTCGTCAAACAGGTCGCGTTCGCCGCCAGCCACAATCCACAGGCCGCCGTTGGCCGCTTCGTTTTTGCTGCCAAAAACCGGCGCATCCAAAAATTTAACGCCTTTGGCGGCGTAAGCGGCCGCTTCTTTGCGGGTGGTGTCCGGGTGAATAGTGGTCATATCGACGACAATTTGACCGGACTTGACCCCGGCCAGCACGCCGGCTTCGCCAAAGACCAGCGCGTCCACGGCCTTGTCGTCGCTGAGGCAGTACATCACCACGTCTGCGCCGGCAACCGCCTCGGCGGCGGATGCGGCCTGCGCGGCTCCCTGCGCCACCAGCGGAGCGCAGCGGTCGGCGGTGCGATTCCAGACGGTGACGGGATAACCGGCTTTGAGCAAATTAGCGGCCATGCCCCGACCCATAATACCTAAACCAAGATACGCAATCTTTTTCATAATTAATCACCTCTTTGGGTAAAATTTTTGACTGTTATGAGGGTTTGTTTGCCTGCGTTGATTTCGACTGCCGGCTGCGCCGTTTTTCGGTGTAGGTGTTAAGCACCATCACCGCCAGCAGCAAGCCGCCCCAGGCAAACTGGCGGAAGAAAATAGCTGCGCTGGAGGGAAACCACTCCAGCATCAGCATGTTCAAACCGGTTGACAGAAATTGAATGCTGAGCACAGCCAGCACCAGCCCGGAGATTGTGCCAAAACCGCCGGTGTAACTGACGCCGCCCAAAATGGCAATCAGCACGGTGAGCAAAATGAACGACGCGCCAAAATCGGGCTTGGCAGAATTGGTGCGGGCCAGAAAGATGATGCCGGCCACCCCGCCAATCAGGCCGGCCAGCCAGTAGGTGCGCATTAAAACGCTGTCGCTGTTGATGCCGGAAAATAACGCCGCCGTGGGGTTTGTGCCCAGCATATAAACATTGAAGCCGAACACAGTTCGGTTGAGGATAACCACAAAGGCAACCACCCCCAAAATAAACACAATCATGGGGATGGGCAGCCCCAGCAGCGAGCCGTTGCCAATGAGCGCCAGTTGGGTGGTGGTGATCGCCGGGCCGCCGGTGATCACAAAAGACAGCCCGGTGTAAATAGCGCCGCTGCCCAGCGTGGCCAGAATCGGGGTGATGCCAATCCTCGACACCAGAAAGCCGTTGAATAAACCGCAGATCGACCCCACCACGAGCGCCCCCAGAATGGCCAGCGGGATAACCAGGGCCAGCGACAGACCCGCTCCGCCGTCACCGTTTAGCCCGGTTAAAATCAGCGCCGCTGCAATAGCCGAGAGGTTGGCCGCCCCAACCACAGACAGGTCGATGCCGCCGGTGAGCATGGTGATCATTATGGCAAACGCCAGAATGCCAAACTCCGGCAACTGAACGGCCATAGACTGCATATTGCGGATAGTGAAGAATTTGCCCGGCAGCAACAAACTGAAGGCGATAAAAATAACCAGGGCAATAATGAACAAGCGAAGGGTGTAATAATCAAACGGAAGGCGTTTGGATGTTGTTTTAGGCGAAGCTGTTTGTTCCATGTTAAACGGTTTATCCTGAGCACATCAAATTTTTATATCGTCGATTCTGGCGCGGCCAAAACAGGCTACGCCTCGGCCAGACTGGCCGTGTGCTTGCCGGCGCGGCGTTCCTGGATGGCCGGGATGCCGGTC
This sequence comes from uncultured Caldilineaceae bacterium, assembly GCA_964407935.1. Lineage (GTDB taxonomy): Bacteria > Chloroflexota > Anaerolineae > 4572-78 > J111 > J095. The sequence goes on from CAYOXS010000269.1 coordinate 5,202, forward strand.
CCAACCAGGATGATAATGCCGATGACCACTCGCTGCCAGACGGTAGGCACGCCGATAAGAATCAAACTGTTGTTGGCAATGACTACCAGCACAACCCCCAACAGGGTGCCGATGACCGTGCCGCGGCCGCCGGTTAAGTAAGCGCCGCCCAGCACCACCGCCGCAATAACGTTGAGTTCGGTGCCAACAATATCCTGCGGGTTGGCCTGCCGGGCCAGTGCGCCAAACGTCATCCCGGCGATGCCGGAAAGCAGCCCCACAAAACCATAAATAAAGTACTGAATTTGGGTAACATTAAAGCCGGCCCGTTCGGCGGCTTCCGGCGCGCCGCCCAAAGCGTAGATGCCGCGCCCCAGCACGGTGTATTTGAGCAGTAACCAGACCAGAATAACAATAACAATCATCAGAAAGACAGCCGGGTGCAGGTTGGCCATACCGCGCTCTTGCGGAATCTGGACCACGGTAGCGCGGGCAAACTCGGTTAAGGCCGGAGGAACATCACGGATAATCTGGTTGCCAATGGCAAACAGTAAAAAACCGTGGAACATACTGAGTGTGCCCAGAGTAACAATCAGCGTGGGCAGCCTGAACTGGGCAATGAAAAAGGCGTTGATCAACCCCAAACCCAGCCCAATCAGCGCGGCAATCACAAACGCCACCCAAATGGAGGTGTTTGGCGCAAAATGGAGCATCAGCTTAACGGTTGAATAGAGCGCAAACACGCCAATCGCGGTAAATGAAACATCGATACCGCCCGAAATAATCACGATGAGCACCCCCATCGCAAAGATGCCGGTAACAATACTGCTGCGCAGCAGGGTGAAGGTGTTACCAACGGAAAAGAAAGTGGGGTTGTTCAAGCCGATGATCAGACACAGGCCAACCAGTGTCGCGGCCACTAAAGTTTCGTTTCGACGCAGAAGATGTTTCACGTTGTCAATCCTCGATCAATTTAGAAGAGAGCGCATCCTCGTCGATCTCTTTGGTTATGATTTCTTCGACGATGCGTCCGTGGCGCATAAGCAAAATCCGGTTGCAGGTTTGCAGCAGCTCGGGGATGTCATCAGAAATTACCAGCAGCCCCATGCCTTCACCGGCTAATTGCTTCATCAAATTGTGGAGTTCCTCTTTGGAACCAACATCTACGCCCATCGTGGGGCCATTCAGAATCATCAGTTTGGGTTTGCTGGCCAGCCACTTGGCCAAAACCACCCGCTGCTGATTGCCGCCGGACAGCGTTTTAACGGGTAGCGCCGGGTCCTGGGTTTTAATGCGCAGCGCCTCAACCCACTGGCTAACCTGCCCGCCAATTTTCTGGGGATCGGTTAAGCCCATTGCGCCGCGCAGCCCGTCGATGGTGCGCACCACCACATTCCGGGCGATTGATTGCTCCAAAAACAAACCTTCGGTGAGCCGGTCTTCGGGGACGTAACCAATGCCGTGGGCAATGGCGTCCCGGTTGGAGCGAATAGTCACCGGTTTTTGATCGATGTAAATCCGGCCAGATTCAATGGGCAGCATGCCGTACAGCGCCAGCGCCAGTTCTGTGCGCCCGGAGCCGAGCAGGCCGGTGACGCCAACAATCTCGCCGGCGCGTAACTCAAAATTGATGTCTTTGAGCAGCGCGCTGGCGTTTAAGTTTTCAACTTTAAGGAGCGGCGGCCGGGCCAGATCGGGTTCAAAATTGTAATATTTTTCGGTGATGCTATGCCCGGTCATTTCGAAGATCAGCCGCGCCCGGTCGTATTCAGCGCGGTCGCCTACGCTGACAATTTTGCCGTTGCGGATAACAATAATGGTCTCGGAAATTTCCAAAACCTCGTTCAGTTTGTGGCTGACAAAGAGAAAAGCAATCCCCCGTCGCTCCTGCAGCTTGCGGGTTACGGAAAACAGTACCCGGATTTCGCGTTCGGTCAGCGCGGTGGTTGGCTCATCCATAATAATGAGCTGAGCGCGCTGGCGCAGAGCTTTGGCAATGGCAATGAGCTGTTTGTTGGCCACCGATACTTCGCCAACGGTAATATCAAGTGGAATGTTAACTTCAATTTGGGCCAGCGCGTCCGCGGCAATATTGCGCACGTGCTGCCAATTTACAAGGCGGCGGCCATCGGCCAGCTCTTCGTTGAGGGCAATGTTCTCGGCCACAGTGAGGTTGGGAAAAAGAGAAAAATCCTGGTAGATAACCTGGATTCCCTCCCGGATGGCGTCGATGGGATGCAGGCGTTCAAATTGCCGGCCATTGATCATCACCGAGCCGGTATCACGTTGATACACTCCGGCGATAACCTTGATCAGGGTCGATTTGCCGCTGCCGTTTTCCCCAACCAGACAATTGATCCGGCCGCGCTCGATGGTGAGATCAACGTTGCGCAGGGCGTGAACGCCGGCAAAAGATTTGGAAATTCCGGTCAGACGTAAGAATTCGTTTGTCATAGAAGCTATACTTTACAGGTAGAGTCGAAATAAGTTGCCGAAGAGCGCCTCTCCCCGGAAAGTGTCCCTTCCGGGGCTTGCCCAAAATTTTGGGCAGGCTGGGGGGAAATGGGGGGACACCCCCCACACCCCCCGGCCTGCGACGCTTCTCCAAAAATTCTGGACGTGTCCCTTCCGGGGAGAGGCCGAGAGTTTTCAGGATTTAGAACGGATAATCCTTGGCGTTTGTTGCATCAACATAAACGGCGGCATCGCCGTAGAGAACGTTGCCCGAGCCGATCAGCTTGTTGTAACCGCCAATTCCCAGGTCTGAATCTACGCCAACCTGGTCGCCATTAATTTTCATCAGAGCGATCTGGTTGCAGGCCGCGCCGGCCACTGCCGGGTCCCAAAAGCCGATGGCGTCGATAGCGCCGCTGTAGAGCAAATCACCGGCAATCGAGGGCAGGCTGGTGCCCACCACAGAGACTTCGTCCTGCAGGCCGGCTTCTTCAACGGCCCGGCCAATGCCGGCCACGTCGGTAGAGGCGCTGCCCTGGAAGCCTTTAATGTTGGGGTAAGCAGCCAGGATTTCCTTGGCTTTCTGGTAAGCAATTTCGGCATCGTCAAAGCTTTCGTTTTTATC
>CAYOXS010000270.1:0-8256 GCA_964407935.1 uncultured Caldilineaceae bacterium
ACCATAGAAGATGATGGCAGCCAGGCCATGTACTTTTCGCCGGATGATGTTGATACCAATACACCAATTGGAATTTCCGCCAACTATGTGTGGGATATAACCGAAATTGAGATTGGCAAAACAATCACATTTGGCTGTTCTATTGGCGAACCGCCGGATAACGATTGGGGTACCGATGAAACGGTATATTGCCGGGTGTCTTTTGTGTGTATGTGAGCCAAACCCGGCGGCAAAACCAATGGGCAAATGCAATTTTTTTACAACGACTGTTTTTGAACCGATGCTGGAGATGGACCGATCATGAAGAATTTACCGGCGCTCAATAATCGTCTGGCTCACCTGGCGGTGTGGCTGCCGGCCCTGATTTTACTGCTGCTGGCCGGAACGAGTGGCGTTTTTGCCCAAACCGGCGGCAACTACAATCTCACCTGGTGGACGATAGACAGCGGCGGCAGCGGCGGCGGCGATGGCAGCAAACAGGTTGCCGGCGGCACATACGAGTTACTGAGCACCGTTGGCCAGCCGGAGGGCTCTTCCGGCATTAGCGGCGGGGCCTACACGCTGCAAAGCGGATTCTGGCCCGGTTATATTTCTAATTACAATTTGTATCTGCCGATCATTATCAAACTGCATCCTTTGCCGCCCGATCTGACAGGTAGTTTTACTCTCAGCCCAGCCGGGCCTAACTTTAGCGCCGGTAGCCCGGTAACCATCAATGTAGTGATAACCAACCACGGTGAACTGGCCGCCGATGCCTTTTGGGTTGATTTTTACATCAACCCCGCCAGCACACCAACCGTTAACAACCGCTGGAACGATTTATGCGGCATGAGTCCCTGTTATGGCCTGGCCTGGTATGTGCCCAGCCTGGGGCCGGGCCAAAGTGTGGCCCTTAGCTCAAATAATCCCGCCCGCGATTACAGCGTTTGGCCCGGTTACTTTGCCCGCGGCACCACCAATTTACATTTGTATGTTGATAGCTGGAATCCCGGCACAAGCGTTGGCAGCGTCGATGAACGCAATGAGAACAATAACCTGTACACCTATCCCGGCGGCGTAATGGTGACCGGTTTGTCCGTTACAAATGATGAGCCGGCCACGCCCACCATGCCAGACCGTCCGATACAGGCAGAACACTAGAAAACTATTTCAATCAGGTGAAGCCAAACATGAGCCAAAAACACAACGTCAATTCAATCCAAATCCTGAAAATCGGGGCTATTGTTGGGGCAATTACCGGGGTAATTATCCTGTCGCTGGTGATTTTGCCGATTTCACAGGCCGCGCCCGGCGCTTTTCCACAGGCCGCGCCATCACCGCGACCGCCGTTGAAAGAAGACACCTCCGATGGCGGCAGCAGCGGCGGCCCCAGCAGCGCCATTTACGGAACCGTAACAGACCTGAGCCGCCAGCAACCGGGGGCCGCCATTGAAGTGACCGTAAATGGCGCCATCGTCCGCACCGACACCGACGGCAGCTACTCGATTACCGGCCTGAAGGCCGGCGATTACGCCATTTCGCTGAACTTAAACGGCCAGGGGCAGCCGGCTCAAGGCCCGGTTCACGTAACTCTGGATGGCAGCCATAACGCCGTCATCGAGCTGGAGTATTACAGCCAGGCCGCGCCAACCGATACCCCCCAACCCACCGCCACTGCGGCGGTGGTATCGGCAACAACCACCCCGGCCAAACTGCCGGATGCGGGCGCACCGATTGCTTACCGGCCACTGGTTTACATTTTGCTGGGGCTGCTGTTGCTGGTTACAGGCGTTGCCCTGTTTACCCAAAACCGGGCAAGCCGCCAAAACTTAACGGACAACAATCAACAGCGGTAGTCAATTTTATATCGTGATACACTCAGAAGATTTGGCAAAATTAATATTGATTGGGTTTGCCGCGACTATCCTGCTCAGCGCGTGCGGTTCTGATACGGCGCGGGCCGAAGCGTTGCCTTCGCCCACTGTAACCACAACCCCAACACCCAGCCCAACGGCAACGGTTACTCCCACCCCGCAACCCCAGCCGACTGCTACCCCATCGTCGCTATGCGAACCGGCTTTTCTGTGGGCCGGGCAAACCCTTTCGGCCAGCGGCAGCTTCACCGAAACCGAAACCAGCGCCGCCGGGCCAATGGTCTGCCAGATTGCGCCGGGTAGCTGCGCGTATCACCGGCTGGTTGGCCAACTGGATCCAACCATCGTCTTTAAAAAAGAAGAAGAACCGCCGTTTGATCGGGAAGATATCATGATGCACCCCTCAATGCTGTATCCGTTGAGCCGGCTGAATGAATTGGTCCGGGCAGAATGGGGCGGCCAGGTGCAACTGCGCGTGACCGATGCCTACGACTCGCTGCTGGAGCATGATTTGGGCCAAACAGACTCCAACCGCAAATATTCGCTTCATTTTGAGGGGCGCTCCATTGACCTGACTACCTGGCCGGTTGATCTCAACCGTTATGCCCGGCTGTGCGCGCTGGCTCACTGCGCCGGCTTTGATTGGGTGCAGAACGAGGGCGATCATTGTCACGCTTCAATTAATACCGAAAGCCTGTGCGGCTCGTGCGGCAACTAATTGTGTTCACAAACGGAATTATTTACTGTTCAAATAAGCTCGTCCATTCACCAGCAAAAAACAAGTGGGATGACCATGCCATCGGTTAAACTTCTTTTCCCTGCATTCATAATTCTTTCCTCACTGGCGTGTACCAGTGGCATCCGCCTGCCTTTCCTTGCGGCGGCCACGGCCACACCGGTGCCGCTCATTGAGGTTGAAGTGACGGTGATCTATCCAACCCCAACCCCGGCCCCGGTTATTTTGGCTTCAGCACCGGCAACAACAACGGTTGTTGCGCCGCCGGCAGAAAGCGCCAGCCTGATTCAATCGCCGCTGCTCACCGGCACACCGGTCATCACACCGCCGGCCATCGCGGAACCGGCCGCCACGCCCACCGTCACTTTGCCGCAACCGGCAACGCCGGCCGCGGTCATTACCGAAACCACGGTTGCCAAGCCAACCGAAGCCGCACCACCACCGCCAGCGGCTGCCTTTATTTTGCTGGAACCCGTCCCCGAATTTGTGATGCAGCCGGGAGTCAAGGGGATGGAGTTCAAGTGGCGCTGGCTCAATGGAAAAAGTTGCCAGCCGCCAGAGGGCTTTGGCTACGAATTGAGAATCTGGCCGGCAGTAACCGGCTACGGGCCAATGGGCGTAACCGATGCCGTGGCCAACCAGCCGGATTTTTACTGCGATCCGCAAAGCAATGTGGCCAGCTACCGGGTTGAGGACATCAAAGGAACCCCGGGAGTTACCGCCATCAGTTCCGGCAAATTTTTGTGGGATGTGGCCTTTATCCAACTGGACCCGTACAACGTGGTCCTTTCATCCGGGCCGCAGTTATTTGAAATCCCGTAACAACCGCAGGTTTGAAACGTATCTGCGCTAACCATACATACTTTTATTAAAATGACCGTCAACCATCAACCTGATCAACAACCAACAATCGCCCCGCCGGTTTACGACTTTGCCGTGAGCGACCTGTCGCCCAAGCGGCAAACCACCTGGCGGTTCAAAAGTTCGGCGCGGGTAAAGTTGCACCTGGCCAACAAAAGCACCGAGGTGGCCACTTTTCAACTCACCGGCCACAGCGATAGTTGCTCGGTTGAATTTGATTGGCCGGCCGGGGCTGCTTTTCCCACCACCCAACCCGAATTGCAACTGGCTGCCGGCCAATCGGTTTGGATAACGGTTCGGGTGGTGCTGCCGTCGCCCGAATTGATGGGCCTGCGCCGCCAGCAGTTCTTTTTTACGGTAACCAGCGCCATGTTGGCCGGCGGCCAGCCGCGCCGCCCGCTTTTAGGGCAAGTGTCCCGGCCGCCCATCATTGGCCCCGGACTAATGTTGCTGCTGGTGGTTGGAGCGATGGTTGGACTCTTTGTGGCGTGGCCCGCGTCGCTTCAACCGCAGGCCGACAACAACTTGGCGGGCATCGACCCGATGACGGCCGCCACGCCGATCAGCCCGTTTGTGATGCCGGTTTATCAGGCCGGGAACGCGCCGCAAGACCCGATTGCCGCCGAAACAGGAGCCGCCATCACCTACGAGCAACTGTTTCAGGATGTCGCGGCGCAATACCAACTGGATTGGCGCATGCTGGCCGAAATCGCTTATCAGGAAAGCCGCTTCAACCCGTGGGCCATCGGCCGGAGCAACGAAATGGGCTTGATGCAAATTCATCCCGTTACCTGGCAGGCCTGGGCGCCCCGAGTTGGCGTTTTTGACCCCTACGATCCGGCCAGCAACGTGCAGGTAGCGGCGGCATTTCTGGCCTATCTGAGAAATTTCTGCCAGACCCGGGGCTACTCCGACCCCCACTGGATGCTCATTGGCTACAATTGGGGGCCAAATAATCTAAAGCATTTGTTTCAGCAACAAGGCGGACTGGATGAGGTGCCGGAAAAACCGCGCCAATATGCCTCCAGAATTTTGCAACTTGGGCCAGACGCCGCCATTCGCCGGCAGGCCCAACTTGAGACCGTGGTATCGCCGTACAATTCAGTGAGTTACGTTTCAAAATGACCAACGCAAGCCAACTCTCAACAGAATTAAATCTCGATTTGAGCCATTTGCAGGCCGAACTGGCCCGCATTGATGCCTTCATTCGCCGCGAAGTTCGCCGCTGGCAGGCCGCCGGCCAAAATCCGGCCGATCACTTCCGGGGGCTGCATCTCACCGATACCGACGCTGACCGCCTGCTGGCTCGCCCCTTTGCCTCCGGTTGGGGCCAAACAGTCACCCTGCCCCCCGCCGAAGCCGCCGCCTTTGACCGGGCCGAAGCGGAGGCCGTCGCGCAAATCAACGCGGTTTTGGCGCAGGCACAGGCGCTTGGTTATGTGACCCGCTGGCAGCATTTGGCCGACGCCTTTCAACTGGATCGTTTTGAGCTTGACACGCTGCTGATCTGCCTGGCTCCGGCGCTCGATTTGCGCTACGAGCGGCTGTACGGCTATTTGCAGGATGATGTTACCCGCAAGCAGCCGCGTGTTGATCTGGTGCTCAACCTGTTGTGTAATCCCGGCCCCGGCCGACTGCTGCAATTGGCCCGCTTTGCCGGCCCGTCGCCCCTGTTCAAATACAGCCTGCTGCAACAAAACACCGCCGCAGAATCGCAACTGAGTCAAACCCTGGTTATCGATAACACTATTGTCCGCTGGCTGCTGGGAACCTACCAGCCGCACGCCAAACTTGGCCGCCACGCCCGCCTGTTCCAACCACGTCCGGTTGACCGCACCGAGCTGGAACAGACTCAAGCCGATATTGAAGACATCATCAGCCACAAACCGGTACTGGTTTTTTACGGCCCGGACCGGCTCCGGCAGGAAGAAGCGGCCAGATCACTGGTCAACTTTGCCGGGCGATCCCTGCTGCTGGTGAACATGGCCGGCGTCATTGCCGATGGCGTACCCGCGGCAAACGCGCTCAGGCTGGCTCTGCGCGATGCGCGGCTGGTTAACGCCGTGCCGTGTTTGACCGGCTGGGACGAATGCCTGGCCGATGGCCAGCTCGCGCCGGAGTTGCTGGCCGAACTGTGCGCCCACCCCGACGCCGTGCTGGTGCTGGGCAGCGCCATGTGGCAGGCCGAAGGCATTGGCCGCGAGCGCCGTTTGCACTGGCTGGAATTTCCAATGCCCGCCTACGCTGACCGCAAAGTGTTGTGGGAGTATTACCTGGGCAATGCGGTATCAAATCTCGATGACATTGCCGGCCAGTTCACTCTGACCACCGGCCAAATCCGCGATATTGTAGCCACCGCCAAAGACAGAGCCAACCAGCAGCGCCGCCCGCTGAACAGCCAGGATTTGTTTGCCGCCGCGCGCGTCCACTCCAGTTCTCGGCTGGCCAAGCTGGCCCACAAAATTGAACCGCGCTACTTCTGGACCGACATTATTCTGCCCGCCGACCAGGTTGCCATTCTGCAGGAGCTGGTGGCCACGGTGCGGGTTCGCCCCAAAGTGCTGGAAGAATGGCAGGTAGGCCGCAAACTGGCCTCTAACGCGGGCGTAACCGTGTTATTTGCCGGCCCGCCGGGCACCGGCAAAACCATGGCCGCCGAAGTGATTGCCGCGGAACTGGGGCTGGATTTGTACAAAATCGATCTGTCGGCGGTGGTGAGCAAATATGTGGGCGAAACTGAAAAAAATCTGGCCCGGATTTTTGACGAAGCCGAACGCAGCAACGCCATTCTGTTTTTTGATGAAGCCGACGCCCTTTTTGGCAAACGCTCCGAGGTGCGCGACGCCCACGACCGCTACGCCAACATTGAAATCAGCTACCTGTTACAGCGAATGGACGCCTACAACGGAGTCACAATTTTAGCCACCAACCTCCGGGCCAACCTTGACGAAGCCTTTACCCGCCGGCTCCAGTTTGCCGTCGATTTTCCGTTCCCGGAACAGGCCGAGGTGCGGCTGCGAATTTGGCAAGCCCTGTTCCCGCCAACTGTGCCGCAAGGGCCAAACATCGATTTTCCGTTGATCGCCCACCGCTTCAAGCTGGCCGGCGGCAATATTCGCAACGTCATTGTCAGCGCGGCGCACCTGGCCGCCGCCGATGGCGGGCAGGTAACAATGGACCACATGCTGCACAGCCTGCGCCGCGAGCTGCAAAAGATGGGCCGTTTGGTTGATGACAAAGAGTTACAGCGTTAAAAATAGCGCCAAACAAGAGGAACATTATGGCCGAACAACGACTGACCCAAAACGCCAAGCAAACTGATGACGCCGCCCGCTTACACCGGACCGAGACCCAGCCTGAACAGGAAGAACAGGTTGTCCAAACCGAGGCCGCCCGGCTGCAGCGGGTAATGGCTAACCCGGCCGGGGCTGACCCCGACGACATTACCGGGTTGCAGCAAACCGCGGGCAACCGGGCTGTGTCGCAATTGCTAACGTCAGTCACCGGCCCCGCCGAAGAACCGGTCATCCAGGCCAAATTGATGGTCGGTGCGCCGGGCGACAAATTTGAACGGGAAGCCGACCAAATGGCCGACAAAGTTATGGCCACCGTTGTCCCCGTTACCAACCAGCTCGATGACTCCGGGCCCGCCGAAGCCCGGCGGCAACCCGCCGCTAAAGGCACCATTCAGAGATTCCAAACGTTAGCCCAGATTGATGAGGGCATCAGAAAACGAAAAGAACGGGCCAAAAACCGGGCGCAGCAAAAAAAGAACCCACCCAATACGCAGACGCCATCACAGCAAACCGTTCAAAATAATAACGCGGCGCTGTTGGGTAGCGGAACCGAAGCCGAGAAACAACAGAAACAAAAAACACGGTGGGAAGTGGGCAATGAATACTCCCGGCGAAATATGAAACGCATGAACAAATTAACCCACAAGTCACCGGAAGAAAAGCAGCCGCAGCAGTCCCAACTGGAGATCCGCCAGCCGGAACAACACAATCAGCCTGCTAAAAATATAACGCAGCCAAAAACCAAGGTGACTACCCAACCGGCCGGCGCAGAGATTACGGCGGAAACAATAAAAAACGCCATCACTACGATCCGGGAAGGGGCAGCGGGGGCTGAAGAAATAAGAAAATTAAAACAGTTTGTGCGGGATAACTATTTCAAAGTAACTACGCAGGAAAAGAAACAAGTTGACCCTCTAAAAGATAAACCCCAGGGTGATGTTGTAACTATTGATAAACCTCAGGGTGATGTTGTTGAAAAAGAAAAGCCGGAAGAGGAGGCCGCATTAGCCGCGATGGCTACTGTAGCCATGGAAAAAGCCGAGGAGGAAGAGGAAGCCGAAGCAGAAGAGGCCGGGGAGGAGACGGAAAAGGAGGAAGCCGAAGGAGAAGAAGCAGAGGAAGAAGAAGCCGAAACAGAAGCAGAAGAAATCGAAGAGGAAGCAGAAGAGGCCGGAGAAATCGAAGCGGAGGAAGATGAGTTGGAGGAGTTGGGGGTGACGGATTGGCCCTTGTCTGTTCTGCTGGCAAAATCGGAAGAACCCTCGACCACGCCGCACGTGCAGCGGGAGGTCACTGACGAAATAAAAAGTACCACCTCTGAAATTGCAGACGAACTGAAAAAAGCAACATCTTTTGGCTACCGGGATAAACCATATCAGTTTGACGCGAATAAAACCGAAAAACGAGCGGCAAGCACCCGCATTGCCCGCGAAGAACCCGGCATCCCCGGTTTGAAAGGCGTGTCAGAGGAAGTCTGGCTCAAACCGCTGGCCGGATTGATGCGCCAGCC
>CAYOXS010000271.1:0-3761 GCA_964407935.1 uncultured Caldilineaceae bacterium
ACGCTGCTCAACGGCGCGCCGCTGACCAAAATACAGATGTTCAAATCCGGCGACCGGCTCGAATTGGGCAAAACTACGCTGCGGTTTCAGGTTGGCGATGACATCCAGTCGGCCCGGCCCTACCCGGCTAACGCCGCGCTGGCCGCCGCCCCGCCGACCCAAACCGTGATCACCGCGCCGCCAGCGCCAGCCGCCGCCGAGCCGGCCCCCAAACTGCGCACGCAGGATATGATCCCGGCCCGGCTGGTGCTCTCCACCGCCGAGCAGGCCAATAAGCGGCTGGGCCACGAAAATTTGGGCTTTTTGTCAGAGGCCAACGGGTTGATGCCGTTGAAGCCGCCGCCCCTCAGCCTGCCCGCCGGCTTTGAGGCCTGGGACAACATGGCCGCCAGCCTGCCGGAATTGTTCCGCACCCTGCGCGTGCGCCAGGCGTTGCGCGAGATGCCGGTGCTCAGCGCCGCCGAAAAAGAGCTGCCCGATGAATATCTGCTGCGGGCTTCGGTGATTATGAGCATGCTGGCTCATTCTTACCACCGCGTTGAGGCCGACCCGCCCAGCCAGCCCATGCCCGACAGCGTGCAGCTTCCGTGGGAGCAAATTACGCGCCGCCTCAACCGCACCGCGCCGCATCTGTCCTACATCGACTTGATTATGTACAACTGGCGCATGGTTGATCCCAACCGTAGTAACCCGATGGGCGTCGACAACCTGCGGTTGCTGGTGCCCACCGTCGATAACAAGGAAGAGCGCACTTTCTACCTGACGCAGGTGGCGATTCTGGCCCAGTGCGCGCCGGTCATCACCGCGATGGTACGCGCTCAGGAAGCGGTGGCCGATGACGATGTGGACGCCCTCAAAAAAGAACTCCTGCTCATCACCGATGGCCTGCTCGATGTGACCCACCACACGTTTATGACCATCAACCCTAACCCCCACAGCGACACCTACGTTGACCCGGTGGTTTGGGCCAAAACCGTGGCCCCCTTTGCCGTACCCATCGCCCCCGGTACGGCCGGCCCCAGCGGCACTTCGGCCCCGGTGTTTCACGTGCTCGATAATTTCTTTAGCCGCAAACGGTACGACAGCCGTTTTGGCGGCGAAATGCAGCATTTGCGCGACTGGTATCCCCAGCACTGGCAAAATTTCATCGAGGCGCTCAGCGAAATTTCCGTGGCCGATTACGTGGCCAAACGCGGCGATGCCACGCTGCAAGGCATCTACAAAGACGCCACCCAGGCTTACGCCGGCGACAGCGGCTTTTTGTACCGCCACCGGCTGAAGGTGTACGGGTTTTTGGACATCGGTTTTAAAGTGGGCCGCAGCGTGACCATTACCGGCTTCACCGGCCTGTTCAAAGACCGCACCTGGGACGCCGTCGATTTTGAACTGGGCGACTCCAAAGAAGAGCGCATGCTCGATTTTCCGCAGTCCAGCCATTACGCCCGCATCAAAAGCATCGACATTACCAACGCCGGCGGCGATACCACCAAGTGGGTCAAGCGGGTCGTGTTCGATGTCTCCAGCACCGGCGTGCGCTACCTCCCCGGCGATCGCTGCGCCATTTTGCCGGAAAACAACGATGGGCTGATCGACAAAACACTGGCCGCGCTCAAAGCCAAAGGCTACGAAAAAATCAGCCTCACTGCCGAATGGCGCGAGGCGCTGAACCTGCGCGACGGATACGAAGGCAGCACCACCCTGCCGCTCCGCACCCTGCTGCGCTACGGCCGTATCCGCCCGGTGGAACGCGACGTGGCCAAGGCGCTGTACGCTATCAGCCTCAACGGCACGCTGCGCAAAATCATCGAGGCCCGCGCCGAGGACCAGTGGGAATTGTGGGATTTGCTGGACATGCTGGACAAAGCCGGCTTCGACCCCAAACGGCTGTGGAAAGCCCATCCCGGCGAGCGCGAGCACATCTGCCGGGTAGTGCCGCCCGAAAAATTCCGCATGTACTCCATTTCATCCACAATGGACCACAACTCGCTGAACGGGGCCGATGAACTGACGCTGACTATCGGCCGGCTGCTGTACGATACCCGCGACACCGACGTAACCCGCCGGCAGGACCGCTACGGCACCACCTCGCACTACCTGGGCGACACCTCATTTTTGGGGGCGCAGGAGCGCGACCGGGTCTCGATCAAACTGGTGCATCCGCCGCGCTTTAACCTGCCGGCTGATCCCGCCACGCCGATTGCGATGTTTGCCGGCGGCACCGGTGTGGCCCCCTTCCGCGGCTTTATCCACGAGCGCGTGCGCCAGCCGGGCGGCGGCGACAACTGGCTCTTTTTGGGCACCCGCACCCGCGCCGAGTTTTACTACCAGGAAGAGTTTGAACCGCTGGCGGCGCAGGGCCGGCTGAATGTGCGCCCGGCCTTTTCCCGCGACGCGGTCGATGTGTTGGTGAAAGACGGCCACTTTGTGTTTGAGCCGGGCCAGAACAAATACATCGGCGATGAAATGTTGCGCGAGGAAAACGGCAAGGCCCTGTGGGACATCATCCGCAGCAAAAAGGATGGCGGCCTCGGCGGCTGTTTGTACGTTTGCGGCCGCACTGGCTTTGCCAATTCGGTGCTCGACGGCATCAAAGAGATTTTGCGCCGCTACAGCGACGGCTCGCCGGAGGAAATTGAGCAGCAGGTCAACCAGACCCTTTACCGGCTGGTGGGCGAAGAACGCTACATGCAGGATATTTTCACCACGTACACTGGCTCGCACATCGACAAAGAGCAGGCCTATTACGCCTCGGAAATTGTGCTGCACAACAACGAGGAAAACGGCTACTGGATGGTGGTTGATGGCCGGGTGTACAACGTGGCCGAATTTGGCCACCTGCATCCCGGCGGCTTCAAAATTATTCACGCCTACGCCGGCATGGACGCCACCATCGCCTACCGCAAAGTAATGCACCACATCAACCCCGAAGTCGACTCAATGCTGGGCATGTATGAGATCGGGGTGGTACGGCGGCTCAATTTTGGCATGGAATGGGGCGTGGTGGTCGGCCCGGACGGGCTGCGGTTTATGGCTCTGGCCGATGTTTACCGCAACTGGATTCGCTTTTTGTACAACGTGGTCGAAATGGAGAACGCCCTCTTTAACGACTACAGCCTCAAAGAGCAGGCCATGACCGCCGGCGACGCCCCGGACTCCTACCCGCCTATCAAGCTGCAATTTCTGCTGGAAGTCCACGACCGTTTTATGATCAACTACGTCGATGGCACTTGCGGCAGCGTGCTGGAAAATCTGTGGGCCGTCACCAGCGGCATCTGCGCCGAAAATCAGGATGTGCGCTGGATTGAACACGAAGTTGAGCGCATCCAGCACAGCGAAGAAGCTGACACCGTGCGGCGGGTGAGCCACGAACTCCAGCGGCGCATCAACGATGTCGTCGCCCGCAACGCCCCCGAAAGCGACCCGGTGGTGGCGCTGGTCAAACGTTACTGCGCCATGCTGGACCGGGAAGACAAACGCTACCTGTATGAAATAAAAATGGCTCTGCGCGAGGGTGTGCTCGTTTTTGAGAAATATGAGCACAACACCGCCCGGCTGGGTAACCACGAGCTGCTGGAGGTAGTCAAACATATCCCGCGCATTTTGGAGGGCTACTACGCCCGCGTGCTGTCCGGCGCGCTGAGCATCATGCTCACCCAACCCGAATAGCGAATGAGCGGATAACTCCCCCTCGCCCCCCCCCCCCCCCCAAAACCCCCACGGGGTGGGGGGGGGACCCTTTTTTTTTTTGGTTTTTGGGTGGT
>CAYOXS010000271.1:3771-8249 GCA_964407935.1 uncultured Caldilineaceae bacterium
TCTCCCCCAGGGGAGAAGGGGGAGACAGATTTTGAGTGTGGTTTTGAGCGGCTTTGTCGCTCAAAACCACACTCAATCAAACGCTCCCCTCCCCCAATTTTGGGGGAGGGGCCGGGGGTGGGGGTCACAAAAAACCGAAGTTTCTGATTTATGACTACTTACGACACGCCCCAAAAAAATATCGACCTGATTTACCGCCTGCGCGGCCTGGGCATGGCCGGGGCCATTCTGCACATCGGCGCTCACCCGGATGACGAGGATGTGGGGCTGATGGCCACCATGGCCCGCAAATTTGGCCAGCAGATTGTGTACTGGTCGGCCACGCGCGGCGAAGGCGGCCAGAACCGTATTGGCCCGGAACGGAACGAGGCGCTGGGGGTATATCGCACCTGGGAAAGTCTGGCCGCCCGCGCCGTGGATGGCGGCGAAGCGCTGTTCGGTCCCTTTTTTGATTTTGGTTTCAGTAAAAGCGGCGAGGAAACGCTGGCCAAATGGGGCGGGGCCGAGCTGGTGACGCAGGAAATTGTGCGGGCCATCCGCATGGTGCAGCCGCAAATTGTGATTGGCCGCTGGACCGGCGACCCCGCCAGTGATGGCCATGGCCACCATCAGGCCGTCGGCGCAGTCACGGCCGCCGCTTTTGCCGCCGCTGGCGACCCCACTCGCTGCCCGGAGTTGGGGCTGGCCGCGTGGCAGCCGCAAAAGCTGTTCTATTCCACCGGCGGCGACTGGCAGCCCGGCGAGGAGGGCGGCAAATTTGGGGCGCGCAACCCGGAGTTTGAGCGCGACGGCTACGTGCGGATCAACAGCGGCGAGTTCGATCCCATTGCCAGCCGCACCTACCAGGAACAGGCCTGGATTGGCTTTAACAGCCACAAAACGCAGGCGATGGGCTTTATCCCCGAAAAAGAGCGCTTTTTTTACTACTACCGTCGCGCCGAAAGCCGCGTGCCGGTCAGCGAGGGGCTGAAGCTGGATTTTTACGAAGGACTGGACCCCACCCTCACCGCTCTGGCTCACTACCCCGGCGGCGGTTCGGCGGCGCTGCAAAGCCGGCTGGAGGCTGTCAAAGAAAAAGCGCAGGTGGCGCTGGCCCAGTATCGGGCCGATGACGCCGCCCAGGCCGGCGCTTCGCTGCTGGCCGGCGCGGCGCTGCTGCGCTCGCTGCGGGCGGAACTGGCCGCCGAGTCGCTCGCTGAAACGGCGCGACAGGCGCTGGTTAGTTATCTGCGCCGCAAACAGCGCAATTTTGAGGAAACCGCTGCCCAATGCCTGGGCTTTGAGCTGGAATGTCTGGCCGATTACGCCCGCGTTACGCCCAGCCAGCAGTTTCGGGTAACCACTCGCTTCTGGAATCCGCGCAACATTCATCTGCGCCGGGCCGAGTTCACGTTTGATGTGCCGGGCGACTGGGAAATAGTGCCGGTTGACCGCGAAGGGGCCAGCGAGCGCCCCGACCGCCCCGAGGCAGTGTACGATATTACCGTCTCGGCGAACGCGCCGCTGGACTGCCCCTACTGGCTCACCCGGCCGCGCGATGGCTTTCGTTATCGCTGGCCGAACGGTGAGCCATCGGGCCAGCCGTTTGGCCAGCCGCTGGTGCAGCTCAAATGCGAGGTGGCGCTGGGCGAACACGAGCTGACGCTGAGCGCGCCGGCTATTTTCCGCGAGGGTTTTCCCGGCGGCTTCCGTGAATTGCCGGTGGCGGTGGTGCCGCCGATTTCGCTGCAGCCCAAAGAAAATCAAGAAATTTTGCAGGTGAGCGCCGAAGCGCAAATTGTGGAGTTGCAGGCGGTGGCCTACAGCAATATGGAATGGCTGGGCGCGGAGGGCGTGCTGCGGGTAGAAACGCCGCCCGGCTGGCAGGTTGAACCGGCGGAAGTGCGGCTGGTGCTGGGCCAGGTGGGTGATAGCCGCACTGTCAATTTTAGCGTGACCATTCCCCACCACACGCCGGCGGGGGTCTATCCGCTGCGCTACGTGGTCCACTGTGGCGGCCGTGAGTACGATGTGGTGCTCAAGCCGGTGCGTATGGGCGCGCCGGGGCTGCCCCGCCCGCCGGATGAGTCAACCTGTGTTCGCGAGCAGTTTGTCACCACCCCGGCCGTCAACCAGGTGCATCTGATCGATGTGGCGGTAACACCCGGCCTGAAATACGGCTACATTCAGGGTGCGGCGGAGGATGTGCTGACGGCGCTGCGCCATTTTAAGCTGGATATCCGCGGTATTTCCGATGACGAACTGGGCTACATCGATTTGGAGCAGTTTGACGCTATTATTGTTGGCCCCAACGCTTACCTGATGAACGATGCGCTGCGCAAAAACGCCACCCGCCTGCCGCGCTATGTGGAACAGGGCGGCACGCTGCTGGTGCAGTATCAGGGTTACGGCTATCAGCGCGATGAGTTTGTGCCGTATCCGTTTAAATACAGCCAGCCGCATGATCGGGTAACATTTGAGGATGCCCCGGTTACGTTTTTGCAGCCGGAGCACTTTCTGTTTCACCAGCCCAACAAAATCACTGCGGGCGATTTTGAGGGTTGGGTTCACGACCGGGGCATGTACTTTTTTGGCCAGTGGGACAAGCGTTACACCCCGCTGCTGGCCTGCAACGACCCCGGCGAATCGCCCAAAACGGGCGGGTTGATGATTACCAGCTACGGGCGCGGCACCTATATTTACGCGGCCTACTCCTTTTTCCGGCAGATGCCGGCCGGTGTGCCGGGTGGGTTTCGACTGTTTGCCAACCTGCTGGCCACGCCGATGGCTCTCATTTTGGCCCGCGCCGAATTTTTGAAAAAGGTGTCGCTCTTTGCCTTTATGAATCAGGAGCAGTTGCAAACCGTGGCCCGAATTACGGCCGAACGCTGGGTAAAACACGGTGTTTACCTGTGCCACCAGGGTGACGAAGGCGGCGAGATGTTCATCATTGTGCAGGGCGAGGTGGAAATCATCAAGGAGACCAAAAACAAGGCCGACCAGATTATTTACGTGGCCAAAGCCGGTGAGGCCATTGGCGAAATGGAGGTGCTGGGCAAAGGGTTTCGCACGGCGGCCATGCGGGCCAGGGGCGATATCCAACTGCTCACCATTCAGGGCGTTCATTTTAGAGAGCTGATGCACCAACACCCGGACATGCTCGACCGGATTATTCAAATGCTGGTGGATAAATTAGCCGCAGCCGGGATAGCCAGCTAACCTGCCCATGCGAATTGGAATGATGTGTTTGGCCAGTTTTGGCGGCAGCGCCCGCATCGCCACTGAATTAGCCACCGAACTTTCCCATCGGGGGCACACCGTTCACCTGTTCACCCGTACCCCGCCGTTTGACAGCGAACGGTACCACAGTGGGCGGCTGATTTTGCACACCGTGTCGTCCAGCCGTGAAACCGGCCAGCACCCGGCCAAACTGGATGTCGACTGGCCGGCCGACGTTCAGCGGCGCTATCTATCGCAAATTCTGGATTGTATTGTCACCCACGGGCTGGATGTGCTGCATTTTCACTACGCTGTGCCGTTTGCGTTTGTGGCCGCGCAAATCAAGGATCACTTGGGTTGGGCCGCGCCGCTGCTGGTAGGCACGCTGCACGGTACAGACGTGAGCAATTACGGGCGCAACCCACTGGTTGCCCCACGATTGGCCCGCGCTCTGCGCCGGCTCGATGGCCTGACCACGGTTTCGCACAGCCACGCCCAACTGGCTGCCGACTATTTTCAGCTGCCGAACCGGCCGCACATCATCCCCAATTTTATCGATCTGTCCAAATTTCAGCCGGCTCCCAACGGGAAACTCAACGGCAGCGCTGCCACCCGCCGGCCCCGAATTGCCCACGTTTCCAATTTTCGGCCGGTGAAAGATACGCCCAGCGTGGCCGATATTTTTGCCCGCCTGCGCCAGCACATCGACGCCGAATTGTGGCTCATTGGCGAAGGGCCGGATATGCCCCAGGTACAGGCCGCGCTGCACGCGGCCGGAGTGGAGCAGCACGTGCGCTACTGGGGCTTGCAGCAGGATGTTGGCCACATTCTGGCCCAAACCGATCTGCTGCTAATGACCAGCCTGGCCGAGAGTTTTTGCCTGGCGGCGCTGGAAGCGATGGCCTGCGGCGTGCCGGTGCTCTCTACCCGCGTGGGCGGCCTGCCGGAAGTCGTGTTCGATGGCGAAACGGGCTATCTCTTCCCGGTGGGTGATCACGACCTCGCCGCCCGCCTCGGCGCCGATATTTTGGCTAACCCGTTCCGGCAGCAGGCCATGCGCCAGGCCGCCCTCAGGCGCGCCGCTCGCTTCAGCGGCCACCAGATTGTGCCTCGCTACGAAGCCTGTTATCGCTCGTTACTCAAAACGCACCGGTCGTTCCCGGTGGCGGTTACTGCGGCGCGGCTTTAGAATCGGGTCGCAATTTACTTTTGCAGTTTTAAATAGCCTTAGGACTTACGCAGTTGAGGTCATTCTGAGGAGCGTCCCACACCTGCGGTGG
>CAYOXS010000272.1:0-8147 GCA_964407935.1 uncultured Caldilineaceae bacterium
GTCGCAGGGCAGGTGTTGCGAATGCAGGGGCGGGTTCACGAACCGCCCCTTCCCAATTTTCACCCGTCCCACAGGGAGGCTCCGTTCTGCTGAGAGCTTGTGCCCGGCAGAACGAAGCCTCCCTTTTTTGCCCCATTACGATACTTCGTGTAGCCAAAATACTATTACACAACCAAAAGCTCCGATGAGTGATCGTTGTGGGGGTTTGACAAAATGCGTCCAGACGCGCATGATTGCACTTTATTGGCCAAACTCATTATTCGGGATCAGTCACTGTGCAGCCATCAACCAAAAAATTATTACTGGCGCTGATTTTGGGGGTGGTGCTGGTGGGGCTGTTTTTTGTGCCTTTCGCCGAGGCACCCGCCTCCGACAAAACTGCCACGGAACTGCCCACCCAACCCGCCGCGCCAACAGCGACGCCTGTTCCGCCCACGCTCATCCCACCACCGACTCGGCTCCCGGCTACTACTGCCGCGCCCGTTGCTCCATCACCGCTGCCGACGCCAGCGCCGGCGCTGCAACCGCTCACGGTGTACACTTACACGGTGGTCAATACCTTCCCGCACGACCGCAATGCATTCACCCAGGGATTAATTTATCTCGACGGAATTTTTTACGAAGGCACCGGCCTCACTGGCCGTTCGTCGCTGCGAAAGGTGGATGTTGAAACCGGCGCAGTCCTGCAAATGATTAACCTGCCCGCCGAGTTGTTTGGCGAGGGGATTACCGTGCTGGGTAACAACCTGTACCAGCTTACCTGGAAAGCCGGGCGCGGTTTTGTGTACAACAAAGATACATTTGAAATAAAACGGGAATTTTCGTATCCAACGGAAGGGTGGGGCATTACCCACGATGGCCGGCGGCTGATCATGAGCGATGGCAGCGATACGCTTTATTTTTGGGACCCGGACACGTTGCAGGAAATTGGCCGGGTGCATGTGTTCGATCAGCGCGGGCCGGTGGTGCGGCTCAACGAACTGGAGTATATCAACGGCGAGGTATTTGCTAATGTGTGGCAAACCAGCACCATCGCCCGGATTAATCCCGAGACCGGCCAGGTGGTGGGCTGGATTCTGCTGGATGGGCTGCTCACGCCGGCCGATTTAACTGAACCTGTCGATGTGCTCAACGGCATTGCCTATGATGCCGCCACCGACCGCCTGTTTGTTACCGGGAAATTCTGGCCCAAAGTTTTTGAGGTCAAACTGGCCCCGTTCGCCCGGTAATCCCTCAAATTTGGCCCGAGATCAGGACATGCGGCGGCTTTCGCTCAGCCACAGTCTGTCGCAGATGTCGTCTTGCGCTTTGAGCAGGTAATCGTGGCCCCATACGCTCAGGAATTTGGCCAGCGCGGCAAGGCAAACAACCAGGATTAATCCGGCTGTTACCTTAAAGGTTTTGGAATATTGAGGCGCCGGTTTAATAGAGTCTGGCTGCATTTGGGGTGTACCGTACACTTGGATCATTGGGTCCTCCCAATTTCTACCTGATGCTTTCTGCCGTAGAACGTTAAATTTTTCACAGGTTTCACACCATTGAAAAAGAGGCAAGCGCGGATAATTTGACACCAGATTAACAGATAATTTTGGTTCCGTCAATTCAGCGCAAAAACAAAAAAGCGGCTGACGCCGCTTAATTGAAATTTGCTTTTTGAAATAGGCCACCGGGGAATCGAACCCCGAACCCACGGATTAAGAGTCCGTTGCTCTGCCAATTGAGCTAGTGGCCTGAGTACCCGCTATTTTACTGACTCTTGCGGCTTTGGCAAGTTGCGGTTTTCGGCATGGATGTCAGGGATTGCCCCCAATGAATGAGCGCAGCAGTTGGAACAGGGGCGGCCCCAAAATGAGTAACCCCACAATGACGGCGGTTATCGCCGCTACCAGCACCGCCCCGGCGGCCACATCTTTTACAATTTTCACCTGGGGATGATAGTCTGACGTGGCAAAATCCATTGCGGCTTCGGTGGCGGTGTTGAGCATTTCCGCGGAAATAACAAAGCCCATCGTCAGCGCCAAAATGGCCCAATCGGTGAGGCTTAGCCGGACAAACAGGCCAAAAATCACAATCACCCCGGCCGCAGCCACGTGAATTTGGGCGTTGCGCTGTGTTTTGAGCGTATGCCCAATGCCCTCAAACGCGCATTGAAAGCTCTGAATCCGATTGATTTTAGACACGGCCATCCTTTTACGCCTCGGTGGGCTGAACGTGCGCCAGCCCCAGTTGGCTCAATACAGCCGATTGAACCGACCACATGCGCGCTTTTGACTCGGCGGTGTCGTGATCAAGGCCCAGCAGGTGGAGCGTCCCGTGGATGGCCAGCAAAAGCACCTCGTCCATTGGGGTGTGACCGCCGGCCTGGGCCTGTTTTTCGGCAACTGGATAGGCAATCACAATATCGCCCAAATGCCCCAAAAGGTCGGGAGCGGGCATCTGCGGAAAGTCGGGGTCGGGCGTGTTTTCAAACGATAACACATCGGTGGGCGCATCAATGCCGCGATACTGCCGGTTGAGCTGCTGCACCGTTTCGGCATCTGTCACCGAAACCGCCAGACTTGCTCCTTCGGCCTGAATCTGTTTGAGCGTGGCCAGTACGGCTGCCTGAAGCCGGTCGGCGTTTATTTTTGAGATGAATGGCTCATCAATGTCAAAGTAAATTTCCATTGGTTTACTCTCGTCGAACTAACCCGGCCCCGGACACAGATTTCAGCGTGTCGCTGGCCGGGGCGGTTTCGGTGGCGGGTGCGCCGGCCTGCTCTTTGCCGTTACTGCTGGCTGCGTCTTGCGCGGCCTGTTGTTCTTCCTCTTTAACCTGTTCCGGGTATTTGATACGCGGGTGGTGGATGCCCTGCAAAATATCTACAAAAGCGCGGCGGATATTGTGCAGGTCTGAAATGGTTAAATCGCACTCATCAAGCTGGCCGGTATCCAGATGATGGGTGATGGCCTTTTGCACAATTTCATCAATCTCGGCGGCGGAACGAGGTTTGAGCGCCCGCACGGTTGTTTCTGAAACATCGGCCAGCATTAATATGCCGGTTTCCCGGGTTTGAGGTTTGGGGCCGGGATAATGAAATTTGACCTCGTCCACTTCAGTACCGCTCTCTTTGGCGGCTTCCATTGCCTGATAGTAGAAGAATCTAACCAGGCTGGTGCCGTGGTGCTGGGCGATACCATTTTTCAGCGATCCCGGCAGGCGATATTTTCTGGCCAGGTCCAAACCGTCGGTGACGTGGCTGATGATGATTTGGGCGCTGATCTGCGGGTCCAGCTTTTCATGAACGTTTGACATGCCTTCGGGCTGGTTTTCAATAAAGAAATAGGGCCGCTGCATTTTGCCAATATCGTGGTAGTAAGCCATCACCCGCACCAGCAGCGAGTCGGCGCCGATGCGTTCGGCGGCCTGTTCGGCCAGGTTGCTCACCATGAGGCTGTGATGATAGGTGCCGGGAGCCTTGAGCAGCAGTTGGCGCAACAGGGGTTGGGTGGGGCGTCCCAAATCCATTAACTGCACCGAGGTGGTCAGGCCAAACAGGTTGCCAATGGCAAACAGGCCAATCAGCGCCAGCCCCGCCGAAAAGATACCGTTCAACACGCCAAACAACATAAGCTGGCCAACGCTGCCATTGCCAAAAACCGACTCGAAATCGGCGTTGAAAACGGTGATGATGATGGTGTTGATCAGCCCCACGTACATCCCGGCCCACAGAATGCTGTTGATCCGCGGGCGGCGGCCCAAGGCCAGAATGCCGGTCCAGCCGCTGAAAAGCAGATAAATAACCAACTCTTCCGGCCGCTCGGTGGCAATGTAGCCGGACAGAAACGCCATAATTGTTGCGATAATAAAGGCCAGCCGGGCGTCGATGAGCACCGCAATCATCATTGTCAGGGCAGCAATGGGGTACATATAGGGCAGCACCACCCCGTTGGGAACGAGCACTTTGGCAATGATCAAAAACACCAGCACCAGTAACGCCAGCAGCATCAGCCGTTTGGCGTCTTTGATTAATTTGGGCGTGTATTGGGCCACGTAGATACAAAAAACAATGGTAAAGACAATAACCAGAATCGCCGGGGCAAAGAAGTCTCTAATCCAGCTAAATTTGGGCTGCTGCAAGCCCAACGCGTCAATTTTTTCCAGTTCCCGCGCGCCGACAACCCGGCCAGCGGGCACAACCACTTCATTGGCTTCAATCGTTACAACCACCGGCTCAACCGCATCAACGGCTGCCTGCCGTTCAGCTTCGGTTTTGGCTTCGTCGGGGAAGGTGTTGGCCCTGATCAGGTCAGACGCGATGGCGACAATCACATCGGCCTGATCCTGGGAAATGTCCAGCGCAACCTTGTTGGGTAGTTCCCGGCGTTTGGCCAGCACCTGCGTTTCCTTGATTTCATCTCGCAGAATGGTGTCCAGCAGCCGGAGCGACTCCTTTTTTACGGCGGCCCAATTGGTTTCATCCATAATCAGAATTTGGTCGATGACCGTATCTGGCACGTTTATATCAGGGATGGCGTCAATCCACTCAAACTTGTCGGCCAGCGACGCGTACGGATCGGCCCGGACGGTTTCCATATAATCAAATATTTTGCGCAGCCGGGTTACCTGCTGGCGGGCCACTCTGGGGTCCGGGGGAGTGAATTGGGTAGAAACTGCGCTTCTGGCGCGTTCGCGAGCCGCTTCTGTTTCGATTTGGCTGACGTACGAGATTTGCTGAGGGGCCGCAATTGACGTTGTCGCTACCTCGCCCAGATGCGCATCGATCACATCTGTTGGCGCAAACTGGTACACCAGCACCGGCACCCCGGCAAGCACAAACAAGGCAACAATGATAATTGCCTTCATTATATACGGCGCTATTAATCTGTGGGGTGTCGTTGCGGTTCGGTTAGTTGCTGTCATCAAACTCAAATCGATTAGCTGGCCAACAGTTCACGGACAATTTGGCTCACCAGTTTGCCATCGGCGCGGCCCTGGATTTGGGGCATTAATTCTTTCATCACCAACCCCATCCCTTTGGCGTCAGATACGCCCAGTTGGGTAACTACGGCCCGCGCCATTTCTTTGATTTTGTCGGCGGTAAGTTGTTCTGGCAGATAGGCTTCAATCAGGGCCAGTTCGGCCTGTTCCTTGTCTACCAGATCGGTACGGCCGGCTTTGCTAAATTCGGCAATTGAATCGCGGCGCTGTTTGGCCTGTTTGGCCAGAACTGCCTGAACACCGGCATCATCGAGCGCGCCGCCGGCCTCAATTTCGGCATATTTGATGGCCGATTTCAGGTTTCGGATGGTTTCGGTGCGGAACTTGTCTCCGCTCTTCATCGACTCTTTCAGGTCAGCATTAATTTTTTCTAGCAAGCTCATTGGTTTCTTTCCATTGTAAAGGATTTGGGTAAAAAATACGTGACGGGCGGCGGGCGGTTGGTGGGTGATCAACCGGGAGGCCAGGCCATGTGGCGCCCGCCCAGCAGGTGAATGTGGATGTGAAACACCGATTGCCCGCCATCCGGGCCGGTGTTGGCCACCAGTCGGTAGCCGCCATCTAACCCTTCGTTGCGGGCAATTTGAGCGGCGGTTCTCATCAGTTGGCCCAGCAGGGCTTCATCTTCGGCGGTGGCGTCGTTCATCGAGCTGATGTGTTTGTTGGGAATAACCAGAATATGCACGGGCGCTTGCGGGTTGATGTCCTTAAACGCGGTAATGGCCTCATCCCGGTACAGCGGCGGGCCGCCGATTTTACCTGCGGCAATTTTGCAGAAAATGCAGTCTGAACTCATGGAGTATCTCCTGTTTTAGTGGTGTTGTGCTGCTGCCGGATCGTCTTTGAGTAGGTCCAAAGCATGGGGAAGTGCGGGGAGAATGGTTTCAAGATTTTCACGGGCGGCTTTGGGGCTGCCCGGCAGGTTAATAATCAAGGTTTGGTGGCGGATGCCGGCCACCATGCGCGACAACATGGCGTGTGGGGTAATGGCCAGACTGTCGCGGAGCATGGCAAAAACCAACCCCGGCGTCTCGCGGTGAATGACCTGCCGGGTGGCTTCCGGGGTAACGTCGCGGGGGGCAAAGCCGGTGCCGCCGCTGGTCAGAATGAGGTCTAGTTTGTCCTCATCTGTCCACTTCAGCAGGATCGATTTTATGCCTTCCAGTTCATCGGGGATGATGGCGGTTTGCACCACCTCGGCGTGGAGTTTTTCGGTGATAATTTGGCGAATCACGGGGCCGCTTTTGTCCTGATAAACACCGGCCGAGCCGCGATCGCTGATGGTTAAAATGCCAACTTTATTCATTGTTAATTATCTGGCGAGTTATGCGCCGTTCTCGCTGTCATCAATCAGCGCCATCCACGGCCCGTGAATGCCATTTTCGGTGACGCCGTAGTACACGTGCAATTTTTGATCCGGGCCGCGCTGCACCAGATCGTACCGGGTTTGCCCGCCGCGTTTGTGTTTTTTCCACAAGCCAATATCACCCATCCATTCCACCCGGTTAACATCTACGGCGTTGGTTTCATGCTGGGTGAGGGCGTACTGCCACAATTTTCTGGCAGACTGGCGGGTAACGTTGTGGACAACGTTATCATTGCGCAGGTCACGCACGCTGTAAAAATTTTTCCCGTTGCGCGTTTCGCTCAGCACAATTTCAACCCCGGTTTTGGGTTCGGGCGGAGTTTCTTCAATCGATGTAACTTCGCCGGCGGGTTCAATGCTGATACTGGCCTGGAGTTCACCTTTGGTTAGCAGGCTGCGCTTAACCAAAGCTACAATTTCATCACGGACAGCCAGGTTGGTGTCGGTTTCATCGCGCACGTAAATTTTATATTCATCAATCACATACGGCGGGTTATCGCCCACCGGCACGTTGATTTGCAGCACTTTTTGGCCCAGCGTGTGATGCTGGTCAATTTCAATTTCCAGCGGCGGCGTAATTTTCTTTTCAACCTCGCCTTTGATAATAGTGGCGGCTTCCTGGGGTTTGGTTACGCCCACAACCGCCTCAATCGGGTTGTCTGATAAGCCCACATAAATAGTGCCGCCATTAGTGTTGGCAAAAGCGCAAATATCGCACAACACGGCGTACATATGCCCATCACGCCGGGTCATCGATTTATGAAAAGATTGAACAATGTTGGTGCCTTCTTTTCTGGCTTCGACGACGTGATCAAAGGGCGCCTGGGCTGGACGAAACGGGCGCGTTCTGGAAAAATCGTTGCCCAGAAATAACGCTTTGAGCGCATCGAAGCTGACTTCTGGCAGATAAACTTCAATAACCCGGTCACCAATGCCCAGCCGATTTTTGTCGGCGGGGTCTTTGATCAGCCGGTGCGCATCGGAGCCTTGAATGCAGTGCATACGGCGCGGGTATTCTGGCTTGGAGCCGTTGAAAAAATTGGCTGTGGTACGCCGGCGTTTGTTTTCCAGATCGGTGACTTCCAAAGCGTGCAGGCTGGGATCCTGGGTGTAAGAAATTTTTGTTTGCCCCCCAAAATTAAAGCCTTGCATGGCCACGCCGTGCGATGAGTTAGCGTGGGCCGCAATAACCAACCCGCCGGCATCGTTGATGATTCGGTAGGCGGTGAGCACGTCAACGGTAGCGCCAACTTCGGTCGCGCCTTCGTCCAGCTTTTCAGCGGGAACACGCAGGCTCAATAAAATATGTTCCAGTTCTCTTAATGTTGTTTCCGGGGGGAAAATACCCAAAACGTGAAAACCCAAAGTTGCGGTCAATTCAAAGCCGGGCAGCAGCAGGATTTTATCCAATAACCGGCGAAATTCATTGAGTTTTAACTGTTCGTCGGGTTTGATGCGGTTGAGTTGCTCTAAAAGTTCTAATTCCCTTAATTCTTCCCGTAATTTTCTGATACCGGTTACCGTGTTGTGATCGGTAAAAGCCAAAATATCAAGTTCACGGGCCTCGGCAGTATGTAAAATGTCAAGATACGTACATTTGGGGTCCTGATAATCGCTCGATGCGGGTGTATGAATGTGTAAATCAGCTCTGTACCAGTTCATTGTATTGGGGCTGTTCCGCCGTTTTCGGGCCACAGTGATAAACCTCTTAAATGGAGTGATGGATGGCTTGCTGAGCTATACCTCCTGATAAATTGAGTCACTTAAAATTGAGTTGATGCGTTCGGTAATTTCTTCCCA
>CAYOXS010000273.1:0-1566 GCA_964407935.1 uncultured Caldilineaceae bacterium
TCCTATCTCGGACCGAACTTCTGCATTCCTATACTTAGACTGAACCGATATCAGCCATTTCGGGCTTTTAAAGCAGCTTCTACCTGATAAGTACCGGTCACCCGTGCAGAATATAAGCCCAACACCCGGACAAACAGCCCGGGTGTTTTTTATTGGCCCGCCGCAACTTGTGTGTTAACCACGATTAGTTTACTATCTGCGCAGTACGCATGCGGAGAGATGTATGTCAGTTTTTATGCTCATTTTTACCATTGCTCTGTTCTTTGGTGTGGCCGGCACGCCGCTGGTCCGCAAAGTGGCCATTAAATCGGGGTTTATCGCCATCCCCAAAGCCGACCGGCTGCACAAACAACCCACCGCTTTAATGGGTGGGCTGGCCATTTACACAGCGGCGGTCAGCGGGATGCTGATTATGCTGGTGGTTTCCTCGCTGGCGGGCAACGCCTTCAGGCTGAGCGAGTTTTTCAGCATTGTCATTGCGGCCTCGCTGATGGCGGCCATTGGTTTGTGGGATGACCGCCGCCCGCTGCCGCCGTGGGCCAAACTTGGGGCGCAGGTTATCCCGGTGGTGATGGTTTATCTGGTGGGCGTGCAGGTGCAGCTTGGCTTTTTTGGTTACCCCACCGTCAATAACGTGGCCAATTTTGTGATAACTATCGGCTGGATTTTGTACGTGACCAACGCCGTCAACTATTTTGACAACGCCGATGGCACCGCCATTATGACCAGCGCCACGGCCAGCGCCATTTTCTTATTGATTGCTATTCTCAACGGGCAGGCGCTGGTCTCGGTGCTGGCGGCGGCGGTGCTGGGCGCCAGTTTGGGCTTTGCCCGCTACAACCTGCCGCTGCCCAACAGCACCATATTTATGGGCGATTCCGGCTCGTTGTTTTTGGGCTTTTTGCTGGCGGTGCTGGGTATAAAAATCCGCATCCCCGGCAATTTTAACGATGTCACCTGGATGGTGCCGGTGATTATTTTGGGGCTGCCCATTTTTGACACAGCGATGGTGTTTGTGTCGCGCACCCGGCGCGGCATTTCTTTTTTCAGAGGCGGGGTAGACCACACCACGCACCGCATGGCCCGGCTGGGTATGGATAAACTGTCGGTGGCGCTGGCGGTCAGTTTGATTACCGGCGCATTGGGGCTGATTGCTATTTTTATCACCCAGGCCACCAGGTTTGAGGCGTACACCGTATTTGCCTCGCTGGTGGGGCTGGCTATCTATGTTTTGTGGTTCATTGAACTCAGGCAGCCGCTTGAATTCAGAACCGGCCAGGAACCGCTGCAACCCGCAGCCGATCAACTGCCCAAATAAAAAAACGCCCGCCAATCGGCGGGCGTTCTGCTTCAATTAGAAACAGACTTATGATCCGTTTTCGGCCACCGGCAGGGCAATGGTAAACGAACTGCCCATTTCCGGCTGGCTTTCAACCCAAACCCGGCCGCTGTGCTGCTCGGCGATGGTTTTAACAATGGCCAGCCCCAGCCCGGTGCCGGGCGTTGTATCCAGCTCTTCTCTGGCCCGATAAAATTTTTCAAAGACGCGCGGCAAATCTCTGGCCC
>CAYOXS010000273.1:1666-3380 GCA_964407935.1 uncultured Caldilineaceae bacterium
GACTGGACAACGTTCTCCAGGTGAACCGGCTCGCGGGTTAATTCATCCAGTCGTTCCAGCCGGCTCAATTCCAGCAAATCCTCAATCAACGATTTCATTAAATTGGCGGCGCGGGTAATGCCGTCCAAATCCTCTTCCTGCCGCACGGTGATCGGGCCATCCATGCGCACCAGTTCAATGTAACCTTTCACCGTAGCCAGCGGCGTGCGCAAATCGTGAGTAAAGGCTGTCACAAAATCCCGCTTCATTTTATCGAGCGCCTTGTAGGCGCTGATATCGCGCAGCACCGTTACCCGCCCCACGCCGGGGATTTCCGTAACGGTGCCCCAGGTGGTTCGCCCAT
This sequence comes from uncultured Caldilineaceae bacterium, assembly GCA_964407935.1. Classification (GTDB taxonomy): domain Bacteria; phylum Chloroflexota; class Anaerolineae; order 4572-78; family J111; genus J095. The sequence continues at coordinate 2,010 of CAYOXS010000273.1, forward strand.
CAGCCAGCGCAACTTCACCGGAGGTGGGCGAAGCCGGCGACACAAGTTTCAACAACTCCTCATTGTCGGTTACTTCTGACAGGCAGGCATTTTGGCCGGGGTGGTCCACCCCCAAAATTTCCTGGGCGGCGGGGTTGAGCAGCAAAATCCGGTTTTCCTGGTTGGTCACCAGCACGGCGTCCTGCGTATTGTTAATAATAGCCGATAACTTTTCCCGTTCCTGCTCGGTTTCGCGGAACAACTGGGCGTTTTCCAAAGCGATGGCCGCCTGGTCGGCAATGGCGCTGAGCAGCAGCAAATCCGCCTCGGTGAAGCGGTTGGGTTCATCGTGAACCAGAGTGAGTACGCCCAAAATGCGCTGCCGCCGGCGCAGCGGAATGGCAATCGCCGAACGGACATCATACGGCTGGTCATCGTAAATCACCCAGCGTTCGTCGTCGCGGGTGTCAAAAATAACCCCGCCTTCGCCGTGGTTCAATACCCAACCGGCAAAACCTTCGGTGAGCACCGTGCCCACAATCCGGTCGGCCATCTCGCTGCTCAGGTCTTCCTGCTGCAAAATGTAGTTGGATACCCTGTTTTCCTGGTCAAACAACATTACGCTGCCGGTGGTGGCATTGAGGTGAGCCACGGTTAAACTCAAAACCCGCTGCAACATCCGGTCCGGGTGGAGGTCTGAATTTAGCTCGTCGCTGATCCTGTTGAGTAAACTTAGTTTTTCTTGCATCACTTTTGCCTGCCAATTGGGACTATTATCCTACTCGACATTATAACATAGTTTTAACATTATTCAATGTCGGTATTTTTGCTGGAGCTGACCAGTTTTTTGACGCGCTCCCAATCATCGGGCGTGTTCATATTGACAAAAGAATGAAACTGCGGGTCAAACCGGGCGATTTCCGCACGGTCAACATAGCGCACCCGCACATCCTCAAAAAAGCCGATGATGCGCAGCCGGCCAACCTGCAATCGGGCTTCGATGGCCGGTAAACAGTGCCGGCTGTAAACCGTGTGCGTGGTTTCCGGCTGGGGCGGCTGGATCAGCGGCGCGATCACATCGGCGGCGGGCGCAAGTTCGATGAGATAGCGCAGCAGGGCCACATTGAGCAGCGGCAGATCGCAGGCCACCACCAGCACGTGCGGGTATCGCGCCGCGCTGATGGCGCTGAAAATTCCGCCCAGCGCCGCCTTGTCGGGGTAAATATCGGCCACCAGCCGCAGGCCAAACTGGCTGTACTTCTCCGGCGAGTTGGCGCTGATGAACACATCATCGGAAAGGGGGCTTACGCACTCGATAACCCGCTCGATGGCCGGCCGGCCGCCAACTTCCAAAAAAGCTTTGTCCTGTCCCATTCGCCGGCTTTTGCCGCC
>CAYOXS010000273.1:3480-8144 GCA_964407935.1 uncultured Caldilineaceae bacterium
GCCATGATCAACTCAACCAGGTCCAGCGAGTCGGCTTCGAGGTCATCCCGAAAATTGGCTTCCATTGTAATATCGGCTTCATCAGCGCCAAGCTGGTCGATGATGATATCTTTCACTTTGTTAAATACTTCGTCCTTCGTCATTGCTGCTGTCTCCTTAAATTGATATTATTGATTGCAAGTGAAGTTTTGCACTTTTTTTTAGGCTTGCGCATTTTACCAACGGCTTCAAAAACTGTCAATGTCTGCCCAAACCAAAACAGCAATCGGCCGATTTTCAGGCCGAAGGCGTTGGTTGAGGATAACTGCACCAGTTTGACTTGCCTCTCAGTGATTGGTAAACTAGCCAACATTGAGTTAAACACCCTGGCTGCCAGAAAGTTGCACCCAAACATGCACGAAAAACGAAAATCGGATCATATCCGCATCAATCTTGAAGAGGACGTTAACTTTAAACAGTTGACTACCGGCCTGGAAGATTACCGCTTTTTGCACCAGGCCCTGCCAGAAATTGATCTGGCCCGGGTTGACACCTCACTGCTGTTTTTGGGCAAGCCGCTGAACGCGCCGCTGCTCATTTCATCGATGACCGGCGGCACCGACGAGGCCGGCCAAATAAACGCTCGTCTGGCTGAAGCCGCCGAAGCGATGAAAATTGCGATGGGCGTTGGCTCGCAGCGGGCCGCGCTGGAAGATATATCGCTGGCGCCTACTTTTAAAGTGCGGCGCTACGCCCCCACCGCGCTGCTGCTGGCCAACATCGGGGCGGTGCAACTCAATTACGGTTACACGGTTGATCACTGCCGCCGCGCCGTAGAGATGATCGAAGCGGACGCGCTGATTTTGCATTTTAACGCCCTGCAAGAGGCGGTGCAACCCGAAGGCGACTCAAACTTTGCCGGGCTGCTGGCCAAAGTTGAGCAGGTTTGCCGGGCCATGCCGGTACCGGTGATTGCCAAAGAGGTCGGCTGGGGTTTTGCCGAAGACACGGCCCGCCAACTGGTTGAGGCCGGCGTGGCCGGCATCGACGTGGCCGGCGCGGGCGGCACCAGTTGGACACAGGTAGAAATGTATCGCGCCCAAACCGACGTGCAGCGCCAGATTGCCGCCACCTTCATCGATTGGGGCATCCCCACCAGCGAGGCGATTGTGGCGGTTAAAAACGCCGCGCCGGGCCTGCCGATTATCGCCAGCGGCGGGCTACGCAGCGGCCTTGATATTGCCAAATGCATTGCGCTGGGAGCGACAATGGGCGGTATGGCCGGGCCGTTTTTAAAGGCGGCGGTTCAATCGGTGGCGGCGGTTGCTGACCAGATCACCGTCACCCAAACCGAGTTAAAAATTGCGATGTTCGGGATTGGGGTCAATTCTATTTTGGCGCTGCAACAAACCCGGCGGCTGCTCAAAAAACGGGCTTGATCAGACCACGCCCATGCCACTGAGAGATTTTATCAGCCAAAATTTGTGGAAAATAGCGGTTTTTCTGGGGTTGATTACCGCTGTCACGGTGATTTGGGGCAGCGCGCTGGCCACACCCGCCCCGATGGAGCAGAGTTCAGCCCCGCCCCGCCCAACCGCCACCGCCACCCAACCGGCCCCGGCCCAAACTGCTGCGCCGGTGGCGCTGGTGCCAACCAGAACACCCACACCGGCCCCGCCCACCGACACGCCCACGCCTGTGCCGGTCTATTACCAGGTGCAGCCCGGCGACGTGCCGCTGGCCATCGCCGCGGCGTATGATATTACTGTTGATGAACTGCTGGAACTCAACAACATTGCCGACCCCACCCTGCTGCAAATTGGGCAGGAACTGCTGATCCCGGTAACGGCCACGCCCTCGCCCACCGCGCCAACGCCCACGCCGTCGCCAACATTAACGTTGACCCCCACACGGGAGCCGATCACCTACACCATCAAAGCCGGCGACTCGCTCTCTAAAATTTCGGCCGAGTTTGATGTGAGCATCAACCTGATCATGCTGGCCAACAACCTGTCCGCCGATGAACTGCTGCAAATTGGCCAGCAGCTCACTATCCCCACCGGTCAGGTAGAGATTGGCGCGCCCACCGTCATTCACATCATTTCTCCCGGCGACACCTTCAGTTACCTGTCGTTTTTTTACGGCTCGACCGTGGATGATATTTTGGCCGCCAACCCCGGCCTCGACCCGCAGTTTCTGCAAATTGGGCAAAAAGTCATCATCCCGGTTACCTCGCCGCCGGTTGACCCCAACGCTAACCCGGCGCTGCCGCAGATTATTATCCCCGCCGATATTCCCGCCAGCCTGGCCGACCTGCCGGCGCAGATGATCAACGCGGTCAACGCCCAGCGACAGGCCGGCGGCCTGTCGCCCTACCAAACCGATGCCGAGCTGACCAAACTGGCGCTGGCCCACGCGCAGGATATGGTCGCCCGGGGCTATTTTGCCCACACCACCCCGGAGGGCGTTACCCTTGACGATCGTTTTACCCGCAACAACGTCGATGCCTCCTGGACCGGCGAAAATATTCAGCGCAACGTAAAACCGCTCGATAAAACCGTAGCCGAAGCCATGCGCTGGTTTATGAACAGCGCCGTCCATCGCGCTAACATTTTGCACCATCGCTTCAACAAAATTGGGGTGGGTGTTGCCGAAGGCGCGCCGGGGTGGTATACTTTTGTGCTGGTCTTTGCAGAGAGGTAACGCAATTTTGGACGAACAGCACAATAACGAAGATTTACCCGCGGCGCTCGTCAAAGTAGCCGCGTTGTTGCGGGTTGATCCCCACCTGCTGGCCAATAGCAGCCACAATATCCGGGCCAACAGCCACAAAATCCTTCAGGCCGATACCTGGAAAGATATTGCCGGCGAAGTGCCCAAACGCGTCAAAGTGAGCGCAGTATTGGTGGTGGTGCTGATTGCGGCCGTGTGGTGGGGCCAAAGCCTGCTCACCCCGGCTCAAAAAGAAGCTATCCGCGTGGCGTTGCCTCACCGGTTTGTTAGCCAGCCACAAAAAGCCCCCACACCCACCGACACGCCGGTCAGCCTGCGCTCCGCAGCCGGAATCGGCCTCACCCCTACCCCGCCGGCCCCGCTGTTTGTGTTCCATACGGTAGAAGATGGCGAATCGTTAATTGCCATTGCCGCCAAATACAACGTTACCACCGAAGCGTTGCTGGTGGCCAACAACGTGCGAGACCCATCGGAATTGCACCAGGGCCAGCACCTGCTCATTCCCCCGCCCGAGGGGATGCCTCAGCAAAAAATTGTGGTTCACGACGCGCTGCCCGGCGACACCCTGTTGAGTATTGCCTCAAAATACGGCTCCAGCGTCAAAGCTATTGAGGAAGCCAACCCCCAGTTGACCGGCGACGAACTGTCCCAAGGGATGGCGGTTGCGGTGCCGATTGTTTTTGAACAGGACAACCTGGCCCTGGACCCCGGCGCTGACGCCGATATTGAATTCCACACCGTCCAGCCCGGCGAATATCCGCTGGCCATTGCCGCCCAATACGATATTCCGGTGGAGGTGTTGTTATCGACCAACAACATCACCGATGCCACCCGGCTGCAAGTTGGCGACGTGCTGCAAATTCCGCCGCACGAAGGGCTGACGTTGGGCTTTCCCGTAATTTTGTATGAACTGGTTGAAGGCGATACGCTGGTCGGGATTGCTTCCCGGTTTGGCTCCAGCGTTAAAGACATTCTGGCCATCAATCCCGAACTCAACCCGGCGGAACTGGAACCGGGCCAAATGGTGGCTATTCCGGTAATTTTTGTGCCCAAGAAACTCGTGGAACCGGCCATTAAACCCCTGGTCACGCCGACACCCGTCCCCCCGCCGCCCATTATCGAACCGCTGACCCGGCAAATGGTCGAAGGGATCAACGCCGAGCGCGCCGCCGAAGGCTTGCCGCCCTATCAATTTGACATGGCCCTGGCCGAAGTGGCGCTGGGCCACGACCAGGACATGGTCGTGAATGATTTTGTAGCGCACACCAACTTGCAGGGGCAAAGCCCCAAAGACCGGGTGCTGGACTACGGCATCACCGACGCGCTGCGCATGGGCGAAAATATTCAGGTCAATTCGTCGCCGGCCGAAACCACCGTGGCCGCCGCCATCAAATGGTTTATGAACAGCCCGCCGCACCGGGCCGGTATTCTCAACAAATATTACAACCGTTTTGGCGTGGCGGCGGTGCAAAACCCGGCCGGCTGGTATTACTTTGTCATCGTCTTTGCCCAGCGCGGGGGTTGAAATTTTGGCCGGTTTCAGTACAATAGCTTGCCTATGCCAAACTCTCTGCTGACCAAATTAGTGGTTTCAGTCGGACTGCTGCTGCTGGCAGCCTGGGCCGCGCCGTTTTTAAATGCGCAGGAAAACGATGACGTCCCCCGGAATCACGCCGGTTTTCCCGTAACCGAGCCGCCGGCCGCACCGCCGGCCGAGCCGCCCTTTGGGTTGCCCTTTGCCGCGCCGCCCGGCCCCGATACCTGGCTGCTGGGGCAGGCCTACGGCAATACCGCGGGCGCATTTATGCAGCGCGACATTTTTTATCAGGCCGGGCAGGGTCTCCATTTTGGGCTGGATTTCAGCGCGCCGTGCGGCACCGAGATCATTGCCATTGGCGATGGCCTTGTCAGCGAAATTGACAGCCGCCACGGCTCGTGGCCGCACAACCTCA
>CAYOXS010000274.1:0-8081 GCA_964407935.1 uncultured Caldilineaceae bacterium
CTTGAGTTTGACGAGCCGCTGCGCGATATTACGCCCGGCCAGGCGGTGGTTTTTTATCAGGCCGACCAAACCCTGGGCGGCGGCACCATTGAACGCTCGCTGGCCGGGTAGCGCGATGCCGCCGTATGTGTTGCTCTCGTGTTTGCTGGGTGGGGTGTACGGCGCGTTGTTTCATTTGTGGCGCGGCAAAACCCTGCGCGATCTGGTCATCTACTTTTTAACCGGCATCATCGGTTTTGTGGCCGGCCAAATTTTGGGCAGCGTTTTGGGACTGAATTTTTTCCTGCTGGGACCAATTCACATTGTGCTGGCCACCGCTGCCAGTTGGGTCAGCCTGTTCCTCATTCAGTGGTTGAAACCTTTTCCCCCTTCCCAACCATCCTGAGCCGAATATCGGTGTAAATTGTCACAATTGCAATTTCTGCGGAAAAGATTAAAATTGTAACTGTATCCCATTTAAGAAAAAGAGAATCCGTATGCCCGACCAAACGATTGCACCGTACGATATGCCCCACTCTGCGGCCAACCCCAGACCAGAACTTTCGGCAAAACCCATTGACAAGCGCCCGATAATTATTGGCGTTGTGGTGGCGCTGGTTATTGTGGCGATATTTTTGGGAATTGGCTGGCGGCTCTTTGTTAACCCCGTCTCCACCGCCATCATCCGCGATATTTTTCTTATTTTTATGGGGTTAGGAGTGTTTGTCATCATTTTGCTGCTGATCATGCTCATTGTGATCACGGCCTATCTGGTAATAAAAGTGAATGACCTGGTCCAACTGCTGGACCGGGAGATCAAACCGATGCTGGCCAAGGCTAACGAAACATTTGGCACGGTTCGGGGCACAACGTCCTTTATTAGTGAGCAAGCTGTCAAACCCGTTATATCAACGGCGTCAACCGCAGCGGCGGTGCGGGCTATTTTTCAAAACCTGTTCCGGCGCTAGTTTGGCTGTGGCATGCTAAAATTATTCCTGGTTGAACGAAAGGAGAAATAGAATGGCAAATAATAACGAAGGTGCTGCTTTTTTTGCGGGTCTGGTTATTGGTGGGCTGGTTGGCGCGGCGCTGGCGCTGCTCATGGCCCCGCAATCCGGTGAAGAAACACGCGCTCAAATTAGAGACAAGAGCCTGGAATACAAAGATCGGGCGGAAGAAGGCATCATCACCGCCCGGCAGCGAGCGCAGGAGCAGGTATCTGTTTTGCAGGAAAAAGGCAAGGAAACCTACGAAAAAAGCCGACAGAGTGCGGTTGATGTCTTAGAAAAAGGTAAACAAAGCGCGACTGAAGCTCTGGAAAAAGGCAAACAGAGCGCGACCGGAGTCATCGAAAAAGGCAAACAGAGCGCCACCGAAGCCCTGGAAAAAGGCAAGCAGGTGGTCAGCCGCACCAAAGCGGATGGCACCGAATCCGAAGCCGCCGCCGAAGCCTGATAATCGCCCCACAAAATACAAACAGGCGAGGGAAAAATCTTCCTTCGCCTGTTTTTTTTGCAGAAAAACGATGAATCGCGGTCAACCGCCGGTCACCGCCAGAAATGCGTCGGGCAGCAGCCCGGCCAAATCACCGGCGACCACCCCGGCAATGCCCATCTCCTCGCGGGCCATTTCACCGGCCAAACCATGCAGATAGCCGCCGGCCACCGCCGCCTCAAACGGAGCCAGCCCCTGCGCCCGCAGCGCGGCAATGGCGCCGGCCAGCACATCACCGGAGCCGCCTTTGGCCATGGCCGGGTTGGCAAAGGGTAACACCATCACCCGCCCATCCGGGGCCGCCACCACCGTATACGCTCCTTTGAGCAGCACCACCTGCCCCCACTTGCGGGCCATTTCCGGGGCCAGTTCCAGCCGATGGGCTTGCACTTCCCGGGTAGAATCGCCAGTCAAGCGGGCCATTTCGCCAGGGTGAGGGGTAAGAATGCAGCCGGCCGGCAGCAGCGTCCACCAGTTGGGCTGCTGGGCCAAAATATTGAGCGCATCGGCATCGAGCACCAGCGGCGGGAGGTCATCGGCCTGGAGCAGTTGCCGCACAAAAGCGGCGGTTGATTCGGTGTGGCCCAGGCCGGGGCCGACCAGCAGCACCGTGGCCCGGCCAAATCCGGCGCGGATAGCGCTGGCGGCGGCCGGGGCCAGGTAACCGTCCTCATCCGGCAGGGGAAGATAGGTGGCTTCGGCCAGCCAGCCGGCCACCACCGGATAAATTGTCTGCGGGATGGCCATTGTCACCAGCCCGGCCCCGGCGCGGGTAGCGGCCTGCCCGGCCAGTACGGCAGCGCCGGTATAATTCATCGACCCGGCAGTAATGAGCGCCGTGCCAAACGTGCCCTTGTGGGCAGACGCCGGGCGGGCCGGGAGCAGCCGGGCCACTTTAGCCGGCGTGGCCATTTCCGGCAGAAACTCCGCCGGGTAGTGGGCGCGGCCAAGGCCAATATCGCCCACAACCAACTGGCCAACCACATCGGGACCAGGCAGCAGGATGTGGCCGCGTTTGACCGCCGCCAGCGTTACCGTGAGATCGGCCGGCAGCGTGTGGGAGTCAACCGCGCCGGTATCGCTGTTTAAGCCCGATGGTACATCCAGGGCCACCACCAGCGGTCCCGGCTCCGACTCATCCGCGGGCCGGGCCGGCTCCACCAGCACGCCGTCGCGGGGCGCGCGCCGCGTATCGACAGCAACGCGGGTTTTGTCCAGCAACTGGGCCAGCGTGCCTTCGATGGGCCGGGAACCGCCGGTACCCAACAAGGCATCAACAATGATGGCCGACTCGGCCAGCAAACTGGCCAACTGCTGCTGCCGGTCATCATCGGCCCAAAAAATCCGCGGAACATCGGTCTCGTCAAGCCGCGCCCAGTTGGGGTCGCCCTCAATATTGCGCTTCCAAACATAAGTGGTCACATCGGCGCCGGCCTGCGCCAGGTGTCGGGCCACAACCAGCCCGTCGCCACCGTTGTTGCCGGGGCCAACCAGCACCACAACCGGCAAGCCGGCCACATCCACCGCAGCCATAATGGCCTGCGCCACACAGATGCCGGCGTTTTCCATCATCTGGTCATAACTCAGGCCGGCCGCGTCAGCGGCGCGCTCGGCGGCCTGCATTTGCCCGGTTGAAACAACAAACATGGCAGCCTCCTTAGCGGCTGTCGCGCACCAGCAGGTAGCCCGCCAGCCCCAGCGCCGCGCTCAGCAACACGCCAGACAGGGAAAACCAGATGAGGTTGGCCGACGATTTTTCGTCGGCGGCGGCGGGTTCCGGGCAGGGGGGGCAGGGCGGGCAGTCGGCAAGGCGCTCTTCCGGCTGGGCCTGCTGCTGCCGCCGGCGGGATTCCAGGTAGTCCGCGGCGTAGGCCGCCCCCTGGCGGGCCAGATAGGGCCAGATCAATTTAAAGATTGTCATGTACATAGTGTGCTCCTCAAGAGGATAACCGATTTCTGAGCCAGATAATGAGCGCCAGCACCAGCCCAAACGCCGCGCCAAACACCGCGCTGGACAGCGGGCCAAACACCGCGTTTACATCGCCTTCAACCCGGCCGGCCAGCATAAACACCGTGCCGCTGTTGGCCCCGGTTTTAACCGTCCGGCCCAGCACAATGCCGCCGCCGCCCTGGTCGATGGTGATATCGCCGCGCGCAATTACGGCGCGGGCGATACTCTGGTCCAGAGTCACATTGCCACCGGCTAACACCGCACCCGCCGACGAGGCGGTCAGTGAGGCGTTTTGGGTTTCGGCAAAGACAATGCCCCCCTGGGTCAGCGATATCTGCCCGGCGCGGGCCTGCACAATGCCGCCCTGCCGCACGTTGATGGTGTCGCTTTCGATGGTTTGTGCGCCGCCCTGGCGGATCTCTACCTGTTCGGCCTTGATCCGGCCGGCTCCGGCCTGCGAAACCTGGACGGTTTTGGCCTGAATCTCGGCCGCGCTGCCATATTGCAGGGTGACGTGGTCGGCCAGGATGTTGTTGACATCCTGGCTGCGGACCCGGATCTCACTTTGCTGATCCGAGGGCGCATGCCCTGATGCTTGCTCTGCCATAAGATTTCTCCTTTGAAAATAGGATTCAGGAGTCAGGAGTCAGAGTGCGTCCTTGCCCCGACTCTTAAAATCGAACTCCCTTGAACATAAGCGAATTGCGAACCCAACTCACCGAACCCACCAAACTTACCAACCTGTCGCGTTTACTCCAGAATCCAGCGGTCAAGAACGCGATCGTAGCTGACCAGTTCAGACTCGGCAAACCAGAGGGCAATTTCGGCTTCACCGTTTTCCACACTGTCGGAGCCGTGCACCAGGTTGCGGCCAACCATCATACCAAAATCGCCGCGAATGGAGCCCGGCGCGGCCTCGACGGGTTTGGTCGCGCCAATGGTGTTGCGGGCGGCCTGGATTGCCTGCGGCCCTTCGAGCGCCATCACCACTACCGGCGCAGAGGTGATATAGGCAATGAGCGGCTCAAAAAACGGCTTGCCTTCGTGAATGGCGTAGTGCTTGCGGGCCAGTTCATCAGACACCCGCATCAGTTTCATGCCGATGATTTTTAAGCCACGCTGTTCAAAACGGGTAATAATGGGGCCAATGAGATTGCGTTCAACCCCATCGGGTTTGATGATAATGAGCGTTCTTTCCATTTTTTTGATCTCCTGCGGAGGATTGATTTTTTGCAGCTTTATTGGGGAGGATAACAAACTTGTAAGAAGTTGACAAGTTTTTGAGCATAACAAAAAGGCCGGTCTTGATTACCCGGCCTTTTCTGGATTGCGTTCTGTTAAACTAGCTCGACAGCTTTTCCAGCGCCTTGCGGTAGGCCTCGAGCGATTTTTGCAGGCGGCCATCTTTCATCATGGCGTCGCCCAGCACCTGGTACAATTTGTAGTTGGCCGGGTACAGGCGAATGGTCAATTCCAGGTCGTCGATGACGCTGTCTAAATGCGCCCCACTCGACACCAGGCTGCCGTACACCCGCACCGACTCATCCAGCTCACCGCCGTCGCGGGCCGTCCGGGCCAGTTTGAGGCGCTCGTCGGGGTCAGCGGGCAGGTCAGCCGGTTCCGGCTCTACCAGTTCAGCCACCGGTTCGGCGGCCATTTGCACGCGAGCCACCGGCTGAGGTTCCGGCACCGGCGCAGCCACTGGCCTGGGGGGCGGCGCGGGTTCGGGCTGTTTATCGCCTTCGCGCAGCTTTTTGAGCCAATCCGGCAAGCCGGCGGCGACCACTGCCGGCGCTTCTTTAACAATTTTCACCGGCTCCGGCTTTGCTATGGCTGGTTTGGCTTCAACTTCAACAGCGGGCGCTTCTTCTACTTCAGCCACAATTTCAGGCTCAACTTCTTCGGTCACAGGCACTTCAGGCTCCGGTTCGGCTTCCATCACAGCCACCGGTTCGGGCATTCCGGCTTCTAATTCCGGTTCCTCTTCGATGCCCATCAGCCAATCCGGCAAATCTTCCTCTGCAACCGCAACCGCTTCAGCTTCAAGTTCAACCTCTTCTTCTTCTTCTTCCGACCCGGTTTCCTCGAGCAGGTCGGCCTCGGCCTGAACTTCTCTGAGCCAATCGGGCAGGTCTTCCTCGTCCTCGTCCAGAATATCCAGGTCGTCCGGGCTTGGCTCAGACGGCTCAAAACCGTCGTCATCGGCCACAGAAACTTCGGCCAGCCATTCGGGCAGTACATCGTCAAGTTCTGCGTCCTCAGCCAGAACCTCTTCCATTGCTTCGGTTTCAAACAACTCCTCGGCCGATTCTTCCTGCACCTCTTGCAGCCAATCCGGCAGTTCGTCTTCCTCAGCAAGACTGTCACCGACCATGCGGCTTTCAACGGGCTGTCCGGGTTCAAACCGTACCTCAGCCTCTGCTTCTTCCGGCAATTCCTCTAACCAGGCCGGCAGCCCGGTTTCGGTTTCAGCGGCCGGCTCGGCTTCTTCTTCTGCACCCCGCAGCCAGTCCGGCAGATCTTCTTCAATGATCATCTGGTCATCTGCCGCGACTACCGGCTCGGCAACGCCTGCTGGCTCCGGTTCAGCAGCCTCGGCTTCTTGCAGCCAATCGGGCAGTCCCTCTTCAACCACCATTTTGTCGTCGATGTCTTCTCCGGCCAAAGCCAGGGATGGCGCGCCGGCAGTCGTCTCTTCTTCGACATCCCGCAGCCAGTCGGGCAGGTCCTCGTCCATCATTTCGTCATCTTCGGCCAAATCGGCTGTAACCGGCGGCGCGGCCGAAACTTCTTCTTCTACATCCCGCAGCCAGTCCGGCAACTGCTCTTCGACCACCATTTTGTCGTCTTCTGCTTCGGCAGCCAGCGACGGCAGCGGTGTTTCCTCTTCTTCGGTGTCAAAGTCACGCAGCCAATCCGGCAGATCATCTTCTACCACCATACCATCGGCAAACTGCGCCGCGGCTGGTTCGGCAAATTCCTCTTCGTCCGGGGTTTCTTGCAGCCAGTCCGGCAAATCTGTGTCAAAAAACAGCTCTTCCTCGCTGCCGGCTACTACTTCTGAAAAATCGGGTTCTTTGGCGGCCTCATCCTGCAACCAATCGGGCAAATCGGTATCAAGGATTGACTCGGCCGGTTCTTCGGCTTCCGGCTGGGACGCGGGGATTGATGGCGATGTATCTGCCAGCGGTTCGGCCCCCACCCGCCGGCGAATCATATCGTCATCAGAGGTAGAAATCATCCAGTCGCGGGCCGACATGCCTTCGGCGCCGGTCGGCCGGCTCTCGCTCACAGAACCCAGGTCAACACCTTCTTCGGCCAGCAGCCGCTCAATGTCAGACAACCCGGCATAGGGGTCTTCGGTGTCCAATTCATCGGTATCCATAAACGGTTCTTCCCCTACTCGGTTTCGAATCATTTCGTCATCAGAGGTGGCAATCATCCAGTCGCGGGCCGACATCCCTTCGGCGCCGGGGGGGCGGGATTCCGGCACACTGCCTAAATCAACGCCTTCTTCAGCCAGCAACCGCTCCAAATCGGTCATTGTTGAGGAAGATTCCCGGGATTCGGGCGGAGTTGATGGCTGCGGCACATCTTTGGATTTGCCTGCCTTGATATTTTTGAGCCACGACGGCGTGTTCTCTTCCGTCAGCGATGGTTTGCTGCTGGACGACGTGGCCATCTTCATCCAATCGGGAGTTGGGCCATCAACAGGCGACTCAATTTCATTTTCGGGTGAGTCATTATCCTGAGGGACGTCTACGTTACTCATAAGCAATTCACTCGCACTTGAAATTTAAAGGCAGTTACCAGAGTTGGTACACGGCCGGTTACTTTTCTGTTATGTGACCCCGATGAGGCGACTATCTGGCAAACAGCGGTCTGGGTAGCGGATAAAAGCGTACAGTCCAGTAATTGGCGTGACAATGATTTATAAAAGATGTTTTTTAAACGCCAATGTAACCATAACCATTATGCCATATAAAAGCAGAAAAAACAACACGACATAACAAAAACTCTGCCGCCATTATACCCGTTCTGTTGCTTTATGTAAACTACCTGACTGGGTCTCATTCGGGTCAAATTGGTAAGGGACAAAATTGGCGTTGCAAAATCAGCGGCTTGGTGGTAAAGTAACAGTTTGTTTTAGACACTCTTCACGGCAGTCAGCGATGCACAAACAACTGATCATTCGCGGCGCTCGCGCCCACAACCTGAAAAATATTACCCTTGAAATTCCCCGCGACCAACTGGTAGTCATCACCGGGCTGTCCGGCAGCGGCAAAAGCAGCCTGGCCTTTGATACCATCTACGCCGAAGGCCAGCGGCGCTACGTGGAAAGCCTGTCGGCCTACGCCCGCCAGTTTCTGGGGCAAATGGACAAGCCCGATGTTGACCAGATTGAGGGCCTCAGCCCGGCCATTTCAATTGACCAGAAAGGCACCAGCACCAATCCGCGCTCAACCGTGGGCACCGTCACCGAAATTTACGACTACCTGCGGCTGCTCTTTGCCCGCATTGGCGTGCCCCACTGCCACAACTGCGGCCGGGAAGTGAACGTGCAAACCAGCCAGCAGATCATCGAGGCTATTCAAGGCAAGCCCGATGGCAGCCGGATTATGATTTTGGCCCCGCTGGTGCGCGACCGCAAAGGCGA
>CAYOXS010000275.1:0-1295 GCA_964407935.1 uncultured Caldilineaceae bacterium
CCGCTGCTTTTGGTGGTAAAAAACGGATGAAACAGCCGGTCGCGGTGCTGCACCGGGATGCCGATGCCGTTGTCAATCAGCCTGATCTGCACATCGCTGTCGTTTACCTGCCCGGCGATAATCTCGATGGCCCCGCCCCGCATTTCGGCCGCGTCGATGGCGTCACGGGCGTTGAGCAGCAGGTTCATCCACAGCAGCTTCAGATGGCTGGCGCTGGCAATGATTGTTGGCATTGGATCGATCTGTTTGGTGACAGAAATATCGCTTTTGCGCAGCGAATGGCTCACCAGCGTCAGCGCATCATCAATCGTCTCTTCCAGATCCGTCTCAAACCAGTCATAGCTGTCCTGAGTGGAAAAATCGAGCAGATTCTGCACAATTTTGCGGATATGCGTGCCGGCTTCTTCAATGTGCTTGATCATGCCAAAGTCCGGCGAGTCCTCAGACATCTCCATGCCCATAATCTGCGAATTGGCAATAATGATGGTCAGCGGGTTGTTGATCTGGTGGGCCACGCTGGAGGCCAGTTGCCCCACGGCGGCCATATTGGCCGAGCGGAACAGCGATGCCTGCAAACGCAACTGCTCAGACACATCCTGCGCCAAAATAATCACCTGATTCACCGCACCGGACGACGAAAAAATGGGGTAGGTGCGCACATTCCGGTCGGCAAACAGGTTGCGGTTGTCGATGTCGGTTTTGGTTTCCCAAATACCCTCTTTACCGGTGGCAAATGTTTCCTGCACAATCCGGGTGAGCGCCGGCGTGGCCTCGCCCCACAGCGCCTCGTTGCACGGCCGGCCGATCAGCGCCTCTGGAGTGGTGCCCAGTCGCTGCGCCTCGGCCTGGTTAATGGTCACAATGTTCAGATTGGGGTCGATGATGTACAGGCCGTCGGTAATCCCGTTAAACAGCGCCTTGAGCGTGCTGTGGCTGCGTAAAATCTCCTCTTGCTTGGTCGACAGGTCAGTGTAGGCCGACGACAGATCGCGGAACAGGTTGGCGTTTTGAATGGCGATGGAGGCGTGGCTGGCAAAAGTGTTGAGCAGCGTTTCGTCACTGGGGTGGAAAGCGTCGGGGCGCGGGCTTTTTACCGAAATTGCGCCAATCACTGCTTCACCCACGCGTAGCGGCGCGACCAGCAGCGACCACGTGCCGTGCTCGCGGGTTTGGTGGGCCATGCGAACGGTGTCCCGTATTCGCATAGCGAGTTGAACTGCCTGCTGCTGAACAGGCACAAGCTCGGCGGGCAGGGGCTGTCCCTGCGCCGACGCCCGGCTTTCGAGCGCGCCCGG